>CBIHPE010000055.1:0-19821 GCA_966212015.1 uncultured Frankiales bacterium | reverse complement strand
GAGGCAAGGAACTGCGTGGCTAGCAATTCAAGCTCCACGCAGGACGTCGTAGCCGACGGTGTTGAGGAAGTGCCGCTTCTGCACATGACTGACTCCCGAGCGACCGGGTTGGTCGTTCGGGTTCAGCGGTGTCGACGGGGTGGTCGGTTGGGCGGGCGTCCTGAGGGGAGGGTCAGCAGCCCTTGGGCCTTCGGAGGAACTGCCAGCCGCCGCGGGTTGTCCAGAGGTGTCCTTCGTCGGTGAGCTCGACGTCGAAGCTGGTCTGCTTGGCGCGGTGGCGAGCCGGTCGAGCGGGTCAGCGTCGTGGCATCGAAGGAGTTGAAGGAGTTGAAGGCGTTGAAGGCCTCGCGGGCGGCGCGGAGGCGGCCGGCGAACAGGTCGGAGACGGCGAGGACGCAGCCACGGTCGTCGACGACGACCTGGGTGAGGTGATCGGCCTGGCGGAAGAGGTCGCGGGCGGTGGCGGGCAGGATCGGTCCGAGGCCGGGGATCTCGCCGAGCTCGAGGTCACCTCCGTCGGCGGTGGAGAAGGGCACGATGACGGCGACCGAGTAGTCGACGACCGGCTGGCCGTCGACGGTGCCGCTGGTGAGGAGGTCGGCGAGCAGGTCGAACTCCCGCTGGTCGCGAGTGCGCGGGTCGTCGACGTCGAGCTGCTGGTCGTTGAGCTCGGCGGACAGGCGCGCCTTGATGGCGGCGATCGTCTCGATCGGCCCGCGGGCCGAGAGGATCGCTTGCCCGTCGGTGTCGGCGCGGAGGTCGACGCGGCGGCCGAGGGTGGCCCTGTCGCGGCGGGCCTGGGCGGCGGCGAGGTCGACGGTGAGGACGAGCCGGGCGACGACCCGGGCGAGCTCGCCAGGGGTCTGCCCGGCGTAGCGGGCGAGGGCCATCAGCGTCACGGCATGGCGCTGCTCCGAGGTCAGGTCGACGAGACCGAGCTCGCGCACGACGGCCAGGGCGTGGCGCTGGGTGAGGGCACCGTTCTCGACGGACTCGAGCAGGCCGGGCAGGCCCGCGACGTCGAGCGGCGAGCAGCCGGCTGCCGGCGGTGGGGGAGACGCCGAGGGCGAGGGCGACCTCGTCGGCGGCGAACTCGCGCTGCTCCTGCGGGCAGCGGTTGTAGGCGGCGACGATCGCCCGGACCTGCCCGGCCCAGGCCTGGTCGGCGAGCCGCTGGAAGCGGCCGATCTCGTCGAGCTCCTCGCGCGGCGTGGCGGTGAACAGCATGCCCAGGCTCGCGTCGAGGGAGGACTCGACCAGAGCCGCGAGGTCGGTCTCGTCGAGGTTGGTCCCGTGGCAGACGTCGGCGCGCGGACCAGGAGGTCAGGGGCGCGGCGTCGTTCTTCATCCCCTTCAGACTACTCGAAAGCGCGTTCGAACGGAATGGTCGTGCAGAACTACTTCCCTTATTTTGCAGGCAATCTCGGGCTGCATAGCGTGTTCGATCACCCCAGGCTCCGCCGTCTGGTTCAGTTGCGGTGTGACGGAGCGGGTGACCGAGGTCGGGCGGCTGATCCGGCTCGGGTTCCCCGAACCGAGGGTGGCCGCCGAGGCGCTGGCCGTGGCGCGGCTGTGGGCCGACGGGCACCCCGTCGACGAGGGTGCTGAGGTGGTCGTGGCGGCCCTGGGTGAGACCCCTGACCCGACCCTCGCCGCCGCGACCCTGGCCCGGCTGGTGCAGGTGGCCCACCACCCGACCGAGCTGCTGGAGGGGTTGCGGGAACGGGAGGGGCTGCGGCAGCGGCTGCTCAGCGTGATCGGGACGAGCACGGCCCTCGGCGACCACCTGGTGGCGCACCCGGACGACTGGTACGTCCTCGCGGACGACGACGTCACGTCGGTGCGGCCCTCGCTGTTCGGCCTGCAGCGGCAGCTGCTCGACGCCGTCGGCGCCGATCCGAAGGAGGCGCTCCCGTGGGGGACGGGCGGGGCCGTCGCGACCGTCGCCGATCCCGTGAAGGCGCTGCGCTCGGCGTACCGCCGCTGCCTGGTCGCCCTTGCTGCCCGGGATCTCTCCGGGACGATGGCGGTCGAGGACGTCGCCGCCGAGCTGGCGGACCTCGCGGCGGCCTGCCTGTCGGCGGGGCTGGCGGTCGCCCGGGCCGGCCTGCCCGAGGACGCGGCGCAGGTGCGCCTCGCGGTCATCGGGATGGGCAAGTGCGGAGGGCGCGAGCTCAACTACGTCAGCGACGTCGACGTCGTCTTCGTCGCGGAGCCAGACGAGGGGGCCGACGAGCAGGCGGCGCTGCACTCGGCGACGCAGCTGGCGAGCCGGATGATGCAGGTCTGCGGCGAGGTGGCCTGGCCGGTCGATGCCGCTCTGCGACCCGAGGGCAAGGCAGGTCCGCTCGTGCGGACGCTCGCCAGCCACGCCGCCTACTACCAGCGCTGGGCCAAGACCTGGGAGTTCCAGGCGCTGCTCAAGGCACGGCCCGTCGCCGGCGACCTGAAGCTCGGTCAGGACTACTGCGACCTGGTGGCGCCGCTGATCTGGTCGGCGGGGGAGCGACCCGGTTTCGTGGAGGACGTGCAGGCGATGCGGCGCCGGGTCGAGGGCACGCTGCGTGGCGACACGGCCGACCGCGAGGTGAAGCTCGGGCCGGGCGGGCTGCGCGACGTCGAGTTCTCCGTGCAGCTGCTCCAGCTGGTGCACGGCCGCGTCGACGACACGGTCCGCTCCGGCACCACCCTGACGGCGCTCGACCAGCTGGCGGCCGGCGGCTACGTCGGGCGCGAGGACGCCCGGCACCTTGCCATGGCCTACCGCTGGCTGCGCGGCGTCGAGCACCGGCTGCAGCTGCACCGGCTCCGCCGCACGCACCTGCTGCCGCCGGAGTCGGACGAGGACGGGCTGCGTCGTCTGGCGCGGTCGATGGGCTACCGCGGCGACGTCCTCCCGCTGTTCCGGCGGGAGAGGTACGGGCACCAGCGCGAGGTGCGCCGGCTGCACGAGAAGCTGTTCTACCGGCCGCTGCTCTCCGCCGTGGCCCGGCTGCCGGCGGCCGATGTGCGGCTGACCCCGGAGCAGGCCCGGGAACGCCTGGTGGCCCTGGGCTTCCACGACCCCAAGACCGCGCTTCGGCACCTCGAGGCGCTGACCGAGGGCGTGTCGCGGCGGGCGTCGATCCAGCAGACGCTGCTGCCGGCGATGCTCGGCTGGTTCGCGGATGCCCCGGACCCGGACGCGGGGCTGCTGTCGTACCGCAAGGTGTCCGACGCGCTCGGCACCACCCCCTGGTACCTGCGGCTGCTCCGGGACGAGGGCGAGGCCGCGGAGCGGCTGGCGCGGCTGCTGGCCACCAGCCGCTACGCCGCCGACCTGTTCGTCCGCGCCCCGGACGCCGTCCGCGTCCTCGGGTCGGACGAGGAGCTCGTCCCGCGGTCGCGCGAGTCCCTCGACCAGGCGTTCCTCGCGGTGGCACGGCGTCGGGAGGACTGGGAGGCGACGGCGGTCGCGGTCCGGTCGCTGCGCCGCTACGAGCTGCTCCGCATCGCCTGCGCCGACCTGCTGCGCAAGGCCACGGCCGTCGGCAACGCCCTCTCCGACGTGAGCGGCGCCACGGTCGCGGCAGCCCTGGAGATCGCGCAGCGCAAGGTCGAGGCCGAGCGCCGCGAGCCGCTGCCGATGCGGATGGCGGTCATCGCGATGGGACGGCTCGGCGGTCGCGAGCAGGGGTACGGCTCCGACGCGGACGTGCTGTTCGTCCACGAGCCGGTCGAGGGAGCCACCGAGTCCGACGCAGCGGGCGTCGCCCACGACGTCGCGAACGAGCTGCGCCGGCTGCTCGCGCTGCCCGCCCCCGACCCGCCGCTGCTCGTCGACGCCGACCTGCGGCCGGAGGGGCGGCAGGGCCCTCTGACCCGGTCGCTGTCGTCGTACCAGGCCTACTACGCGCGCTGGTCGCACGTCTGGGAGGCGCAGGCGCTGCTGCGCGCGGCCCCCTTGGCGGGAGACACGGACCTGACCGCTCGGTTCCTCGCGATGGTGGACGAGATCCGCTATCCCGCAGGCGGTCTGGCCGAGGAGCACCTCACCGAGATCCGCCGCATCAAGCGACGCGTCGAGCAGGAGCGGCTGCCCAAGGGCGCCGACCCGTGGCTGGCCCTCAAGATCGGGCGCGGTGGTCTCGCCGACGTCGAGTGGACGGTGCAGCTGCTCCAGCTGCAGCACGGCGCCGAGGTGCCGTCGCTGCGTACGCCGATGACGGTCCCGGCCCTGCGCGCCGCGTCCGACGCCGGGCTGCTCGACCGCGAGGACGCCCGCGTCCTGGAGGAGGCCTGGACCCTCACCTCCCGCATCCGGGACATCCTCGTGCTGGTCCGCGGCAAGCCCGTCGAGTCGCTGCCCAAGGAGGGCAGGGAGCTCGCGGGTGTGGCGCGAGCGCTTGGTTACCCTGCGGAGGCCCAGGGGCAGTTCCTGGATCACTACCGGCACCTCGGGCAGCAGGCCCGTGACGTCGTGGAGAGGGCGTTCTACGCATGACGACAGTCCGCAACGTGCCGGTCGCCGAGACCCGCTTCCTGCTGCGCGAGCACGGCTCCGGCGACGGGACGCCGATCGTGCTGCTGCACGGCGTTCCCGAGACGTCGTCGGCGTGGAAGGACATCGCGCCCGGGCTGGCCGACGGTCGCCGGGTGCTCTGCCCCGACCTGCCCGGCCTCGGCGGCTCCGCCTACAGCGGCCCGTTCGACGTGCCCTCCGTCGTCGGCCAGCTGATGGCGCTGCTCGACGTCGAGCTTCCCGGGCAGCGCATCGACCTGGTCGGGCACGACTGGGGCGGCTCGCTGGCCCTCGCGATGGTCGGGGCCTTCCCCGACCGGTTCCGGTCCCTCGTCGTCGCGAACGCGCCCTTCCGCAAGGTGCCGGCCGTCCGCGCCGCCCACATTCCCTTCTTCGCCCTGCCGGTCGCCCCCGAGCTGCTCTTCCGGCTCGGCGGACCGCGGATCGTCGACGTCATGCTCGGTCTGGCGTGGAAGGGCGACCGCCGGCTCGACGCGGAGGTGAAGGCCGAGTACACCGCCGCCTACACCGACCCCGGGCGGGTCAAGGCGATGCTCGGCTACTACCGCGCGGTCGCTCGGCCGCGGCTCGCGGCGTCGGTCACGCGCCGCAGCGAGCCGAAGCCGCCGACCGTCCGCGCCGAGCGGATGCTGGTGCTCTGGGGCGCTGCCGATCCGGTGCTGCCGGTGTGGGTGGGGGAGTCGGTGCAGAAGGACCTCGGGTCCGACTGCTCGATGATCACGGTCCCCAAGGTCGGGCACTTCGTCGTCGAGGAGGCGCCGGAGGTGTGCCTCGAGGCGCTGCAGGAGCTGCTCGCTGACACGGCCTGAGCGCCTCGCCGCCGCGGCGGCGCTCGTCCTGTCGCTGCTGCACCTGGTGCTCGCCCCGCACTCGGGCACGGACCTCGCCGCGCAGGAGGCGCGCACGCACTTCGCGTGGCCGGTCGACCTCTCCTGGTACGGCGGCACGACCGCACCCGGCTACTCCGTGCTGTCGCCGTGGGTGTTGTCGCTGCTCGGGGTCGCGCTGTCCGGCGTGGTGGCTGCCGTCCTCGGTGCGGTCCTGCTGGGCGGGTTCCTCCGGACGGTGCCGGCCGCGCTCTTGGGTGCCCTCTTCGTGGTGGCCGACGTCGCGAGCGGACGGGTGACGTTCGCGCTCGGACTGGTCGTGGCGCTCGCGGCGGTGCGCTGGCGCTCCGGCTCCCTCGCGGTGCTCACCGCTCTGGTGAGCCCCGTCGCGGCGGCGTTCCTCGGCCTGGTCGGCCTGGTGCTCTGGCTCCACCGGCGACCGCGAGGTCCACGGCTCGTCTGGGGGTCGCTGGCGCCCACCGCGCTGCTGGCCTGGCTGTTCGGCGACGGCGGCGTCCAGCCGTTCCCGCTGCGGTCGGCCCTGCTGACGCTGCTCGTCCTGCTGACCGTGGTCGTGCTGACCCAGGACCCGCTGGTCCGCACCGGTGCCGCCCTGCTGCTTCTGCTCACGATCGTGCTGGCGCTGTCGAGCGACCCGTTCGGCAGCAACGTGCAGCGGTTCCCGCTCCTGCTCGCCGGACCCGTCCTGCTCGCCACGTCGAGGAGGCGGTTGGTGCCGCTCGCCCTCGTGGGCTGCCTGGTCTGGCAGCTCGCGCCGCTCCAGGGCGACCTGTCCGTGTCGCGCCTACCGATGGCCGCCGTGACCGCCGAGCTCCGGTCCCTCGGCTCGGTGCGCGCCGAGGTCGTCGCCCCTCGTGACCACGCCGACGTCACGACGGGTCTGCTGCTCGCCCGTGGCTGGGCCCGGCAGGTCGATGTCGCCCGCAACCCGCTGTTCTACAAGGGATCCCTCACTGCTGCGAACTACCTCGCGTGGCTCCGCGACAACGCCGTCGATCACGTGGCGCTGCCCCGGCACGGATCGCTCGACCTCGGCGCGACCCGCGAGGCGGCGCTGCTCGCCAAGCCGCTCGAGGGGCTGACGCGGGTGTGGCAGGACGACGACTGGACGGTCTGGCGCGTCGATGCCGGCCCCCCGATCGTCGACGGTCTCGTCTCCGCCTCCCGTCAGGGACTCGTCGTCGGACCCGGGCCAGCGGAGCGCGTGGTCCGGATCCGCTGGAACCGGTGGCTGTCCCTCACGGGGAAGGGCTGCATCGAGCCCTACGGCCGCTGGCTGCGGCTGAAAGCAACGGGAGCCGTGACGATCACCAGCAGCTGGCTCCCCAAGAACCACTGCTGACCGTTCGCGGGAGGGCTCAGCGGCGGGCCCAGACCTCGGCGTCGACGCGGCCGACGTGGCTCGCGAAGACCCGGTGGAAGTGCTCGTTGGCATAGGCCCGCGTCGTGGCGTTCCACTCGTCGGTCTCGTCCGGCGACCGGTAGAGCAGCAGGAAGTCGGCCTTCTCGAGCTGCTTCACCGTGTCGCGCTGCCACTGCTCGTCGGCGACGAAGCCCTGCGGGTAGAAGGGCTTCTCGTGCGGCCAGTCCGTGCTCTGCGTCAGCGCGACACCACGCCCGTCGATCCAGGAGGGGCAGGTCTTCGACGGGGCGATGAGGCGGTCGGCGGCGACGGCCAGCGAGATGGCCTCGTAGAAGACGCACGACCCCTCCGGCATGACGGCCTGGATCCGCGCGAGGTCTCCCTGGCCGGTGTAGTCGCTCGTCACGTCGTGCACCGAGAAGCCGGTGAACACCAGGGCCAGCGCGGCCAGCCCGACGGCGCCGACGCGGCGGGTCTCGAGCCGGCAGACGATCAGCGCGATGGGTGGCACGAGGAACGCGCCGTAGTGCGGGAAGTACGACGGGGAGTTGGCGAAGGCGAGCCCGCCGATGCCGGCGACGAGCAGCCAGAGCGTGTACGCGGACTGCGGGTGCCGGCGCTCCCACCACACCGGGAGAGAAAGCACCGCCGCAGCGAGGACGAGGAAGACCAGGACCGAGAGGAGGTGCCCGATGCGCGGGTCGAGGACCCGCACCAGACCCCCGGGCGTCCCGTCTGCCGGCCGGCTCAGCTGGGTGGTCAGCACGTCGTGCCACACGGTCGCCGGGTCGGTGATCGCGAACGGCAGGATCAGCACGGCCGACCCGACCGCGAGGCCGACGACCAGCGGCCTCAGCAGCGCGCGCCGGTGGCTGATCGCCAGCCAGACGAGGATCGCCACGACGTACGCCCCGGCGAACACCTTGCACCCCACGCCGGCGACGAGCAGGACGCCGGCGAGCACTGCGCGCTCGCGAACGAGGGCCAGCACCGCGAGCAGGCAGAAGAGGTTGACCAGCGGCTCGAGCAGCACGGTGTGCTCGGCCACGACGGAGTCGGGCATCACGGCGTACAAACCAGCTGCGACGAGGGCCGCGCGAGGGGAGGCCCCCGGGAGCCTGAGGGCGAGCCGGTGCACGAGCAGCACGTTCGCGACGCCGACCGCCACCATGAGGACCCGCGCGGAGGCGAGGCCGACGGGGTCGCCGAACCACGACCCGATCAGCGCGCTCGGCAGGAGCAGGACGCTGGTGACCGGCGGGTGCACGATGAGGAAGTCGCGGTAGGGGACGAGCCCGTCCAGCAGCATCCGCGAGGCGCCGTAGTAGACGCCGTCGTCGACCTCCATGACGCCGAGGAACGTGTGCGGCTGGAAGAACGGGTACGCCCGCAGGGCGATCGCCACGAGGCAGATGATCGCGAGCAGCGGCGTGCTGCGGACCGCTCTGCTCATCGGGTCGAGGCTACCCGCGCGGCTCCGGGAACTGGGTTAGCGTCGGACGAGTGCGTCGCCTGCTCCCGTTGCTGCTCCTGCTCCTCCCGTTCCTCGCGATGCCCCACGCGCAGGCCGCCACCTCGACGGTCAACGGCGTCGACGTGGCGCACTTCGACAACGAGGCCGGCGCCATCGACTGGAGCTCCGTCCGGGACTCGGGACGGCGCTTCGCCTACGTCAAGGCGACCCAGGCGACGATCACGAAGGACGCGTACTTCGACGCGAACTGGCACGACGCGGCTGCGGCCGGCTTGTTCCACGGCGCCTACCACTTCGCCGATCCGAGCGTGGGCACCGCCGTCGGCCAGGCGGACTTCTTCGCCGGTGTCATCGGGGACCAGACGGTCCCGGGCACACTGCCGCCGGTGCTCGACCTCGAGCGCAACGGCGGCCTCAGCCAGTCGGCTCTGCGCGGCTGGGCGAAGGCGTTCCTCGACGAGGTGCAGGCCAAGACGGGCCGGGTCCCGGTCCTCTACACGAACCCCTACAACTGGACGACCTTCACCGGCGACTCGACCGCGTTCGGCGGCTACCGGCTGTGGGAGGCGAACTACACCGCGAACGCGCAGCCGAAGGCGATCCCGGGCTGGTCGACGTGGACGTTCTGGCAGCACACCGACAGCGGCTCCGTGCCGGGGATGACCGGCGGCGTCGACCTCGACCGGTTCAACGGCTCCTACGCCGATCTCGCGAAGCTGGCCCTCGCCGGCACGTGGGGCGCGCCGACCTCGACTGTGAACGAGACAGCGAGCAGCGGTACGACGGGGTGCGGCGGCTACTCCGCGATCACGCCCGTCCGGGTGCTCGACACCCGCAGCACGACCGGTCCGACCAGCGCCCCGACGACCGTCACCCTGCCCGCCTCCGTCCCGGTCGACGCCGTCGGCGTGCAGCTCGACGTGACGGCCGTCGACGCGGCCGGCGCGGGCTACCTCCGGGTGGGGCCGCCCGGCGCCACCCCGAAGACCACCGCCCTCAACTACGGCGCCGGTCGCGGCACGACCGGGCTCGTCACCACGACGGCCGACGCCTCCCGGCAGGTGACGATCACGGTCCTCGGCAGCGCGACGGACCTGGTCGTCGACGTGCTCGGGTACTTCGGCAGCGGGGGAGCGCAGTGGCACCCGGTCACGCCGACCCGGGTCGCCGACACCCGCACAGGTCAGGGCCTCCCGCAGCAGCCGCTCTCCGGACCGGTCGACCTCGCGCTGGACGTGCCCTCGACCGCGACCGGCGTCTACCTCGACGTGACCGCGGACCGGCCGGCGGGCAACGGCTACGTGCGCCTCGGCAAGGCGGGGACACCACCGACGGCGACTGCCCTGAACTACGACCGGGCGGGGGCCACCACCGGGCTGGCCGTCACGTCCACCACCGGCGGGCACGTGACCCTCGGGGTCTACGGTGCGAAGACCGACGTGGTCGTCGACCTGCTGGGGTACTTCGACACCGCGAGCTCCGGCGGCTCCTACTGCCCGATCCCGCCGCAGCGCGCCCTCGACACCCGCACCGGCCTCGGCGCCTCAGGGCCCGGCGTCGGGGGCCTCGGCCTGGTCGTCCCCAGCGCCCTCCCGTCGGACGCGGTTGCGGTGGTCCTGGACGTCTCGGCGTCCGCCCCGCAGAGCCGGGGCTTCGTCCGGCTCAGCACCGTCGGCGTACCCGCCACCACCACGGCGCTGAACCTGATCTCGGGCCGCTCGGTGACGGGTCTCGTCGTCGTACCCCTCTCGCAGGCGGAGGTCGTCATCGCCAGCTACGCCGCTACGACCCATCTGGTGCTCGACGTCATCGGCTACCTCGGCCCGCCGCCAGCCGCGGGCTAGAGCGGCCGCTTGTAGCCGATCAGGTGGCTGTAGCGCGGCGTCGCGGCGAACTGCTCGAACGTCCACACGGCCGGCTTCCCGACCTCCTTGCACAGGTGCACGACCTCGGTCGGGCTGCAGACGACGCCGCAGTGCGCGCCGTAGGCCTGCTGCCGGTCGTGGAAGAGCACCAGGTCGAGCGGCTGCGGCTCGAGGACGACCCGCGTCCAGTCGTTGTCGAGCCACAGCTCGGCCGACCGCAGGTCGGGGATCCGCTTGCCGAAGTGCGCCAGCAGCTCGTAGGCGAACAGGTTGTCGTCGGCGCCGAGCGCCAGCTCGCTCCGTGGGACCGCGCCGGGGAACCGGCCGGCGTGCCAGGGGACGTCCCAGAACGCGGCAGGTACGTCCTTCAGCAGCGCCGGCAGCGTGTCCATGCCGGACTCTAACCTCGCGTCGGCCGAATTGGCTCTGCCTCAGCCGCACCAGATTCAGCCGAAGGTCAGCGCCACCGCACCCGTGCCGATGATGATCATGCGATCGCCGGCCCAGACGGGCTCGCTGACCGGAACGACTGGCGCCTTCGGCAGGGGTGCCCAGCCAGTTGCGGGATCGCGCACCGCGGCGCTGCCGGGTGAGAACGGGTGCGTCCCGCCCTCGTCGAGGTTGGTCTCGACGGCGACCTCCGCTGCCCCCGTCCAGATCCGGTCGCCGTAGACGCTCGGGTAGTAGGCGTCCGGCAGCTCCGTCGTCGTGAGCGTCGCCGGGTCCAGCAGCTTCGACGGGCTGCGGGGGATCACGGGGCGCAAGCACCGGAGGCAGAAGGGCTGACCCAGGGACATCGAGATGCGACCGCTCTCGGCGACGAGGACGCTGTCGTAGACCTGGCCGTCCGCGAGCCGCTCGGAGAGGTCGTCCCAGTGGCCGTCCCGGAAGCGCAGCACGTCGACCCCGTCGCCCTCGTTGCTGCTGGACCCGACCCAGGTCGACCAGGCGAAGACCCCGTCCGAGGTCGTCACGGCCCGGACGACGTTCGCGTCGTGGTCCGTGGGCAGCCCCTGCTCGACGACCTGCCAGCTGTCGTGAGCCGGGTCGTAGAGCTCGGCGTGGGTGCCCTTCTCGTTCGCACCGAGGCCGACGACGAGCACCTTGCCGTCGACGAGCACGGCAGTGCTGTTCGCCGGGTCGAGCGCGTGGGGCAGCTCCGGCGTGGTCCTCCAGCTGTCGGCGTCCGGGTCGTAGAGCAGCGCCCGGGTCGGTGGCGTCGTGTCGCGGATGGCACGGGCGTACGTGCCCTGGAGCACGAACAGGCTGTCGCCGGTCCAGACCTGCGGGCCGTTGCCGACGCCGATCAGGTCGGGGGCGTCGCGGAGCCGGCGCCAGCTGTCGTGAGCGGGGTCGTAGGCAGCGCTCTCGTGAGCGAACTGCCGGTCGTGAGCCCCGCCGACGACGAGGACCTCCTTGCCGGTCCAGGTGAGGGTGGGCCGTTCCAGGTCGGTGACGGGGGAGGCGCTGCCGGTCGTCCAGCCGCCGTTGGCGAGGCTCTGGGCCGTCGCAGCCGGGTTCACCGCTGGAGCCGATCGTCCCTGCCGCGCCTGCCCGGGGAGCACGAGGACGACGGCGGTGACGGCCACGGCGGCCGTCACGGCCGCAGCAGCCCTGCGACGTCGGACGAACCGGCGCCCGCGCTGCGCCAGGTCAGGCGGGACGTCGGCGTCGCCGAAGGTGCGGGCCAGCTCGTCGAGTCGGTCACGAAGGTCAGTCACGGAGGCCTCCCACGGTCTCGTCCTCGCGCAGCGCGGCGAGCGCGCGGGAGGCCCTGCTCTTGACGGTGCCGACGCTGATGCCGAGGGCTGCAGCGGTCTGGGCCTCGGTGAGGTCGTCGTAGTAGCGGAGCACGAGGACGGCCCGCTGAGCGGCTGGCAGCCGACGCAGTGCGCTGTGCAGCTCGCGCAGGTCGGCCATCTCGGGGGCCGTGCTGTCCGGGACCTCCTCGGTCGGCACCTCGCCCCGCCAGCGCCGCGCGCGCCAGCGGCCCGCTGCCCGCACGAGGGTCTTGCGGGCGTAGGCCTCAGCGTTGGCCGGGTCCTCGAGCCGGCCCCACGCTGCGTAGGTCCGGACCAGGGCTGTCTGGACCAGGTCCTCGGCGTGACCGCGGTCGCCGACGAGGAGGCAGGCAGTGCGCACGAGCGCGCGGTAGCGCGCAGCAGCGAAGGCGGTGAACGCCTCCTCGTGAGCCACGTCGTACCTCCTTCCCCGAGGTAGAGGCACATCGGCACGAGAAGGGTTCCATCCCGGGAACAGTTGAACGCTCAACATGGTTGAGGGGGACATGCTGACCAGTACCGCTGACGTCCCCACCGCCACCCCCGACCGCTACGCCAAGCAGCTCGCCAGCCACCTCGGCCGCAAGGCGGAGGTGCACGACGAGGCGGCAGGGCAGCGGATCGTGATCGGTGAGGGCTCCTGCCTGCTCGAGTGCGGTGACTCGCTCGTGCTCCGCGCCGAAGCGCCGGACCCCGAGACCCTGGAGCGCGTCCAGCGCGTCATCGGCAGCCACCTCGAGCGCTTCGGCGTGCGCAACGAGCTGGTCGTGTCATGGGTCTGATCGGGGTCACCGGCGCCACCGGTCGGGTCGGCGGCTTGGTCGCCTCGGCCCTGGGCGACCGTGGCGTCGACCAGCGGCTGCTGGTCCGTGACCCGGCGAAGGTCAGCGGCTACGCCGACGTCGTGCGGTCCTCCTACGACGAGCCGGCCGGCCTCGAGGGCGTGTCGACGCTCTTCATGGTGTCGGCGGCGGAGCACCCGGACCGGGTGGGCCAGCACTTGCGCTTCCTCGACGCGGTAGCCGCCGCCGGCGTGGAGCGGGTCGTCTACACGTCGTTCCTCAACGCCGCCCCTGACGCCACCTTCACGCTGGCCCGGCACCACTGGGCGACGGAGGAGAAGCTGGCCGAGCTCGGGATCCCGTTCGTCGCTCTCAGGGACTCCCTGTACGCCGACTTCCTCCCGCTGATGAAGGGTGCCGACGGCGTCGTCCGCGGGCCCGCCGGGGACGGGCAGTTCGCGCCCGTCGCGATCGCCGACGTCGCGTCCTCGGCCGTCGCTGCGCTGCTCGACCCGTCGATCGTCGGGCGCTTCGACCTCACCGGCCCGCGCCTCGTGACGTTCGCCGAGGCTGCTGCGCTGGTCGGCGCGACCTTCGTCGACGAGACGGTCGAGGAGGCCTGGGCCTCTCGCCGCGGACTCGCCGAGGACTGGGAGGTCGAGGGCTGGGTCACGTCGTACCTCGGTGTCCGCTCGGGCGAGCTGGCCGTCGTGTCCGACGGGGTGCGGCAGCTGACCGGCCGTGATGCCACGTCGCTCGAGGCCCTCTTCTCCCGCTGAGCCTCGCGTGCAGCGAAGTTCACACGGCCGAAATGGGATCGGAGCCCTGCCCTGCCGATAGCAACCGGGTGACGTCTCTGTCGGTGAGCCCTGACCTGCTCCCGCCCTCTGGCGTCGGCGCGGCGTGCCGACCGGGTGGCGTGCGGTCCGTCGTGCAACCGCTCGTGCGGATCTACGACGGGGCGGTGGCCGGGTACGAGGCGCTGGGGCGGGTGGTCGACGACCTCGGCTGCGGACCGGCGCAGTGGCTGGAGGCGGCCGAGGCGTACGAGGTCCGCGACGAGCTGGAGCTGGCGTTCCTGCGTGCCGCCGTAGAGCTCGGGGCGCCGCCCGGGGGACTGCCGCTGTTCGTGAACGTGAGCGCGGCGACCCTGCTCGACCCGCGGTTCGAGGCGATCCGCGCGGCGCTGCCGGCGCACGTGCTGGAGCTGTCGGAGCACGACCGGATCGAGGACTACGCACAGCTGCTGCCGCGGTTGCGGGCCTGGCAGGCCCAGGGGACGCTCGTCGCGGTCGACGACGTGGGGGCGGGGTACGCCAACATGGCGAGCGTCCTGCAGCTGCGGCCGGCCTACGTGAAGATCGACCGGTCGCTGGTGAACGGCCTCGACCGCGACGCGAGGCGTCGCGCCGTCGTCACGGCGCTGCACACGCTGGCCAGCTCGTCGGGCGCGCTGTCGGTCGCCGAGGGAGTGGAACGACCGGAGGAGCTCGCTGTGCTGCGCGACCTCGGCATCGACCTGGCGCAGGGCTACCTGCTCGCCCGGCCGGGCGAGTGCTGGCCCGTGCCGGGTGTCCTCGCGCAGGCCACGGCTCCCGCCGCGCTGGACGTGCGCGGCGCGGCGGACGCCCACGTGCTGGCCCAGCGCGTCATCGCGGCGTTCTCGAGCGACCCGCAGCTGCTCCCCAGCATCTACCTCGCGCGCGGCGGGCAGCTGCGCTGCATCGCCCGGCACGGGCAGTCGTTGGTGCTCGACGGCATCGAGGCCGGCATGGGCCTGACGGGTACGGCGTACGCGCGGGGTCTCGAAGTGCTGGTCCCCGACATCACGGCCGACCCCCGCTACCGGCAGT
The DNA here is from genome assembly GCA_966212015.1 of uncultured Frankiales bacterium. Classification (GTDB taxonomy): domain Bacteria; phylum Actinomycetota; class Actinomycetes; order Mycobacteriales; family SCTD01; genus RYN-111. The sequence continues at coordinate 5,333 of CBIHPE010000055.1, read as the reverse complement.
CGGTGCCCGGGGTCCTCAGCGAGATGGCCGTCCCGCTCCGCGTCGGCGACCGGGTGGTCGGCGTGTTCAACGTCGACGCCCTGCGACTCATCACAGAGGCGGACATCGCCGACGTGCGGCGGGCAGCACGTGCGCTCGAGGAGCGGCTCGCCGTCGTCGGCGTCGGGGAGGAGAACGACTCCGTGCTGCTGCGGCTCGGCCGCGTCATCCCCTCCGTGACGCAGGCCCAGTCGCTGCGCGACCTCGCGAGGCTCGGCGTCCGTGCCGCGCTCGAGGTCGGTGGCTTCGACACCGCGGCGCTGTGGGCCGTCGACGGAGCGACCGCGGTGCTCCTGGACGCGGCTGGTGCGGACGAGAGCCTCCTCCGCTCGCTGGACGGGGGCGTGGTCGGGTCGATGCGTGAGCTCGTCGAGGCGATGGCCTCCTGCTACAGCGGAGGACAGGACCTCGACCTCGTGTCGGGTCCCACGGTGGCGCTCAGCTCCGCCGGAGTGCGCGCGCTGTGCGCCGTACCCCTCAGGGACGGGCGCCGGCTCGTCGGGTTCATCCTCGTCACGCGACGCACCGGCGGCTCGGCTGTCCCGGGCGAGGTGGTGCAGGCGATGGAGCTCCTCGGCCTGCAGATCGGCAGCCGGTCAGCGGCGCTCGCCGTCGTGGCCGAGCTGGAGCACAGCGCGTCGCGCGACCCGCTGACGGGCATCGCCAACCGCGTGCTGCTCGACGCGGTCCTTGACGACCCGGTCGCCGCGGCACCGCTCGCCGATGGCTGGTTGGCGGTCCTCGACCTCGACCGGTTCAAGGAGGTCAACGACCAGTGGGGCCACTCCGCCGGTGACGAGGTGCTGCGAGCTGTTGCGGAGGTCGTCGACACGGTCGCGGGCGACACCCTTGCTGTCCGCCTCGGTGGCGACGAGTTCGCCCTCGTCCTTCGTCCCAGCGACCCGGACGAGGCCGTGGCCGCCTGCGAGGAGGTGCGACGTCGCACGCAGGTGCTGCTCCAGCCGTACGGCGCCGACGTCTCCATCGGCCTCGCGCGGATCGTCGACGAGCACGGAGTGCGCGCGGCGCTCGTCCACGCCGACGAGGCGCTCTACCTCCGCAAGCACATCGGTGGTGCGGGCGTGACCACGTGGTCCACGGACGAGGCCCAGCTGACGCCCCAGCGCCGACGCGTCCCGCAGGGCGAGCGCCGCCGGCGTCGCTGATCCTCGGGCAGTCAGTCCCGAAGGACCTCGACCTTCCCGAGGGCCGAGAGGTCGGTGGCCTTGGGGCCGATGCCGCCATCGGTGCCCATGAGGTCCGAGGCGCGCAGCACCAGGGTCAGGTAGTCGCCGCTGGGCGCGTGAGCGCCGGCGGGCACGGAGCAGGCACCGCAGGTGTAGTGGTCACCGCTGACCTGCACGACCCAGACGACCTCGTCCTGGTTGTCGCTGCTGTGACCGGTGAGGTCGGCGGCCTTGCCGCGCGTCGCCTTCACCGCCTCGACGTGCTTGGCCTCGCCGTCGTCGCTCTTGGCGGCGGCGTCGGCAGCGGCGAGCAGCTTGGCAGTCGTCGGGTCCTGCGAGTCGGCCGCCGTCTGCCCGGACTGCGTGCCGCAGGCAGCGAGCGAGAGCACGACGGCAAGACCTCCCAGGTGGGTGCGCATGCCCCTAGGACGCAGCACCGGGCCGGCAGTTTCTCTCGTCATGGCACGTGGCTGGCGCTGCCGGCAGCGCCTGCTCAGCTCGTGGGGCCGGTGACCAGCGAGCTGATCAGTGTGTCGATGGTGACGATCCCGTCGACCGACCCGTCCGGGGCCAGGCAGACCAGGGGGTCCAGCCGGTAGCACTCGGCGCGCTCCATGGCTCGGCACAGGGCTGCTCGCAGGGTCGTCGAGCTCGGGATGGTGAGCGCGGGCCGGGTCCAGCCGCTCGGACCGGTCCCCGCTGTGTTGCGCAGCCAGAGGGCCTCCACGACCCGGGTCTCGTCGACGAGCAGCGCGACGTCGGGGAGGTGGTCCGCCAGGAAGCCGACAGCGACGACGCTCCGGGCCGCCGGTGCGGGCACGGCGAAGCTGCCGACCTGGCGCTCGGCGCGGCTGTGTCCCGCGAGCATGGCGGCCGCCTGGGCGGGCACGCTGGAGAAGCCGAACTGCGGCCGTCCGAGCAGGTAGCCCTGGCCCAGGTGCACGTCCAGGGACAGAAGTGCGCTGAGCTCGTCCAGCTGCTCGATCCCCTCCGCCAGCAGCGCGCCGCCGATCCGCTCCGTGAAGCTGCTGAGCAGCTCCGCGACGGCGACCCGCGCGGGGTCCTCGTGCAGTCGGGCAACGAGGGAGCGGTCGATCTTCACGATCTCGGGCCGCAGCTCGACGACCTGGCGAAGGCCCGACCAGCCGGCGCCGACGTCGTCGAGCGCCAGCACCCCGCCGGACTCGCGCACCGTGTCGAGGCGACGCCGCAGGCGCGAGAGGTTGGCGACGTGCTCGTGCTCGGTCAGCTCGAGCACCACGCCGCTCAGGTCGCCCGCAGCGCTGAGCACGTTCCACACCGGCCCGCTGAGGACGGCGCTGGGACTGACGTTGATCGACAACCAGCACCCGCCGGGCACGGAGCCGCGCGTGTCGAGGGCCTGCTCGAGCACCAGGGCCTCGAGCTCGGGGAGCCGTCCGACCGAGTCCGCGGCGGCGAACCACGGGCCCGGCCCACGATGGCCCGGGCCGAAGCGCGCGAGGGCCTCGTAGCCGACGACTCGGCCCTGGTCGAGGTCGACGATCGGCTGGTAGGCGAGTCGGGTCTCGGCCATGCCGGCCAGGACCTTCTTCACGTCGAGCAGGTGGTTGGTGGCGCCATCCATGGTCGTGGCGGCGCGCGTCTGCGCAGTCGTCATCGGTGCTCCGTCATCGGGGGAAGTGAGCGATGCCCACCCTTGCGGCACTCGGGGCAACAACGCCAGGCCCGCTGGGATGAATGATCATGGCTCGTGGTGGCCATGCCTCGGCGCTCGGAATGATCATGCCCGCGTGGCGGGGGTCTGCCCGTCACCCGTTCGGCTCACCGAGCCGCAGCACCCTGTCACTAGGCTGTTCAGGTGGAACGCGCCGTCGCCAAGGCCCTCGGGCTGTCGTTCGTGGCGCAGGCCGTGGCGCTGGCGACGGGGAAGATCCCGTGGATCACGATCATGGTGGTGATCGCGTCGGCCTCCTACCTGGTCGAGGCGGTCGACAAGCACCGGCAGGCAGGGGCGCCGGTCGCCGCGCCGGTGATCCGGCTGCACGCGGGGGCGACCAGCTTCAACCTCTCAGCGGGCGGGACGCGCAGTCTCTCCGCGCTTCAGCAGCCGGGCCGCGCCCGGAATGCCGCCGAGCAGCGCCGCGATGGTCTGGTCGAGGTGGTCGACCTGGACACCGAGCTGGCTGACGACCGGGACGAGCTGCTCCAGGGAGCGTAGGGCCGGGAGCAGCTCCACGGCCTCGGGGACGAGGTTCGCGAGCACCTCCGGGTCGATGCTGGCGATCGCGTCGACGGCGGGTCGAAGCGACGTGAGGGTCGCTGTCGCGTCGTCGACGACGGCGTGGACGGCGTCGGCGATGCCGGTGCTGCGGGTCAGCAGCGCGTCGATGCGGTCGGGGATGCCCTCGGCGCGGTCGAGCAGCGCCTCGATGCGGTCGGTGATCGGCGCGACGCGGTCCGCGACGACCTCGGCCTGGTCGGCGATGCCGGCGGCCCGGGTCACGATGTGCTGGGCCTGCTCGATGATCGACTCGATGCCCTCGACGATCGTGAGCGGAAGGCGCGCCAGGGGGATGACGGAACCGATCATCTTGTCGATCATCTGCTCACCACGTCCGCAACCTAACGGAGGAGGCCGTTCAGCTCGTCCCACAGGTCGCGGTAGGCCTGCGACAGCGGGTTGCGCGGCTCGGACAGCACGAGCGGCTCACGGCGCACAGCCATCCGCTCGACCGCGCTGGAAGCCGGGATCCAGGCCGCGAGCACGCTGGTCGTGCGGCGCAGCAGCTCGGCGTGGAGCTCGCGGTGCACGGTCTTGCGGCCGTCGACCATCGACAGGAACGGGTGCACCTTCGGGCGGTGCCCCTCGACGCCCTCGAGGAAGGCCGTCAGCTGGTCGTAGGTGCGGATGGACAGGGGAGTCGGGATCAGCGGCATGAGCAGCACGTCTGCGGCGCGGAAGACGTTCTCCGACAGGCTCGTCAGCCCCGGCGGGCAGTCGAGGATCACGACGTCGTAGCTGTCGCGCACCGGCTTGAGGATCCGGTTGAGGCGCTTGGTCGAGTCCTCGAGAGCGAGGTCCGCGTTGCGGATCGTCTCGTCCGCGGGCAGCACGTCGAGGTGGTCGATGCTGGTCGCACGGACCGCGTCCTCGAGCTCGCGGTCGCCGGTCAGCAGCCCGAGGCTGCCGCCCTTGACCTTGGGCTTCACCTGCAGCAGGTAGGCCACCGCGCCCTGGGTGTCGAGGTCCCACAGCAGGGTCCGGTTGCCCGACATCGCCGACAGCGCCGCCAGGTTGATGGCGGTCGACGTCTTCCCGACGCCGCCCTTGATCCCGTAGACCCCCACGACCCTCACGTGAGCCACCTCACCAGAGAGCCCGAGCGTGGGCAAGGTCGTCGTCATCGGACCTTCCGGCGCCGTTCACCGGGACGTGTCCGGTTCGCCCCTGTTGGCTTCGCACCCTGAGGTCATGCGCGTCGCAGTCGTCACCGAGTCCTTCCTCCCTCAGGTCAACGGCGTCACCAACTCCGTCCTGCGCGTCTGCGAGCAGCTCAGCCAGCGCGGTCACGACGCCCTCGTCATCGCTCCCGGCGACGGTCCCACCGACTACCTCGGGGTCCCGGTCGTCCGCACTCCCGCCATCGGGTTCCCCGGCTACCGCGACTTCCGGGTCGGCCGGCCGTGGGGCCCCCTCACCGAGACGCTGCGGGCCTTCGAGCCGGACGTCGTCCACCTCGCCTCGCCCGTCGCCCTCGGCGCGCAGGGCGCCTTCGCCGCTCGCAAGCTCGGCGTGCCGGTGGTGGCGGTCTACCAGACCGACCTCGCGGGTTTCGCCTCCCGCTACCACCTCACCGCAGCGCAGCGATCGGTCTGGAAGTGGCTGCGGACCGTGCACGACGAGGCGGCCCGCACCCTCGCGCCCTCTCGTGCCGCGGTCCAGCAGCTGCAGGAGAACGGCATCCCTCGGGTGTCCCGCTGGGCGAGGGGCGTGGACCTGCGCAGGTTCCACCCAGGACGCCGGGCTCGGCTGCTGCGCAGCCGCGTCAGCCCCCACGGCGAGGGCGTCGGCGGGTACGTCGGACGGCTCGCGCACGAGAAGGAGCTCGCGCTCCTGGCACCGGT
>CBIHPE010000054.1:0-19917 GCA_966212015.1 uncultured Frankiales bacterium | reverse complement strand
GACACGACGAGGCGCAGGTTGGCCTCGAGCATGTGCTGCTTCGCGCGCTCGCCCTCACGGACGAGGGTCTGCAGGTCGACCTTCATCGACATGCTGATCTTGCCGCCCTGCGCGAGGCGCTCGGCGGCGAACAGGCCGGCCTCCATCGCCCGGGCCAGCTCGACCTCCTGCTCAGCGGTGAGCAGCGGCACGCGGCCGATCTGGTTGAGGTAGAGGCGCAGGACGTCGACGGACAGCGTCGCGCCGGCCTCGATCTCCTCCTGCTCCTCCTTCTCCGCCTCGGCGGCAAGCTCCTCAGGAGTCGGCTCGGCGTCGCCGGCCTCGAGCGGGTCCACGCCCGGCAGGGCAGCACCCTCAGGACCGATCTCGCTGTCGATCTCGACGTCCTCGAGCACCACCTCCTCGGGGGCCTCCACGGCCACGGCGGCCTTCGGGGCAGCCTTGGCAGCAGCCTTCTTGGCGGGCTTCTTCCCCTCGGCGACCTCCGCCGGTGCAGCCTTCTTCGCGCGGCTGCGGGCGGCGGGGGGCTGCTCAGGAACGGCAGCGCTCATGCTCGGTGGATCTCCTTGAGATCGGGACTGCTTTCGGGACTCGCATGATTGTCGCACCGTCTCGGCTCGGGCGTGGTCCCGGTCACGGTGGGTAGGCGTCAGGCGACCGTTCCGCACCAGGAGGAGACCGCATGACGCACCCCGCAGGCGAAGGCATGACCGACGACGAGCTGGTCCAGGAGGTGGCCGAGCAGACGTCCAGCGACCTCAGGGCCGAGCCCGAGTTCGAGGAGGAGGCCGGCGGGGCCACGTCCGACGTCGAGGCCGCCAAGGACCCCGAGAAGCAGGTCTAGAGAGCCACGGCTCCCGCGACGCCGGCGATCAGGAGCACCGCGAGGACGAGGCGGACCCACAGGGTGAGGTCCACGCCCGGGAAGTGGGTGAAGTCCTTGTTGTTGTCCATGCACCTATCGTCGGCGCGCGGGACCCGGATCTCGCGGCGCAGCGGCCGTGATCATGGCCACCCCTCTGTTACAGCGGCAGCCGCTTCGCGATGACCTCGTTCATGATCTCGTCCGTCCCGCCGCCGATGCGCAAGATCCGGCTGTCGCGGTAGAGCCGCTCCACCTCCGACTCCCGCATGTAGCCGAGGCCGCCGAACAGCTGCACGGCCTCGTCCACCACGAAGTCCGCCGCGGCGCAGGCGGTGTTCTTCGCCATCGACACCTCGAGCACCGCGTCACCGGTGTCCAGCCAGGCCTCGTAGGCGGCTCTCGTCGCCGTCTTGGCGACCCAGACCTGCCGGGCCATCTCGGCCACCTTGTGCCGGACGACCTGGCGCGAGGACAGAGGTCGGCCGGAGGTCTCGCGGTCCTTGACCCACTGGAGCGTCAGGTCCAGCGCCCGCTGCGCCAGGGCCCAGGCCTGGGTCGAGAGGCCGAGCCGCTCCGTCTGGAACTGCCGCATGATCAGCAGGAACCCGTCGCCCTCGGCGCCGACCAGCTGCGCGGCCGGCACCCGGACGTCGGTGAACGACAGCTCAGCCGTGTCGGAGGCCCGCCAGCCCATCTTGTCCAGCGGCTTGCTGACCTCGAACCCGGGCAGTCCCTTGTCGATGACGAGCAGCGAGATCCCCTGGTAGCCAGGGCCTCCCGTGCGGACGGCCGTCGTGACGAACTGCGCCCGGATGCCTGAGGTGATGTAGGTCTTGGCCCCGTTGACGACGTACTCGTCTGCCTCACGCCGCGCGGTCGTGGTGATGCCCGCGACGTCGGACCCGCCGCCCGGCTCCGTGACGCCCAGCGCCCCGATAAGCTCGCCGGCCAGCGTCGGACGGACGTAGCGGTCGACGAGGTCAGGCGTGCCGGCGTGCGCGATGTGCGGGCAGGCGATGCCGTGCGTCATGAGCGACGCGACGGTGCCGCCCGACGCCCCGCCGATGAGCAGCTCCTCCGTGACGATGGCCGCGTCGATCGCGTCCCCGCCCTGGCCCCCGACCTCCTCGGGGAACGCGATGCCGAGCAGCCCGGCGTCGGCGAAGGCCTTGTGCAGGGAGAGCGGCAGCTCCCCCTCCGCCTCCCACCGGTTCACGTGCGGCGCGACCTCCTTCGCCACGACGTCGCGCGCCAGCGCCCGCAGCGCGAGCCTCTCCGGGGTGTCCCACCTGCTCATGCGAACGGACGTTAACGTGTTGCCTGTGACGAGTCGCCGGGACCTGCTGCTGACGTCGGCAGCGGAGCTCTTCTCGGAGAAGGGCTTCCACGGCGTCGGCATCGACGACATCGGCGAGGCGGCCGGCATCACCGGCCCGGGCGTCTACCGGCACTTCCCCAGCAAGCAGGCGCTCCTCGAGACCCTCATCGACTCGACGATGGACCGGATGCTCGACCTCGCCGAGCACGCGCAGGACCTCGACGCGCTGGTCGACCTGCACACGGAGCTGGTGACCGAGCAGAAGCTGCTCATCAGCGTCTGGGTACGCGAGCAGTCGGCCCTCGCCGAGGAGGTGCGGCGCTCGCTGCGCACCAAGATGCGCCGCTACGAGCAGGTCTGGCGCGACGCCGCCGCTCCCCTGCGCCCGGAGCTCGGGGACGCGGAGCTGGCCCTCGTCGTCGGCGCGACCCTCGCGATGCTCAACACCAGCAGCCTCATCGAGGTGCCGCTCAAGGAGCGCCGGCAGGTCCTCTGCCGGTTGGCCCACGCGAGCCTCCGCGCCTGACCCCGCTGGTTTCCTCATGCATGAGGATTCCGACACGCTGAGGAAGCATGAGGCTTCCGCCGGATGCCGCTCGATCCATGCGGTCGAGCCGCGCCAGCCCTCAGGCGAAGCGTGAGAACAGCGCCTCGCGGGACATCGCCCTGTCGAACAGGAAGCCCTGGCCCAGCTCGCAGCCGAGCTCGCGCAGCCGGTCGCGCTGCGCCTCGGTCTCGACGCCCTCGCCGACAGTGGAGAGCTCGAGGCTGTTGGCGACGCCGATGACGGCCGCCACGATCGCCTCGTCGACAGGGTCGACGCCAAGGCCCGCCACGAAGCTCTTGTCGATCTTCACGGTCGAGGCGGGGAAGAACTTCAGGTGGTTGAGGCTGCTGAAGCCCGTGCCGAAGTCGTCCACCGCGAGCCGGATGCCGAGCCCGGCCAGGTCGCGCAGCACCTGGGCGACCGCGTCGTCGACGAGCAGGGCGGACTCGGTCACCTCCATCTCGAGGAAGTCGGGGTCGACGCCCGTGCGGTGCAGCACCTCGGCGACGCCCTCGACGAAGCCGGCCATGGAGAACTGCCGCGGGCTGATGTTGATCGCGAAGCGCGGCGGGGTCGTGCCGGGCCACGCGGCGAGGGCCTCGCAGGCGCGCTCCATCACCCACGGGCCGAGCTGGCCGATGAGGCCGCTGTCCTCGACCGCGTCCATGAAGTCGCCGGCTGTGACGACGCCGCGGGTCGGGTGGTTCCACCGGACCAGGGCCTCGACGGCGACCAGCGCGCCCGTCTGCAGCGAGACCTCCGGCTGGTAGTGCACCTCGAACTGGTCCTCGACGAAGGCTGTCTTGAGCTCCGTCTGCAGCGCGAGGTGCTCGCTGCCGCCCTGCCGCATCGACTCCTCGAAGACCTCGAAGCGCGCCTTGCCCCGGCGCTTCGCGGCGTAGAGCGCGACGTCCGCGGCTGCCACGGCCTCCTCGCCCGTCTCCCCGCTCCCGGCACGGGTGACCCGGATCCCCATGCTGATCGACGGGACGTAGACACGGGTGCCGAGCACGACCGGCTCGCACACCTCCGACATGATGCGGACGGCGAGGTCCGTCGGGTCGTCGAGCCCGGGGCAGACGATCGCGAACTCGTCTCCCCCGAAGCGGGCGACCGTGTCCGTCGGACGGACGACGGCCTGCAACCGCCGACCCACGGTCGTGAGCAGCTTGTCGCCGGCCTCGTGCCCGAGCGAGTCGTTGACGAGCTTGAGGTTGTCGAGGTCGACGAACAGCGTCCCGACGCCGCGGCCCCTCTCGACCGCCTGCTCGAGGCGCTCGAGGAACAGCGCCCGGTTGGCGAGTCCCGTGAGGGCGTCGTGGTGGGCGAGGTGGACGAGCTGCAGCTCGGTGGCCTTGCGCTCGATCGCGTAGCGGACCGACCGCGACAGCATCAGCGGACCGAGGTCGCGCTTCGACAGGTAGTCCTGCGCCCCGTGGCGGAGCGCCTCGGCCGACAGCACGTCGTCGTCGCGGCGGGTCAGCACCACGACGGGGAGCTCGCCGTCGACGGCGACGAGCTGGCGCAAGCCCTCGAGCCCGTCGGCGTCGAGGACGCCGAGGTCGAGGAGCACGCAGTCGACCCGGTGCCGCTGCACGTAGGACGCGGCATCGCGCACCCGCTCCACCCGCTCCACGACCCAGTCGACGCCGGCCTCGCGCAGCAGCTCGATGACCAGGCGGCCGTCGGCGGCACTGTCCTCGACCATCAGCAGGCGCAGCGACAGCTGCGGCCCACCGCGGCGGCGGTCCTCGAAGCGCTCGTTGCGGCCGGTCTGGCGGGGGATGCCAGCGAGCTCGCGGCCCCCGCCCTTGAGCGCGGTCAGGGCCGGCCGGCGGAGAGGGGACGAGCTCTCCAGGGGGGCGGGCGAGGTCATACCGGCAGCTCCACGTAGAACGTCGACCCCTGCCCGCGGGACTCCACCCAGATCCGTCCGCCGAGACGCTCGACGAGCCTCCGGCAGATGGCCAGCCCGATGCCACTGCCCCGGAAGGCATCGCGCGAGTGGAGCCGTGTGAAGGGCTCGAAGATCCGCTCTTCCTGACCGGGCTCGATACCGATCCCGTTGTCGCTGACCTGGAACACGACCGTGCCGCCGGACACGCGGCCCTCGACCCGGATCTGCGGGGTCGTGGCCACGTCGACGAACTTCAGCCCGTTCGCGATGAGGTTGTGCATGACCTGCGTGAGCACCAGCCGGCTCGTGACCAGGTCGCGCGGCAGGTCACCGACCACGACCCTCGCGCTGCGGTCGGCGATGGCCGTACCCAGTCCGGCGATCACGTTGTCGACGACGCGGCGGCAGTCGAGGAGCTCGCGCGGCATCTCGGCGTGACCCGAGCGGGCGTAGTCGAGCAGGTCGTCGAGGAGCTCCTGCATGCGGTCGGCCGCGTCCACGATGAACTCGCAGAACTCTCCCTCCTCGTCGCTGTGCGCGCGACGTGCGAGCCGCTCGGCGAAGCCCTTGATGACGTGCACCGGCTCGGACAGGTCGTGCCCGACGACGTAGAGCAGCTGCTCCATGTCGTCTTGCAGGTCGGCGAGCTGCTGCGCCAGATCGGCATCGACCGGTGCGGTGGCTACGGGGGCAGCCGGTGCCTCCGCCCGCGGCGCGGGCACCAGGTCGCGGGCCTCCGGGAAGAGCCGGCGGAGGTCGGCGATCAGGACGTCCGGCGGCGTGCCCTTCTGCACGTAGCCGTCGGCGCCGGCCTCCATGACCTGCTCCTCCATGGCCTTGCGGTCGAAGCCGGAGATGATGACGACCCGCAGGGACGGCAGCGCCTCGCGCATCAGCGGCAGCGCCTCCAGCCCGTCCATGACGGGCATGGCCAGGTCGAGCAGGACGAGGTCCGGCTCCATCTGCTTCACCATGTTCACGCCGGCCAGCCCGTCGCCGGCCTCCCCGACGACCTCGAAGCCGGTGTCGTCGAGCGCCAGCCGCGTGAGCATGCGGAGGGAGGGCGTGTCGTCGACGAGGACGACCCGCACCGTGGTGAGGGCCTGAGCTGGCCGCTCCTCGAGCAGCGTCATGCCTTCCTCAGGAGGGCAGCCTTGGTGCGCCGGAGGTCGCCTGGCTCGAAGGTCTGCCGCTCGGCCACGTCACCGAGCAGCTCCGTGATGAGACCACGCGCGGAGGCCAGGGTCGCCTCGAGCGCCTCGCGCGTGACGGCGTGCTGGTCCAGCTCGAGCGAGAGCTTCGCCGTCGCCAGCCCCTGGACGATGTTGTCGTTGATCTCGAGCGCCTGCCGCTGCCGCTCGCGCATGTCCTCGAACAGCTTGGCCCCGCTCATCAGCGAGCCGTAGGTGCGTCGCAGCGTCCAGTAGTAGATGCCCATAGCCGCCGTGATGAGGTCCCAGACGACCTGGAACGGGTCGAACGCCGTCCGCATCGCGAGGCCACTGGCGCTGTGGATGCCGAACGTCGGCAGCAGCATGTGCACCGAGTGGCTCCCGTGGTGGACGGCGCACGTGAAGAAGATGGCGGCCGTCGCCGCCCCGAGGCGGTTGGCCCTGAGCTGCTGCTCCTTGATGAGCGGCACGAGGATCGCCGCGACGATCATGAAGTACATGAGCATGACGACGAGGTTCGCCGCTGCACCGATGCGCCAGTCCATGCTCCAGAGGGTTGCCGTCACGTGGCGTATCCGAAATCGTCAGTTCGGGTCATGTTGGACCTATCCGGATGGGGCCACCCTGTCGGTGTGACGCACCACCTGGCTCATCTCGTGATGATGCTGGTGCCCTTTGCCGTCTTTGCGGGTGTCCTGGGCGTCCAGTGGCGGCTCGCCTCGGACGTCGCGCTGCCGATCCCGGTGTGGCTCAGCGTGACCGGCACGGCCCTCGCGGGCGGCATCCACGGCGCGATGACCGGACACCACTTGCACGAGGCCGCTCTGCTCGGCTGGGCGATGGCCGTGATGTGCCTCGGTCAGCTCGGCTGGTGCCTGTGGGTGCTGTTCGCCCCCTCTGCCCGGGTCGTCGAGATCGGCGTGCTGGGCAACCTGGCCGTCGTCGTCCTGTGGGCCTGGACCCGCCTCGTGGGCATCCCCTTCGGCATCGCCGGCGGCCTGCGTCAGCGGATCGGCCCGTGGGACCTGTCCTGCACCCTGCTCGAGGTGGCGGCAGTCCTCCTCGCCCTCGCCTGGCTCAGCGGCGTGCAGCTCTCGGCGCCGCACGCGCGCCGCGCCGTCCCCGCCTGACCGCACCCGGTCGGTCCGAGCCAGCCGGGACGGGAGGGTCTTCGCTGGCCCCTACGAATTCTGCACACCCCCGATGTGCAGAATCTGTAGGCGCGGCCGACACTGCTCCCAAGGTCCCGGGCTGTGCGAGGGTCAGGCCCGGCTGAGCGTGACGCCGTCGATGTAGGTGCGGCCGCTGTTGAGCGTCTTGATGACCAGCGTCCCGGACCGCGCGACGCCGAAGTCCGTGATCGCGATGACCTTCTTGTACGTCGTCGACGTGGCGTTCAGGGACACCGACCGCAGCAGGGTGCCGTTCCAGTAGATGCCGACGGTGCCGCAGCCCCTGCAGGTCGTGGCGACCAGGTAGAGGTGCCGGGCCTGCACCGACGTCCGGGTCAGCGTCCTCGCGGCCGCTGCCGCGGACGTGACCGTGCCGCCGTAGTACGCCGAGCTCGTCCCGCGGGCCCACCCCGCCGACGCCGCGAGCGAGCGGTCGTCCAGTGCGGTGGCGGTGCAGCGCTCGGCTGACCAGGCGGAGGTCTTGCCTGCCTTGTCACGGGCGAGCACCGAGAAGCAGTACGTGTAGCCCTTCGACGCGGCCATCGTCTCGACCGTCGCGGTCACCGCGTGCCACTGCGTGACGGGGGCGCCGAACGCGCCGTTGAAGGGTGCCTTGCGGTAGCGGACGTCGTAGCTCGCGATGCCGCTGCCGGTGTCGGCACCGCTGTAGCGGAGCCCGACCGTGCTGGCCAGCGTGTAGAGCGGCAGCGCGTTCGCGGTGACGGTGGGCGCAACGGTGTCGACGCGGAACGAGAAGCTCGAAGGTGCGCTCTGGTTGCCGACGTCGTCGACCGATCTGACGGTGAAGGTGTGCAGCGCGTTCGACAGCGAGGAGTACGACGCCGGGCTCGAGCAGGCGGACACCGCGCCCGTGTCGAGCTTGCAGACGAAGGTCACGGCGCTGCGGTCGTCGGCACCGCTGAACGAGAACGCTGCCGACGTCGTACCGAGGAACGCAGCAGGTGTGCTGTCGAGCGACACCGTCGGGGCCGTCGCGTCGACGTTGAACGCCAACGTGGCCGCCGGGTTCGTCTCGTTGTCGGACGCGTCCTTCGCCTTGACGGACAGGGTGTGGGCACCGTCGGACAGGCCGCTGAAGACGTACGGGCTGGTGCAGGCCACCGGCGTCGCCACGTCGATCGCGCACGTGAAGGTCAGGACCGATCCCGGGTGGCCGGGGTCGCTGCCCGTGAAGCCAAGGGCTCCCGCCGCCGCCTTGTAGACGCCTGGGCTGGCGGTGAACGAGACCGTCGGAGGCGTGGTGTCCGGCGTCGGGGAGACCGGGCCGGTCGAGTCGGACGCCGGCCCGTCACCGACAGCATTGGTGGCCTGAACCGTGAACTCGTAGGTGTGCGCGGCGTCGAGCCCCGTCACCTGCTTCGACGTGGTCGTCGACGTCAGTGCCGTGGTCGTGACCGTCGTGTCGTCCTTCTGGCTGATCTTGTAGCCGGTGATCTTCGATCCGTTCTCGGCGGGAGCGGTCCAGCTCAGGTCGATCTCACCGCTCGCGGTGCCCGTCGTGACGCCCGTGACCTTGCCCGGGACGTCGAGGGTCGTGATCCAGCCCATGTCCTGGAAGATGCCGAGGATCACCGGTCCCGGCCTGTGCACGACCTCGTTGTTGGAGAGGAACGGCGTCATGAGCGAGTTGACGTCGCCTGCCGGGTAGGTGCTCTCGTCCATGTGCGCGATCGAGCTGCCGGCCTCCCACGGGTTGGGCGTGTACATCCTCACGTGGCTGCCGCCGTTGGCGGCCTTGCCGTTGGCGCCGCCCCAGAACACCGGGCTGAGGTACGCCGTGCCGAGTGCGGTGGAGTCGTTGGCGTAGGTCGTCGTCAGCTTGGCGCCGTTGGTCTGCTCCAGGAAGGTGTCGTAGATCTCGTACCCCTTCGCCGCGCAGGGGAAGCTCGGGCCGACGGTCTGGCAGTCCCAGGACCCGAGCTGCGAGCCGCCGTCGTAGTAGGAGCTGCCGCTGAAGCCGAGGCCGTGGCCGAGCTCGTGCAGCACGATCGACTCGAAGTCGACGTCGTTGACGTCCGGGATGACGCCGTCCGTGCCGTAGTAGGTGGAGCCGGCGCCGCTGTTGAACTCGGCGTAGATGTCGAACTCCGCGGGATAGACGTCCGTGCCGGCGAGGCTGTCCGACAGCGCGTCGGGGTAGTAGGAGACGCCGTTGCCGATCGACGGGTCCTGGTTGTAGCCGCCGGGTCCGGCCTGACCGAGCAGGTTCGGGTCCCCGAGGTCCTTGAAGTCGGCGTGCACCCGGATCGGGACCGTCGAGTGCACGATGCTGGCCCAGATGTCGACCGCCGCCTGGAAGGCAGCTTTCGCGTTGTCGTGCCCGGTGAAACCGGACGTGTAGGTGACCTGCCAGACCGACTGCTTGACGGTCGCGGGATCACCGGACACGACCGAGTCGCGGCGCAGCGCAGGCGTCCGGGAGGGTGTGCCCGACGGCGCGCGGTACAGCGGCGTCAGGTGCCCGGCGGTGTGCCGGGTGGAGGCGGGCGCCGCCGCCTCCGGGCTGACCGTGAGGCCCAGCAGCACGAGGGCGAGGGCAGCGACAAGGGCGGTGCGGCGGGTCGTCACCCCAGGATCATCGCCGACAGGGAGTCAGAGCGTGACGACTTCGAGAGAACCCTCGGCGTACTGCTGTCGCAGCACCTTCTTGTCGAACTTGCCCACGCTCGTCTTGGGGACCTCGTCGATGAAGCACCAGCGCTCCGGGAGCCACCACTTGGCGACCTTGTCGGACAGGTAGTCGCGCAGCTCGGCGGGAGTCACCTCGGACGACGTCACGACGCACGCGAGCGGGCGCTCGTCCCACTTGTCGTCCGGGACGGCGACGACTGCCGCCTCCCGCACGGCCGGGTGACCCATGAGGGTGTTCTCGAGCTCGACGGACGAGATCCACTCGCCCCCTGACTTGATCACGTCCTTGGCGCGGTCCGTGATCTGAAGGAACCCCTGCCTGTCGATCGACGCGACGTCGCCCGTCCGGAGCCAGCCGTCGTCGAACTTCGCCGGGTCGGGGTCGAGGTGGTAGGCGCCGGTGATCCACGGGCCGCGGACCTGGATCTCGCCGACGGACTCGCCGTCCCAGGGCTGCTCGCCCTCCTCGCTGACGATCCGGGCCTCGACGCCGAACGTCACCCGTCCGGTGCGCTGCCGCCAGTCCCACTCGTCCTCGGCGTCACGGACCGGGTGGGCGACCGCGGCGAGCGGCGAGGTCTCCGTCATGCCCCAGGCCTGGATGATCCGCACGCCGTGCCGCTCCTGGAACGCCCTCATCAGCGACAGCGGCACCGCCGACCCGCCGCACGGCACGAGTCGGAGCGACGAGAGGTCGGTGGGGTTGCTGTCGACGTACTGGAGGAGGTCGTTCCAGATCGTCGGCACCGCGCCGGCGATCGTGGGGCGGTAGGTCTGGATCATCCGGGCGAGCGGCTCCGCCTGCAGGAAGCGCCCCGGCAGGACGAAGTCGGCACCGGCGATCCAGGCGGCGTAGGGGAGGCCCCAGGCGTTCGCGTGGAACATCGGGACGACCGGGAGCACGGTGTCGCCCTGGCCGATGCCGAACACGTTGGACGTGCAGACCGCGAGGGAGTGCAGGTACGTCGAGCGGTGGCTGTAGACGACGCCCTTCGGGTTGCCCGTGGTGCCGCTCGTGTAGCACATGGCGGCGGCGGACCTCTCGTCGAGAACCGGCCAGCTGACGGCCGTCGGGGCGTCGGCGAGGAGCTCCTCGTAGCGGTGCACCGGCTTCCCGAGGGCCGAGCCGTCTCCCTCGCCGACGAGCACGTAGGCCTCGACGGTCGTGAGCTGGTCGGCGACGGCGGCGAGCAGCGGCAGCACCGTCGCGTCGACGATGACGACCTTGTCCTCGGCGTGGTTGACGACGTAGGCGAGCTGCTCCGGGAACAGCCTGAGGTTCAGGGTGTGCAGCACCGCGCCGATCGAGGGGATGGCGAAGTAGGCCTCGAGGTGCTCCTGGGTGTTCCACATGAACGTGCCGACCCGGTCGCCCTCGACGACCCCCAGGCCGCGCAGCGCATGGGCGAGCTGGACCGCCCTGGTCCCGATCTCGGCGTACGAGGCCTCGCGGTGCCCGTCCCCCTCGAAGGTGATCACCCGGCTGCCGGCGAAGACCCGCCGCCCGTGCTCGAGCACCGCGCTCAGCAGCAGTGGCGCGTCCTGCATGGTGCTGTTGACCACAAAGAGCCTCTCGTCCCCCGTCAGGGCCAACCTGCCCCAACGAGGGCGTTCGCTCAAGACGGCTACGGTATGAAAAGAGCAAGCAGAAGGAGGAAGTTGTGGCTGCCTGGCGCCGGTGCGCGCAGTGCCGGAAGGTGCTCCAGGAGGACGCGTTCGACGGGACCGCGGAGGTCTGCAACGCCTGCGTCGCAGGACCGCCCCCGAAGGTCCGTCAGGCCCGCGCGTCGGCGGTGAAGACCGTCCGCGCGGCGACCGCCCCCGCCCCGACCGAGCGCGCGCCGCTGCTGGGGATCGTCGGCTCCGGCGACCTCGAGGTCCGCGAGCGCCGTGCCCGCAAGGCCGCGACGGAGCAGCTGGTCGAGATGCACGCCGAGGACTTCTCCCAGCTGCTCGCCCAGGCCCGGCGCAGCGAGGGCCTGCGCTAGGGGATCAGCAGCTGGCGGACCGCCACGCCGTCGGCGAGGGCGTCCAGCGCGACGGGAGCGTCCTCGAGGGAGAGCACCGCAGAGGTGAGCCGCTCCACCGGCAGCCGCCCGTCCTGCCACAGCCGGACCAGCCGCGGGATGTCGCGCTGCGGCGCCGCCGAGCCCATGTACGACCCGAGCACCTGACGCGCCTCGGCCACCACCTGGACGGCAGGGACCGACAGCATCCGCGAGGGGTGCGGGAGACCGACGAGGACCGTCGCCCCTCCGCGGGCGGTCATCGCGAACGCGTCCGCCATCGCCTGCTCGTGGCCGACGGCCTCGATGACGTATCGCGCTCCCCCGCCGGTCAGGTCCTTGACCTCCTCGACGGAGGACGCGGCATGGGTCGCCCCCAGCTCCAGGGCCAGCGAGCGCTTGGCCTCCACGGGGTCGACGACGATCAGCGGGTCGGCCCCCGCCAGGTGCGCGCCCATCACGGCCGAGAGCCCCACGCCGCCGAGGCCGACCACCACGACGCTGTCCCCCGGCCTGACCTGCACCGTCGACTCGACGGCCCCCGTCCCGGTCAGCAGCGCGCACCCGAACAGCGCGGCCGTCTCACCAGGGACTGATCGTGGCACCACGACGGCCGACCCGCGGTCGACGACGACGTGGCTGCTGAAGGCGCTGACCCCGAGGTGGTGGTGCACCCCGTCGCTCAGCCGGGTCCCGCCGCGCAGCAGCTCCCCGGCCGTGTTCGACGCCGCGCCGCGACGGCACAGCGCCGGCGAGCCGCTCGAGCACTCGGGGCACGAGCCGCACGACGGCACGAAGACGAGCACGACCCGGTCGCCGACGGCGACGTCGTGCACGCCCGCGCCGACCTCCTCGACGAGGCCGGCCGCCTCGTGACCGAGTGCCATCGGGAGCGGACGCGGCCGGCTCCCGTCGACGACCGACAGGTCCGAGTGGCACAGGCCGGAGGCCTCGACCCGGACCAGCAGCTCGCCGGCCTGCGGCGGTGACAGCTCGAGCTCGCGGACCTCGACCGGCTTCGAGGAGACGTAGGGCCGGGGCCGCCCCATCTCGGTCAGGACGACGCTGGTGACCTTCATGGGCGTCAACCTAAGGTCTCCCGCATGACCGACGATCCCCGGGACCTGCGCCGCAGCGACTTCCCCGTCCTGCGCGAGGTCCCGACCCGCTGGTCCGACGTCGACGCCTACGGGCACGTGAACAACGTCGTGCACTACGCCGTCTTCGACACCGCCGTGAACGCCTGGCTCATCGAGACCACCGGCGAGGACGTCCGTCGCTGGGACGCGATCGGCCTCGTCGTCGAGACCTCCTGCCGCTACCTCGCGGAGCTCGACTTTCCCGCTCCCATCACCGCGGGACTGGCTGTCGAGAAGCTCGGGAGCTCCTCGATCACCTACCGGCTCGCCCTGTTCGGCGCCGGCGACTCACCTGCCGCGGTCGGGCGCTTCGTGCACGTGTACGTCGACAAGACCTCGCGTCGACCGGTGCCCGTCCCCGACGCGATCCGTTCGGCCGTCGCCGCGCTCTCGTAGCGACCCAGCGCTCAGGCGAGCGGAGCAGGAGCGGGACGGTTCGCCCACGTCGTGACGAGGAAGCCCCACGTCATGGTCGTCGCGTCGTAGCCGTAGGTCGGCACCGAGGTGGCGCCTGTGGGCCAGAGGTGACCGAGCGTGCTGCTGGTGAGCACGACCAGCTTGACGCCCGGCTGGCAGCCGGCGGCGTCGGTCTCGGTGACGAGCGGGGACGACGGGAACGGCACGACGGGCAGGCTCGTGCAGCCGCCCTGGACGGCGATCGCGCCGATGGGTCCGAGCGTCGGGCGCACCTTGATCCTCGCCGGGGTGATCGTTCCTCCGAGGTAGGGCACGACAGTGTCCAGCAGGCCGTGCATGTGCAGCACCGAGACCGGTCGGGAGAGGGCGCAGCTCTTGTCGACGTAGGCACCCGACATCACGACGATCGTGTCGACGAGGTCTGCGCGGGCGCAGGCGAAGGAGTAGGCCATGATCCCGCCGTTCGAGAACCCGGCCATCGCCACCCGGTTCTTGTCGACGGAGAAGCGAGCGCCGACGTCGGAGATGACCTTGGCGAGGAACGTGTAGTCGTCGACACCGGCCGCAGTCGCCTCGTAGCAGCAGACGCCGGTGTTCCAGGAGGCTCCGTAGCCCTCGGGGTAGGCGACGAGCACCCCCGCCTTGGCCGCCGACTTGTCGAGGCCGGTGCCCGACTCCATGAGGTCCGCCGACGCCGAGTGGCCGTGCAGCGCGAGGACGAGCGGCCGGGGGCCGGCGGGCAGGACCGACGGGACGAACAACCGGTACGAGCGGGCCAGGCCGCCGGACTCGATCGAGATGACGCTGGTGGTGCCGGTGGGGGCGGGGGTCGTCGCTGCGGCGGCGTGCAGGGCAGGCGCGGCGACAGCGGAGAGGACGAGGAGGGGGGCCAGGAGGCGGCGGAAGCGCATGGGAAGAGGCTCTCGGCCGGACAAGATCGACTCAAGAGAATCGGTACAAAACAGTCATAAGGGACTACTCGTCCATGCCGCGTCAGTGCCAGCCGTAGCCCTCGCGCAACGCCTCGGCCACCAGGTCGAACCTGGCGCGATCGAGCACGGCCCCTTCCCTGCGGATGCCGTGCTCGGGCACCGAGAGCACCCGGTCGAGGCGGACCCAGGAGGAGCGGCGGTCGGCGTCCCAGTCGCCCGTTCCGAGGCCGAGCCACCCGCGCTGGCCCTCCCGGTCGGCGTTGCTGGAGAGCATCAGCCCGAGGAGCTGGTCACCGTCCCGGCCCACGACCAGGACGGGGCGGTCCTTGCCCTGACCGTTGCCCTCCTCGTAGTCCACCCAGGTCCAGACGATCTCGCCCGGGTCGGCAGCACCGTTGAGCTTCGGGGCGTAGACCAGGTGCCTGCCGCGGACCTGGCGGCTGGACGAGGTCGTCGATCTGCTGCGCGCGCTGCTCCTGCGCCGGGAGGGCCGAGTCGGGCGGGTGGAGCCCCTGAGGACGTCCTTGAAGATCTGCACGCCGAGCCCGCGCCAGTCGACCACGGGTCAGATCCTGGCACCTCGGACAGCGACCGCGAGGTCGTTCGCCATCCGCCGGTAGCCGGACCGGTTCGGGTGGAAGTGGTCCTTGAACAGGAACCCCTTGGCGAGGACGTGGTAGCGGTACTCGCTCACGTACTGGAGGTGCAGGTCGGCCGCCGTCGAGGACAGGGTCCGGTCCATCTCGCGGAACCGCGCGTTGTCGTGCCCGTCCGGGGTGAAGCCCCCGACGAGGATGATCCGGGCCTGCGGCTGCTTGCTGCGCACGTACGAGACCGCCTCGCGCATCCGTGCGGAGAGGGCCGGCAGGTCGCCGTAGAGGGCGTCGTTCGTCCCGCCCTCGAGCACCACGACCCCGTAGCGGTGCCGGGTCAGGAAGCCGTCGTGGCGCAGGCGGTAGAGGTAGGTGCGGCCCTTCGGGTTGTGCCCCGGCGTGGTCCAGCCGGTGCCTCCGAACGCGTCGACCGTCGGGCGCCAGTGCAGCAGCCGAGCAGTGTCCGTCGGGAGGACCGGCCGCTTCGGGGAGGTGCCCGTGCCCGCGAACAGGCTGTCGCCGAAGAACAACGCACGGGGCCCGCCGCTCGCCTCCGACCGCTGCTGGAGCAGGCCGAGGCCGCCGACCAGGGACGCCGCGAGGGCGAGGGCGACGGCGGGACGACGGGCGATCACCGCACCATGCTCGCCGAGCCCCGGCAGCGCGTCAGGCGAACGGCGGCGATGTCACCCGACCGCGACCTCGGCGTAGCCGGGCTCCGGTGCCTCGCTCTCGTCGGCAGGCAGCATCCAGCGCGCGACGGCCAGGCCGATGAGGGCCGCGATGAGCACCGGCACCCCGAACCACGGCGGCCGGATCCAGGCCCGTCCACCCGGCGCCAGGTAGATGCACAGCGCCCCGGAGAACCCCGCGAGGAAGGCGGTGCGCCGCCGGCTGTGGGTCACGGCCAGGGGTGTGAGCGCCCACGCGAGGTACCACGGCTGCTCGCTGAAGCTGAGGCAGAAGACGAGCAGCAGGGCCACACCGGCCGCGGTGAGGGCAGAGGTACGGCGGACGAGCGCGCGTCCCCAGAGGGCGACCAGCAGCACTCCGAGCAACGCGGTCAGCGCGACCATGACGACCGTGTCGACGGTGTCCCTGACCTGGGGGCTGATCAGGCTGCCCGCGTTGGCGAGCAGGCGCCGGAGCCCCCAGGCGAGCGACCACAGCGACGGCCGGCCGCCCTGGTCCCCGAGCACGCCGAGCCAGCCCCAGCCCAGGCCGGTCGCCGCGGTGACGCCGACGGCCGTGACCGCGCTCGTGACCCCGGTGAGCGCGAGGGTGAGCCAGCGTGGGCGGGGCAGCACCGACACCAGCGGCACGAACGGCAGCGCGATGAGGGCCGGGGCCTTGATCAGCGCAGCGAGCGTCACCAGGGCTGAGGCCAGCGCCAGCCCGAGCAGGTCGGGCCGGCGTCTGGCGACCATCAGCCCCGTGGCCATCAGCCCCAGCATGAGCAGGTCGTTGTGCGCCCCGGCGACGCCGTGCAGCAGCACGAGCGGGTTGCAGACCACCAGCCACAGCGCCCGCTGCGGCGGGACGCCGGTGGCGTCCGACAGCCGCTTGAGGGACCAGGCCAGCAGCGCGAGCCCGACCACCGCGAGGCCGCGGATGAGGTAGATCGAGACGACCAGGTGGTTGTCGCCGGGCACGCCGACGGCCAGCCCCGCGAGCCACAGCCAGAGCGGGCCGTAGGGGGCGGGGCTGTACTGCCAGACGCCGTCGATGTTGGACGACCACTTGCTGGTCGGCTCGTAGCCGCCTGGTCCGAAGACGTAGGGGTCGACGTGGTTGACGACCAGGTGCCCCTGCCCGGCGTAGGCGTAGATGTCGGCGCTGAACAGCGGCGGGGAGACCAGCAGGGGCAGCGCCCAGGTCGCCACGAGGACGAGAACCTGCCCCGTGGTCAGCTCGCGCAGCCGCCTTCCGATCAGCGCCCAGCTGAGCAGCAGACCGACAAGGGCGAGATAGCTCAGCGTCGCGCAGAGGGTGCGCAGGTCGTGGTCGTCGCGCAGCACCATCAGGTGCAGCTTGCTCGCGATGGCGTCCGTGCTGGTGGGCTTCACCACCGCGCCGGCACCGACGCCGGCGATCGCGAGCGTCGCGGTGCTGGCGAAGCCGATGAGCTGGGCGCGTCGCAGGGCCCCGGCTGGGAGCAGCCAACCGGTCGCGTTCACGTCACCTCACCTTCCTTGCCCAGGTTACCGATTAGCACTCCCAGGTGACCCTCAGCGCACCTCACGGTTGGCGGACAGCGTCCCCGGGCACGGTCTGGACGTGCCCCCCACAGACCGACGCATGCGCCTGCTCGGGCACTGCCCCCCGCTGGACGGCCTGCGCGGGATCGCAGTCGCCCTCATCGTCTGCTTCCACTTCGCGGGCCACTACGTGCTGCACGGGGCGACGATCGGCCTTGACGTGTTCTTCGCGCTGTCCGGGTTCCTCATCACCGCGCTGGTGCTCGATGAGGCGCGCATCGCAGGACGGGTGGACCTCAAGGGCTTCTACGTCCGTCGCGCCGCCCGGCTGCTCCCGGCGCTGCTGCTCATGCTCACCGTCTGGTGCGGGCTCCTGCTGGCGTTCCACGACCAGAGCTGGATGGGCGCGACCCCGGCCGGTGACGGCACCGGCCGGCCGATCGACGTGATCGGGGCGCTCAAGGACGTCGGTGCGGCGCTGCTCTACGTCGCGAACTGGGACGTCATCAGCGGCGGCACCGAGGCGCCGCTCCAGCACCTGTGGTCCCTCGCGGTCGAAGAGCAGTTCTACCTGCTGTGGCCGGCGGCGCTGCTGCTGCTCATGACCCTGACCGCGCGGCTCCGGCGCGGCGTCCTGGTGGCGCTCATCGCGGCGTCGATCGCGTGGTCGGCGTCGCTGTGGGCGTGGGGCTTCAGCAGCAACCGGCTCTACTTCGGCACGGACACCCGCGCCGCGTCACTGCTCATCGGTGCCCTCGGCGCCGTCGCCTGGCACCACCGCCGGAGCCTCGGCCGAGCGACCCACCTCGCGGCGGGCCGGGCCTGGGCCGGCGTGGCCGTCTTCGTCGTGATCCTCACGCACCTGCACGAGAACGAGTGGAAGTACGTCGTGCTGCCCTCGACCGCGGCGCTCTGCACGGTGCAGGTGATCACCTACGTCAGCGACCACCCGCGGTCGGCTCTGGGGCGCGTCCTCGCGGTGCGCCCGCTGACCTGGCTCGGTCGGCGCTCTTACGCCCTCTACCTCTGGCACTACCTCTGGGCCACCTGGACGCACGGGCTGGACCCTGCGATCGGCATCCCGGTCGGGGTCGCCGGGGCGCTCGCGTCCACCGTGGTGTCCTGGCACCTGGTCGAGGCCCCGGCGCTCGCCTGGGCCGCGCGACGCCGCACCCGTCCGGTCCCCGCGACGCAGCCGCAGCGGATCCCGGTCGCGGCCTAGCGCTGGCGGGCAGCGCCGGTCAGTGACGCGCTCGTCAGTGACGCAGCCAGCGGAAGAACGCGTACCCCACGGCGGCGTCGCCCGCCAGGAAGGCGGCGACCGCGGCAACCTCGAGAACCAGCGTCATGCCGCGATCGTGGCACCTCGGCGTCGACTGCGACAGGGGTTCGCTCGACTGTTCACCCGTTCTTGGGAATCCGGTCGCGCTGAGGTCATCGCAGGAGGTCAGCGCAGGAGGTCAGCGCAGGAGGTCAGCGCAGGCGTCGGGCCCTGAGGACGACGTCGTCGACATGGTGCGCTCCAGCTCCGCTGTCGGGGACCTGGCGGGCGCGCTGCTCCTCGACCTCGACCACCCAGTCGTCGTCGAGGAGGGCGGCGATCATGCGCGGCCAGACGTAGTCCTTGGGGTCAGGGCCGCCAGGGTGCTCGCGCTCCTCCATGCCGGCGTGGTGCACGAAGAGCAGGACACCACCCGGCTTCACCGCCGCGAGCATCGCTCGCTCGGCGTCCTGGCCGGGAGTCCGGAGCAGCGCGGCGTACATGGCGGAGACGAGGTCGAACCCGCCAGCCTCGACGTCCGAGATGCTGGCGTGCCGCCAGTCGACGTCGACACCCGCGTCGCTGCCGTGCTGCTGGGCCCGGTCGAGCGCAACGCGGCTGACCTCGATCGCGGTGACCTGCCAGCCCTGCCGGGCGAGCCAGACCGAGTCTGCGCCCTCGCCGCAACCGACGTCGAGCGCCCGGCCCGGCGTGAGGCCCGCGGTCTCGGTGACGAGCGCGCCGTTGGGGTTGCCGCTCCAGAGCTGCTCCCGCTCGAGGTAGCGGTTGTCCCACTCGGCCTGCAGTGACGGGTCGACGGCTGTCATGCCGTCAGCCTGCTACACCTGCCGCGTGAGCAGCACCAGCTGCTGGGTGGCGCGGGTCATCGCGACGTAGCGGTCAACCGGATCGGTCACCTCCGGGCCGACGACGACGAGGTCGAACTCGAGGCCCTTCGCCGTCGCGGGTGTGAGGGCGCGGACGCGCGGGCGCTCGACGAACGTCGGCTCGCCGATCACGCAGGCCACGCCCTCCGGGTGGGTGCGCAGCCAGGCCTCGATGATGCCGTCCCGCTCGTCGAGCCCGGCCTCGAGGACCGGCAGCCCGTTGCTGCGGATCGACGTCGGGACGTTGGCGTCCGGCAGCACCGCACGGATGACCGGCTCGGCCTGGGCCATCACCTCGGCCGGCGTCCGGTAGTTGATGGTGAGGCTCGCCTGCTCCACCCGGTCGAAGCCCACCCGTTCCAGCCGCTGCCGCCACGACTCGGCGAAGCCGTCTCGGGCCTGCGCGCGGTCTCCCACGACGGTGAACGACCGGGACGGGCACCGCTGGAGGAGCATCTGCCACTCGGCGTCGGTGAGCTCCTGGGCCTCGTCGACGACGACGTGCGCGAACGGCCCCGCGAGCAGGTCCGGAGTCAGGGCGACGTGCACGCTCTCGTCGACGAGGACGCTCTGCAGGTCGCTCACCTTCAGCATCGACATGACGAGCATCTCGGAGTCGTCGGACTCCACGAGGTCGGCGACGACGTCGGCCATCTGCTCGCGCTGCACGTCGACCGCGGCGCGCTGGCGTCTCGCCCGGCGAGCCGCGTCGGGATCGCCCAGGCGCGCTCGAGCCGCGTCGAGCAACGGCAGGTCGGAGACGGTCCAGGCCTGAGAGTCCTTGCGCTGCAGGGCGAGTACGTCGTCGGGACCGAGGTGGGGCGCGCACCTGCTGAGGTAGGCAGGCACGGACCAGAGGTC
>CBIHPE010000053.1:0-19969 GCA_966212015.1 uncultured Frankiales bacterium | reverse complement strand
GAGCTCGGCGGCGCCGGCACGCTCACCAACCCGCAACGTCCGCCGAGAAGCGGGGTTATCGGGGGAGGCCGAGGTACGGCAGACAGGGCTCGAGTCCGTCGACCCGGACCTCGAACGGAGGCACCCAGGTCGTGAGCGCCAGGTGCTGCATCGACCGGCCGGCGTGGTCCTCGACGTGTGTGTCGACGTACCCGAGCGACCGGGAGACGCCCAGCGACGCCTTGTTGTCGTCCCACGCCTCCGTGACTGCCGCGACGGCGCCGAGGTGCTCGAACGCGAGCGACAGGACCGCGGCGCGCATCTGCTTGCCAAGGCCGAGACCCCGGGCCGGCGCGACCAGCCACGAGTGGGTGTCGACCGTCCTCCCGACACGAAAGCCCTTGCCCTCCAAGGCCTGCAGGCCGATCGGCTCGCCGTCGCGGAGGACGACGAGCTCCAGCACCCAGTCGTCGACGGACCAGGTGCCCTTGTTCAGCCAGTAGGCCTGCAGGACGTCCGCGGCAGGGGACAGGTGGGTGAGCCGTGGGTGGTGCTCGAGGTCGTCGGGGACGACGCCGGCGAGCTGGCGGGACCACTCCTCGGTCATGCCCCGCAGGACGAGGTCCGGGGTCGTGAGGACGAGCTCGTCCAGCGGCCAGCTCACAGCACGAGGTCCCAGCGGTGCATCTCCTCGGCCACCGTCATGCCGACGCTGTCGTAGATGCGCCTCGCGCCGTCGTTCTCGCCGTCGACCGACAGGGACGTGACGGTGTGGCCGTCGGCAGCGTCGCGGCGGAAGGTCTCGAGGAGCAGAGCCCGGCCGAGGCCTGTGCCGCGCTGGGAGGGGAGGACACCGAGCTGGGCGAGGTAGCCCTGACCCATCAGCGTTCCTCGCGTCGAGACACCGACGAGCTCGTCGCCCCGCCAGGCGCACACCACGTCGACCAGGTGCTCCAGGTGGACCTGCGACCACTCCTCGAAGGTGCGCGGCCGGCCGAAGGCGGTGCCGGCGAAGGACGCGGTGACCACGGCGTGCACCGCACGCGGGTCGTCGAACGGCCGCACGTCGATGCCGGCCGGCCAGGTGGGGTCCGGTGCCGGCAGGGAGCGCTCCAGCTTCCAGGAGGTGCTGCTGTCGACGAAGCCGTGGCGGGTGAGGAACGGGGCGCTCAGCCCGCCGAGCCCGGCCCAGTGCGAGACCTTCTCCAGCCCCAGCTCGCGAGCGCGGTCGAGCACCAGCTCGAGGAGCGACGCGCGCAGGTCCGGGTCGTACGACGGGACGGCGAGGGTCTCGACGTCGCCCTCGCGGTGGATCGAGGCGAACCCCACGATCCCGTCGTCCTCGGCGACCCAGCACTCGAAGCCCTGCGTCAGGACGGTGCGGACGTCGTCCTCGTCGAACGTCTGCTGACCGAACTCCTCGGCGTCGAACGCCTTGTAGACCGCGGCGACGTCGGCGGCGTCGTCGGCGCTGCAGGGTCGGGTGGTCCAGGCCATCCGGTCACTCTGACGCACCCGGACAGGTCGCGCGACCGGGTTGTCGGGCACGATGGAGGAGTGAGCCGCCTCGCCCCCGACCCCCGCGCGGGTCTCGTGCGCGGTGTCCGGGCTGCCGTGCTCACCGTCCCGACCGTCGGGCTCGCCTCGGCGGCCCACGAGCTGGTCGACGGCTGCGACAGCCTGATCGCGATCGCGCTGGCCGCGGGGCTGTGCTGGCCGGGCGCTGTGGCGATGCTCGGCGTGCGCCGTCGGGTGCCTGCCCTGCTCGCCTGGGTCGTCACGGCGCAGCTCGTCACGCACGCGCTGCTCGACGGGCTCTGCGGGCCCGGGATCCACCTCCCGACGCTCACGCCGACGATGGCCGCGTTCCACGCCGTCGCCGCGGTCACGACGGCTCTGCTCCTCGGCCGCGCCGACAGCGGGCTCTGGGTCGCTGACGTCGTGGTGCGCGCCGGAGCCAAGGCGCTGCGGCTGCGCCGGTCACTGGCGCTGCCGGTCGTGCCCGCGCCCGTCCGTCGTACCCGCCCCCTTCCCGTCCTGCTCCCACGTACCACCTGGGTCGCTGCGCAGCCCGCGCGGCGCGGACCTCCGGTGCTGCTCGCCCTCGCGCAGTAGCCCCGCACGTCCCTCAGACCTAGGAGATCCCTTGTCCCGCAAGCGCTTCACACTCTCGCTCGCCGCTGCCGGCGTGCTCTTCGCCGCCCTGCCCGCGTCCGCTCACGTCACCGTGCACAGCGGCGACGCGACGAAGGGCGGGGCGGACGCCGAGATCGTCTTCCGCGTCCCCAACGAGGAGTCGACCGCCACCACCAAGGTGGAGATCGCCCTCCCCGCCAACGCACCCATCGCCGGCGTCTACGCCGAGAACAAGCCCGGCTGGACCGCTGTCGTGCACAGCCACACCCTGACGACACCCATCAAGACCGACGACGGCGACATCAAGACCGCTGTCGACACGGTCACGTGGACCGCCACGGGCGGCGGCATCCCGAAGGACGGCTACGAGGACTTCACCCTCGCCGCCGGCCTGCTGCCCGACGTTGACACCATCACCTTCAAGGCCCTGCAGACCTACAAGGACGGCGACGTCGTCCGCTGGATCGAGACCGGCACCGACGCCGAGCACCCGGCCCCGGTCCTGTCTCTGACCTCGCAGCAGGCCGCGCCAGAGGGCTCCGCGACCCCGACCGTCGCGGCGACAACGGCGCCGACGGCGACGGCGACGGTCAAGGCGTCGGACGACGGCACCGCCAAGGCGCTGGGCGGTGCCGGACTCGGTGTCGGGGTGGTGGCGCTGCTGGTCGCCGTCGGAGCCCTGGTGCGCGGCCGGAAGGCCTGAGTCGCATGACGAGGCGCCGCGTGGGCACCGTCGTCGGTGCTGTGCTGACCGCACTGCTCCTGCTCGGCCTGGCCGCCCCCGAGGCCTCCGCCCACGCGGCGCTCCTCAAGACCACCCCGCAGGACTCGCAGATCCTGGACACCCAGCCCACCGAGGTGGTGCTGACCTACGGCGAGGCCGTCACCATCGGCCTCGGCCAGCTGAAGGTCGTGACGGCTGACGGCGACCGCGTCGACACCGGCGCGCCGACGCAGAGCGCTGGCAACACCGAGGTCCACATCCCGCTGAGGGGCGGACTGGCCCAGGGGTCGTACCTCGTGATCTGGCGGGTCGTCTCCGCCGACAGCCACCCGGTGTCAGGGGCGTTCACCTTCTCGATCGGGAAGGAGTCCGGCGACCTCAAGGACCGGGTCGGACGCGGCAACCTGACGTCTCTGACGGCGGCCCCGCGAGCGCCGTCGATCGCCCTCGGGACGACCCGGTTCTTCGGCTTCTCAGCGCTTCTCGTCTTCCTCGGTGGCGCGATCTTCTGCCTGCTGCTCTGGCCCGCAGGCGTTCCGAGGATCCGCGGGACGCTCCTCGGCGCTGCTGCCGTCGAGTCCGTGATGGCGGTGCTCGCGCTCTTCCTCGAGGGTCCCTACGCCGCCGGTGAGGGGCTGTCGAAGACGTTCGACACCGACCTGCTGAAGGCGGTCAGCGACACCAAGTACGGCGAGGCGACCGAGACCCGCATCGTGATCGCCGCCGTGGCGGCGGTCGCGGTCCTGGTCGTCGGCAGGCGCGCCAGCCGGGCCTCGGCCGGCCTGCTCGCGGCGATGGGCCTGGCCATGGCCCTGACCTGGTCGGCCGCCGGGCACGCCGGGGTGGGCGACTGGCAGCCGTGGACCGACCTGCTCGACACCACGCACCTGGTCTTCGTCAGCGCCTGGGTCGGCGGCCTCGTCGTCCTGGTCCGCGGTCTGCGCACCTGGACCGACGACGAGCAGGCTGCGCTCCTGCCGGGGTGGTCCCGGCTCGCGGCGACCTCTGTCGGCCTGCTGGTCGCGACCGGTGTCTACGCAACGGTCCGCGAGGTGCGTGAGCTCGGTGCGCTCTTCAGCACCCGGTACGGCATCTACCTGGTCGTCAAGTACGCCCTCGTCGGGCTGATGCTGCTGTTCGCCCTCGTCGGCCGGTCGTACGTCCGGTCGCACCACACGCACGTCCGGCCCGACGACGAGGACGACGAGGAGCCCTCGACGGTCGCGACGCTGCGCCGGTCGGTCGGCATCGAGTCAGCCCTCGCCGTGGTCGTCGTGGTCGTGACCGCGCTGCTCGTGAACACCGTCCCCGCCAAGGACGCGTTCGCCCCGCCCTACACGGGCACGTCGCTCGCCGGTCCCTACAAGGTCGCCGTCGACATCTACCCGGCGCGCAAGGGCGTCAACGGGCTGCACGTCTACACGGTGCTGAGCAGCTCGGGTCTCACGAGGGACGTCGCCGAGGTCAGCGGCTTCATCACCAAGAAGGGCAGCTCGGACAAGATCACGGTCGCCCCGCCGCGCAAGTCGCAGGGCCACTACGAGGACCTCGACGTCGTCCTCCCCGGCAAGGGGACCTACGTCATCGACCTCCAGATCCGGGTCGACGACCTGAACTCCTACGAGACCAAGCAGACCTTCGAGGTCAAGTAGCCCCAGCCCCGCCCCTGTCGAAACCTCACAGATGAGGTTCCAGCGCGCTCAGGGTGCACGTTGTTTCCCGCGGACCGGCCGGGATCCACGAGGCTTCATGCCGAAAGGCGGTCCTGCGCGGCCTTCCAGTGCGGACCGTGCCGGACGTGCTCGGGCAGGGCGAACAGGCTGGTGCGCAAGGCGATCCCGGCCGCCGTCGCCCCGAGGTCGGTGGTCGGGAGGCCGGGCAGCCGGTAGAGCCGGCGGGCCCAGCGCGGCAGCATCGCGACGCTCACCCCGGCGATCCCGAACCAGGCCGGCTTCAGGGCGCTCAGCCGCCCGGTGAGCGGCGGGGACAGCACGAAGCGCGCGGCGTCGCGAGCTGCGGGCGTCACCCGCAGCTCCGGACGCATCGCGCGGAAGTACTCCGCCATCGCCTGGCGGCTGGAGGGGGCGGTCTCGAGGCCGACCAGCCGGGCGTTCGCGACCTGCTCGAGGTAGTAGCGGTCCTTCTCCTCGTCGGTGAGGCGCAGGCCGCAGCGGGTCACGACCGTCAGGAAGGACTCGACCTCCGTGCAGTGCACCCACAGCAGCAGGTGCGGGTCGTCGAGCCCGAGCTTGCGGTGGATGCCGCGGACCCGGGCCCCTGCGCGCTCGGCCTCCGCGGTCGTGCCGAAGGTGGTGGTGCCGACGTACTCGGCCGTGCGGTGCAGGCGGCCCCACGGGTCGTCGCGGAAGCCGCTGTTGCCGGCGACGCCGTCCATCGCCTCGGGCTGCAGTGCCTGCAGCAGCAGCGTGCGCGGCCCGGCGAGCGGCATGACGGGGTCGCCGTGGACGCGCCAGGTGATCGAGTCGGGACCGTAGAGACCGACGTCGACCATGCTGTTGAGCATGTCATTCGTCGCCATCAACGTCCTGTCGGTCCCCGAGGGCTCCGGCGCCACGCTCGAGGAGCGCTTCGCTGCGCGCAAGGGAGCCGTCGAGGGGAGCCCCGGGTTCGAGCGGTTCGAGCTGCTGCGCCCCCTCGAGGGCACGAGCGACTACCTCGTCTACACGCGCTGGGCGAGCGAGGCCGACTTCGTGGCGTGGCGCGACGGCGGCCGGATGGCGGCGGGGCACGGCGCGCCGTCGGGGCCGCCGGTCTCGAGGCAGGCGAACCTCTGGACCTTCGAGGTGGTGACCTCGGCGTGAGGGTCTCGGTGGTCTCTCCCTCCTGGTGCGGGCCGCAGCACTTCCCGCGGGTCTTCGACCACGGGCTCGCGCGGATGAGGGAATGGGGCCTGGAGCCCGTCGAGCACGCGTTCACCCGCGTGCAGGGCACGCCGCAGGAGCGCGCCCACGACCTGATGGCGGCGTTCGCCGATCCCACGACGGAGCAGGTGTTCGCCAGCATCGGCGGGGACGACCAGATCAAGGTGCTCCGGCACCTCGACCCCGAGGTGTTCCGGCGCAACCCCAAGCCGTTCTGGGGCTACAGCGACTGCACCAACCTCATCAACTGGCTCGACGGGCTCGACGTGCCCGCCCGGCACGGCGGCGCCGTCATGGTCCAGTGGGCGCGGCCGGGGAGCATGCACCGCGACACCGCCGAGTCGATGCGGCGGGCGCTCTTCGAGCCGGGGCCGTGGTCCGTGCCGGCACCCGGTCGTGGCACGGACGTGCACGAGGACTGGGCCACGGTCGACCTCCAGGCGGAGCCGCTCCTGCGCGACCTCGAGCCGTGGACCTGGCACGGCCCGGAGCGGGCCGTGCGCGGGCGGCTCTGGGGCGGGAACCTCGAGATCCTCGACTGGACGCTCGGCGCCGACAGGTACGTGCGGCCGGTGGAGGAGTACGCCGGACGGCTGCTGTTCCTCGAGACCTCCGAGGAGATGCCGGACGCCGACGCGGTCTACCGCATGCTCATGGTCATGGGGGAGCGCGGCCTGCTCGAGCAGTTCACCGGCCTCGCGTTCGCCCGCCCGAAGGCCTGGATGCCGGACCGGGCCGATGTCCGGGAGGCCTACACGTCGGCTCAGCGCGAGGCGGTGCTCCGAGCGATGGAGGAGTACGCCCCGGACACGCCCTGGGTGTACGGCCTCGACGCCGGGCACGCCGATCCGATGGTGGTCCTGCCCATGGGCCAGGAGGCTGCGCTCGACCCCGAGGCCGGCACCGTGACCGTCACCTACTGAGGAACTCCAGCAACGCGGCAGTCGTCGCTTCGGGGTTCTCGGCCGCGGGGGAGTGCCAGGCATCCGGGATGACGGTCACGCCGCACCCGAGCCGTTCGGCCATCTCGGTCTGGATCTCGGGTGACCAGGCGTCGTCCCGCTCGCCGAACATCACGTGGCACGGCACGCCGGTCGCCTTCAGCTCCGCGACCCGGTCGGGCTCCGTGATGAGGGCCTGACCGGTGCCGAGCAGGCTGGCGGGCGTGTTGCCGAGCATCCGGTTCTTCAGGAACGCCAGCACGTCGTCGGACACGGGCGGCTTGTCGGAGCGGGGCGGGAGCTGGAGGGACGCCTCCCAGACGGCGTGCACGCCGCCCTCGAGCAGGATCGCCCGCATGAACGGCATGACGTCGGCACGACCGCCGGTCAGGGCGGCAGGGCCGGAGCCCATCAGCACGAAGGAGCGGAAGGCTGAGGTGTCCTGCAGCACCGCGGCGCGCCCGACGAGGCCGCCGAAGCTGTGACCCACCAGGTGTACGGGCCCCTCGTCCAGCGCCTTCACGACGTTGACCAGGTCGGTGCCGAGGACCTCGACGGCGTAGGCAGCCTCGTCATCCGGGCCGTCCGACTCGTGCTGCCCGCGCTGGTCGATCGCGACGACCCGGAAGCCCGCGTCGGCGACCGGCTTCACGACCAGCCGGAAGTCCTCCTTGGACCCGGTGAAGCCGGGGACCATGACGACGGTGCCGCGGTCGGAGGTGCCGGCGTCGAGGACGGCCAGCGGGCCGCCGGGGATGTCGACCGTGGTGCGGACGACGCCCTCGGGCAGGGGGCTGTTGTCGACGGCGCTCATGTCCCAAGCCTATGCAGGACGACGTCGCCGGCGGGCAGCTCCAGGGTCATGTACGTGCAGTGCGGCTGCCTCCGCCGGGTGGTCGCCGACCCGGGGTTCAGCAACCGCATCCCCCGGGGCGTGACGGTGTCCCACGGGAGGTGGCTGTGCCCGAAGACGAGCACGTCGACGTCGTACCGCTTGTCCATCCGCGCTTCTCTGCCGGCGGCGGCGCCGGTCTCGTGCACGACGGCGAGCCGGATGCCCTCGACGGTCCGGTGGGCGACCTCGGGCAAGCGGGAGCGCAGGTCCGGGCCGTCGTTGTTGCCCCAGCAGGCGAGGACGTCCGCCCGCTCCGTGAGCTGGTCGAGCAGGTCGGCCGTGACGAAGTCTCCGGCGTGCACGACCAGGTCGGCGGCGTCGACGGCGCGCCACACCTCGTCCGGCAGCGGACGTGCGTGGGTGTCGGCGAGGAGCAGCAGGCGCACCCCGCCAGCGTTACAGCCGGCCCATGACCTCGGTCAGCGGGGTGCCGGGCAGGACCATGTCGGTGAGGCCGTCGATCCGGCCGCAGTCGACGCAGCGCGCGCCGAGCACCAGCCAGGAGACGTTCTCGCCGTCGGGCATCGACAGCCCGGCCGCGACCTCGGCGATGGACTGGCCGCAGCTCCTGCAGGACCACATGTGCGGGAACGTCCAGCGCTGCTCGGAGTCGAGCGCCCAGACGTTGGTCGCGCACTGCAGGCACCGGCGCCGGGCCACGCCCGTGGTGGCGTCCGCCTCGACGTAGGTCCAGGTCGGCCGCTCGTCGCCGTGGTTGCCGCAGGCGAGCAGCGCGGTCTCGTGGACCTGTGGGCCACCGTCGAGGTGCGCGAGGAAAGAGCGGAGGTCCTCGGTGTTCTCACCCGTTCGGATCCCGGACACGACGCGCAGCACCATGATCAGTGCTTCGGCGCGGAGCACCGCCCGGCTTTAGGACTCCGCGGAGGAGCCCGCGCCACCACGACCGCGGCCACCGCGGCGCCGGCGGCGCCGCGGGGCGTCGTCGCCCTCGGCTGCGGGAGCCTCGCCGTCGGAGAACGCGGGTACGGCACCGACGGCCGCACCGCTGCCGCGGGTGCGCTGGCGCGGGGCGCCCGAGCGCTTGGGCAGGGCCGGGGCGTCGTGGCCCTCGGCCGGACCGCTGTCGCGGCCACCGTCTCGACCGCCGTCGCGGCCGCTGTCACGACCGCCGGAGCGGGACGGCTGCGCCTTGCGGGGCTTGCGGCCGGTCTCGCCGACGTCCTCGAGCACCTCGGCGTCGAGGCCCTCGCGGGTGCGGGCGGCGCGGGGCAGCCGGCCGGTGGTGCCGACGGGGATGTGGAGCTCCTCGTACAGGTGCGGGGAGGAGGAGTAGGTCTCGACGGGCACGGGGAACGGCAGGTCGAGGTCCTTGTTGATCAGGCCCCACTTGGGCATGTCGTCCCAGTCGACGAACGTGACCGCGACGCCCTTGGCGCCAGCCCGGCCGGTGCGCCCGATGCGGTGCAGGAAGGTGCGCTCCTCGTCGGGGCACTGGTAGTTGATGACGTGGGTGACGTCCTGGACGTCGATGCCACGGGCCGCGACGTCGGTGGCGATCAGCACGTCGATCTTGCCCGAGCGGAAGGCGCGGAGCGCCTGCTCGCGAGCCCCCTGGCCCAGGTCGCCGTGCACGGCCGCAGCCGCGAAGCCGCGCTCCACGAGCTCCTCGGCGACCTTGTCGCACGTGCGCTTGGTGCGGCAGAAGACCATGGTCAGGCCGCGGCCCTCGGCCTGCAGGATCCGGGCGAGCACCTCGACCTTGTCCATGGCGTGGGCGCGGTAGACGAAGATCTCGGTGTTGGGGACCGTGCGGCCCTCGTCCGGCTCCTCGGCGCGGATGTGCGTCGGCTGGCGCATGAAGCGGCGCGCCAGGGCGACGACCGGCGACGGCATCGTGGCGGAGAAGAGCATGGTCTGCCGCTCGTCCGGCGTGAGGTCGAGGATCCGCTCGACATCGGGCAGGAAGCCGAGGTCGAGCATCTCGTCGGCCTCGTCGAGGACGAGCATCTCGACCTGGCCGAGGTTGAGGTGGCCCTGCCGGGCGAGGTCGAGCAGGCGGCCCGGGGTGCCGACGACGATCTCGACGCCGCGCTTCAGGGCCTCGACCTGCGGCTCGAACGCGCGGCCGCCGTAGATGCTCTGCACCCGGATGCCGCGGGTCTTGCCGGCGATCTCGAGGTCGCTCGCGACCTGCACGCACAGCTCGCGGGTCGGGACGACGACGAGGCCCTGCGGGATGCCGTTGCTGCCCTCGGCGACGTTCTTGGTGTTCTGCAGCATCGGCACGCCGAAGCCCAGCGTCTTGCCGGTGCCGGTGCGGGCCTGGCCGATGAGGTCGTGCTTGCCCATCGCGACCTGCAGCGTCATCCGCTGGATCGGGAAGGGGGAGGTGATGCCGACGGCGGCGAGCGCCTCGACGGTCTCGGCACGGACGCCGAGCGCGGCAAAGCCGTTCTCTTCAGTCATGGGTGATGCCTTCTCTGAGGTGTGCCGACCGCCGGTCGGAAGCGCTGCACCAGCAGGGCGCGCGTCTCAGTGAGGGTCAACACTCGGTGTCTTCGCAGGTCAGCCTACCTTTTGGGGCATGGAAGCCGCTGTCATCGACCTGCTCGGCGTGCTGGCGTACGGCGAGCTGATCGCCTACGAGCGACTGACCACGGACGCGCAGCTCGCGCCGTCGCTCGCCGACAAGGTCGCCCTCGGCACCATGGCCAACGCCGAGTTCCACCACTTCCAGCAGCTCAGCAAGCACCTGTCCGACCGGGGCGTCGACCCGCTCGAGGCGATGGCGCCGTTCGTCGACCCGCTCGACGCGTTCCACGACTCGACCCAGCCGTCGGACTGGTACGAGGGGCTCATCAAGGCCTACGTCGGCGACGGCATGGCGACCGACTTCTACCGCGAGGTCGCGACCTACGTGCAGGACACGGAGACCCGGTCGCTCATCGAGAGCGTTCTCGCCGACACCGGCCAGGCGTCGTTCGCCGTCGCCAAGGTCAAGGAGATCATCGCCGAGGAGCCCTCGGTCGCCGGGCGGCTCGCCCTGTGGGCCCGGCGGCTGGTCGGCGAGGCCCTCATCCAGGCCCAGTACGTCGCCGTCGAGCGGGACGCGCTCCTGGAGCTGCTCGTCGGCTCC
Organism: uncultured Frankiales bacterium; assembly: GCA_966212015.1. GTDB lineage: Bacteria > Actinomycetota > Actinomycetes > Mycobacteriales > SCTD01 > RYN-111. Next base: position 9,315 of record CBIHPE010000053.1, on the reverse strand, counting down.
AACAACCTGGCCGGCATCACCGGCCTGCTCAAGTCGATCACCGACCAGCACACCGAGCGGATGGCCCGCCTCGGCCTCGAGGCCTGACGGGGGCGCTAGATGGCGCCGAAGCCGACGCGGCGGGCCTCCGCCTCGGCGATCTCGACGTAGGCGAGCTTGTCGGCGGGCACCAGCACGCGGCGGCCCTTCTCGTCCTCCAGCGTGAGCACGCCGAGGTCGGCCTTGAGCGCCTCGGCGACGGCCTTCTCGATGTCGGCCGGGGACTGGCTGCTCTCGAGCACCAGCTCGCGGGGCGCGAACTGCACGCCGATCTTGACCTCCACCGGAGAGCCTCCTCGTAGTCGTTGGTGATGACGCTAACCGACGGGGCGAGCAGCGCACCCGTCTGTCAGCCGACAGCAGAACGACGATGTGCGAGGAGGGGTGCTTGAACGCCTACGAACCCGCAGCGTCGCCGCGGCTAGGGGTGGAGCGGGGCTCCTGAGATGCCGCGCCAGGCGAGGGTCACCATCAGCTCCACCGCGCGCTGCTTGTCGAGACGGTCCTCGGACGAGAGCCACCAGCGGGCGCCGACCTCGGCGAGGCCGGTGAGGCCGACCGACAGCAGCCGCGCCTCCTCCGCCGGGAAGCCGGTGTCGTGGGCGATCACCTCGGTGATCGCGGCGACGCAGTCCGCGGTCATCCGCTCGACCCGCTCGCGGACGACAGGGTCGTTGCGCAGGTCGCTCTCGAAGACGAGCCGGAAGCCCTCCCCGTCCTTGTCGACGAAGTCGAAGTAGGCCTCGATCGAGGCGGCGACGCGCTTCTGGTTGTCCGTCGTCGAGGCCAGCGCCTCCACGACGCGCTGCGTGAGAGCTGCGGCGTGCTCCTCGAGCAGCGCCAGGTAGAGCTCGAGCTTGCCCGGGAAGTGCTGGTAGAGCACCGGCTTGGAGACGCCGGCGCGCTCAGCGATGTCGTCCATCGCCGCGGCGTGGTAGCCCTGCGCGACGAAGATCTCCTGCGCGGCGCCCAGCAGCTGCTTGCGGCGCGCCTGACGGGGCAGCCGCTGTCCCCGGGCGGGCACCTCGCTGGCGGTCACGCGAGGAGCCTAGCGGCGTCAGGCGTCCTGACCTGCGAACTCTCGCGAACCGGGGCGGGTCCGCCGAGCGTCGATGACGCGGTCGGGGTTGCGGCGGAGGTACTCGCCCTCGAGCTCCGCCGTGCGGGCCGTGTGGAACGCGAGCGCGTCCTCACTGCCGTGCAGGAACGTGTCGTGGCGCGTCTCGTGGAGGTGCTCGAGCTCGCGGTCGAGGGCCTCATCCGTCAGTGCGGGCGGCGGCACACCAGTCATGGTCTCGAGGGAACACCCGCGGGCGCGTCAGAGCAAGGGCAGGAAGAGGTCACCCAGCTCCTCGACCCGGAACAGCACGTCCTCCGACTGGAAGACCAGGTCGGACGCCGAGGTGCACGACTCGACCTCCTCCCAGGTCAGCGGCGTCGACACGGTCGGCTCGTCGCGGGCCCGCAGCGAGTAGACCGACACCGTCGTCTTGGCGCCGTTGTTCTGCGACCAGTCGACGAAGACCTTGCCGGGGCGGACCGCCTTCGTCATGCGGCTGACGACCAGGTCGGGATGCGCCTTCTCGAGCCTCTCCGCGACCTCGCGGGCGAACTCGGAGGTGTCCCGCCGGGGCGCCTTCGCGACCAGCTGCATGCCCTTGTTGCCCGACGTCTTGGGGAACAGCTCGAGGTCGAGATTGTCCCGCAGCAGCAGGGCCACCTGGCAGCACTCGACGATCGACGCCGGCGGGCCGGGGTCGAGGTCGAACACGAGCAGGTCGGGGGTCTTCCGGCCGACCTTCCACTGGTGGGTGTGGAGCTCGAGGGCGGCCAGGTTCGCCGTCCAGACGAGGGTGGGCAGGTCGTCGCAGACGACGTAGTCGATGGTGTCGCGGTTCTTCGACGACCCGGGCGAGGGCAGCGTCACCGTCCGGACCCAGGGCGGCGTGCCCTGCGGTCGGTTCTTCTCGAAGAACATCGGGCCCTGCGTCCCGTTGGGGTAGCGCTTGCGGGTCAGCGCGCGGTTCGCGAGGTGCGGGAGGAGCACCGGCGCGATCCGCGAGTAGTAGTCGATGACCTGGCCCTTCGTGAAGCCGCTCGGGTAGAGCACCTTCTCCAGGTTGGTCAGCTTGAGCGTCCGGCCCTCGACATCGACGAGCACCTCACTCACGGGTCACCTCCGAGGGGTCGAGGTCGTCCCTGAATCCCTTGAAGGACGGGTGTCTCAGCTTGCCGTCGTGCGTCCAGGCCGTGAACTCGACGTCCACGACCAAGGAGGGCGATACCCAGTGCGCGGTGCGAGCATCCTCGGCGGGCACCTCCACGTCGAACGGCGACACCTCGACGGCCAGGGGTGCGAGCCGGGCAGCGGTCGAGCGGAGCAGCGCCGCCGTGAAGCCGGTCCCGACCCGGCCGCAGAACACGAGGCCGTCGGGACCGTGCACCCCGAGCAGGAGCGACCCGAGCTGCCCCGACCGGCCGCCGTCGCCCTCCTTCCAGCCGCAGACGACGGCGGACTGCCGCTGCACGTGCTTGACCTTGATCCACGCGTCGGTGCGACGACCAGGGGAGTACGTCGAGTCGCGCCGCTTCGCGACCAGGCCCTCCAGTCCCTGGGCCCGGGTCATCTCGAGCAGCAGCGAGCCGTCGCCGTGGAAGGGCTCGGGTGCGTCCGGCAGCAGCGAGGCCAGGACCGCCCGCCGCTCGTCGTACGAGGAGGTCAGCTGCGATGAGTCTCCGACGTGCAGGACGTCGAACGGGATGAAGGCGACGGGCGTCTGAGCCACCAGCGCAGGGGAAGGGGAGCGGACGTGCATCCGGTTCTGGAGCAGGCCGAAGTCGGGGATCCCGTCGCGGAAGGCCACGATCTCCCCGTCGAGGAGGACGTCCGGCAGGTCCAGCAGCGAGCGCAGCTCCGGGTAGCCGCCGGTGATGTCGTTGCCGTTCCGGCTGGTGGCCCGCACCGCCCCGCCCTCGACGGCGACCAGGGCCCGGACCCCGTCCCACTTCACCTCGTACGCCCAGTCCTTGCCCCCCGGCAACGGTGCCGTGGAGGCGAGCATCGGCGACAGGCCCCGGGGAAGCACAGGCCCATCCTGGCAGTCGATGGACAGGCGCGGTGGACCCCGGTTCTGGCCTACCTTGAGGGACATCGGCCGGGGCGGGTGTGTGGACCCGTCCCGGCCGCTCTTCGTACGGTGTGCGCATGAGGTCCATCTGGAAGGGCGCCATCAGCTTCGGGCTCGTGACGATCCCCGTGAAGCTCTACAGCGCGACCGAGCAGAAGGACGTGACCTTCCACCAGGTCCGGCGCTCCGACGGCAGTCGCATCAAGTACAAGCGGGTGGCCGCCGCCGACGGCGAAGAGGTGGCCTACGGCGACATCGCCAAGGGCTACGAGCTGCCCAGCGGCGAGACCGTCGTGCTCACCGATGACGACTTCAAGGACCTGCCGCTCACCACGAGCAAGGCGATCGACGTGCTCACCTTCGTGCCGCTCGAGGAGGTCGACCCGATCTACTTCGAGAAGAGCTACTACCTCGAGCCGGAGAAGACCGGCGCGAAGCCCTACGTGCTGCTGCGCCAGGCGCTCGAGGAGTCCGGCAAGGTCGCCATCGTCAAGGTGGCCCTGCGCAGCCGCGAGTCGCTCGCGACCCTGCGCGTGCGCGACGGGGTGTTCGTCCTCGAGACCATGCTCTGGCCCGACGAGGTCCGCACCCCCGACTTCGGGTTCCTCGACGAGGACATCGAGGTGCGTCCGCAGGAGCTGGCCATGGCCGGCTCGCTGATCGAGACGCTCGCGGGTGACTTCGACCCGTCCCAGTACTCCGACTCCTACCGGGACGCGCTGCAAGCGGTCATCGACGCCAAGGTCGAGGGCCGGGAGGTCGTGCAGCCGGAGGAGGCGCAGCCGAGCACTGGCACCGTGGTCGACCTGATGGCTGCCCTGCGCGCCAGCGTCGAGGCGGCCAAGAAGGGCTCAGTCGCCGAGGAGCCGAAGGCCAAGAAGGCCCCGGCCAAGAAGGCGGCCGCCAAGAAGGCCCCCGCGAAGAAGGCCGCCGCCAAGAAGGCGCCGGCGCGCAAGTCCGCCTGAACCGGGACGAGACAGGCCGCTCTGTCCCCCGGGCTAGGCCGAACGGATGCACGGATCGACCCTCCTCGCCTAGCGTTCGGCTCTCTTGGGGACGAAGCGGGGCAGCCGATGGAGTCAGGGACGCAGAATGCGTCGATCGACCCTGACCTGGAGACGACCTCGTGAGCGTGATGGACAACGGCGAGCTCATCGCCGCTCTGCGCGCCGTCCCGGGCGTCAGTGACGCCGACGTCACGCCCGACGCGGACGGCGGGCTGGGCACGCTCCGCCTCGACCTCGAGGAGGGCGTCGACGAGGCTGCCGTCGCGAGCTCGGTCGGCCGGCTGCTGCGGGAGAAGTTCGGCCTGGGCGTCGACGCCGACCGGGTCCAGGTCGTCGAGGACGCGGTCGTCGACCACGACCCGCTGCCCACGGTGCCCGAGCAGCGCTCCGGTGCCCGGCCGTCGATCGCCCGCATGCACCTCGTCAGCTCCGGCCTCGACGTGACGGCCAGCGTCACCCTGTCGTCGGGCGCGGCCCAGGCCACCGGCGAGGCCCGGGGTGCCGCCTCGCAGACCGGCGTCCACCGCGCCGTCGCGACAGCCACCCTGCGGGCGGTCGAGCAGCTCGTCGAGGGCCAGGTCCGCTTCGAGCTCGACCACCTCGAGGTCACCCCGATGGGTACGGAGCGCACCGTCGTCGTCGCGCTCACCCTGCTGACCGGCCGTGGGGCCGAGCGCCTGACCGGCGCCGCGGGGGTCCGCGAGGACGTCCGCCAGGCCGTCATCCGCGCCACCCTGGACGCCCTGAACCGTCGCCTGGAGATCCTGCTCACCGAGGTCTGAGCCCGGAGGTGTGAGAGCGTCCGTCCTCGTGACGGTGCTCCTGCAGGGCGGTGGTGAGTTCTCACCCGGCTGCCGTGCCATGGACCAGCAGCTGCTCCGGCTCGTGGACGGCCCGGTCGTGGTGACGTCGCTCGCCTCCGAGCCCGGCCGGCAGTACGCCGCGTCGAGCCAGCACGGGGTCTCGCACCTGCGAGCGTGCGGGGCGCCCGACGTGGTCGCAGCCCCCGACGTCCGCGAGGACAGCGCCGGTGCCCTGCGGGTGCTGAGGACAGCCCGGCTGGTCGTGCTGCCCGGCGGCTCGCCGTCACGGCTGCTCACCGCCCTGCGCACCTCTCCGGTCGGGGCCCTGATCACCGACCTGGTCGCGGACGGGGGAGCGGTCCTGGGCGCGAGCGCGGGAGCCATGGTCCTGGGCGCCTGGACGGTGCTGCCCGACCGGCGCGGACCGGAGGGCGCGCCGGGCCTGGACCAGGGGCTGGGCGTCGTCGCCGGCGTCGCGGTCGTCCCGCACTGGAGCGGTGGCTCCAGCCGCGGCGACTGGCTGCGCGCTCTCGCCGCGGCGCCCGAGCCGATCCAGGTGCTCGGGCTGCCGGAGGAGTCCGGTGTGCTCTTCGCAGGGGGCACGGCCACAGCGGTCGGCCGGTCCGCGACCCGTCTCGTCGGCGAGGACCGGGACGTGCCGGTCGGTTCCGCGCTCGAGTGAGGCGGCGAGGATCCAGACCATTGCGGCAATCGGGGCATCAGGACCGTCTGGTACGTGCCGAAGAACCCCGTCACCGGGTGCCTCGACGCGCTGCCACGCTCACGCGTGCGGTGAGCGCGCTGGCGGCCGTTCGGTGCGAAACTCGCGGCGACAGCCGCACGGCTGTGCGTGTCGGCAGGGAGGAACGAGCAGGGTGACCGAGACCCCAGCGGGGGCGGCCGGCGGGCAGATGTCCGACCGGATGCAGGCCCTCCTCTCCGCGGCCGCCGAGGAGCAGGTCCGCGAGCAGCGCGCCGTGTCGACCGTCCTCGGGGAGCTGCGCGCCCAGGTCGCGGCTCTGACCGAGGGCGTGCGCGCCGCCGCCTCGGACGCGAGCGTCGAGCGCCTCGGCGGCGTCGTCAGCACCGTCGTCGCCGACCTGCGCACCGCGACGTCGCTGCTGGGCCAGCGCATCGAGGCGCTGTCCAAGCGCGTCGACGCCGTCGCCGCCGACACGGCCGCGCCGACCGAGCAGGCGGCCGTCCGGCTCGCAGCGCTGTCCGCGGACGTCGCCGCCCAGGGCGAGATCGTCGACCGGATGAGCTCGTCCCTGGACCAGCTCGCCGGCTTCCCCGGAGCACTGGCCGCTCTGCAGACCGACGTCGCAGGTCTGCACGACCGGCTCCAGCCGCTGGCGGAGGTGCGGTCCGGCCTGAGCGATCTCGGTGCCCGCACCTCGCACTCCCTGGAGGCCCTGAAGCCCCAGCTCGAGGCGCTCCAGGCCAAGCTCGACGCGATCGGCACCGTCCCCGACACCGAGCGCCTGCGCGACGCCGTGGTGGACGCCCTCGGCTCGCGCCTCGACAAGCTCGAGGAGGCGGCCGCACGCCCGGTCGTCGGACCGGACGCCATCAAGGCGCACTTCGGCGACCTGCGGGCCGCCATCGACAGCCAGACCGGTGACCGCTTCGACGAGGTCGCCGCCGCTCTCGGTGCCATCGAGAACCGCCTCGGCCAGGTCGGCGAGCGCCTCTCCGACGTCGGGGACGCGGTGGGCGGCATCCCGACGCTCGCCTCGGAGGTCGCCCGGCTGCACACCCGGCTCGACGCGCTGCAGGCGGTGGCGGACAAGGTCGACCGCCTGCAGACCGGCGTGTCGGCCCTGCAGGACGACAGCACCGGCACGGCGCTCACGCTCGGGCTGGCGTCGCTGCGCGACGACATCGAGCACCTGAGCTCGCGGTTCGTCGAGCTGACGCCGCCGGGTGCCGACGAGCTCGGCGGCATCGTCAGCCAGCGGGTGGCGGACCGCCTGGTGGAGACCCTCGCACCGAGGATCGCCGACGTCGTGCTGACCCGGGTGTCGGCAGCGCTCGTCACGCAGCTCGGCGAGGCGCTGTCCCCGCGGGTCAAGGCGGACACCGAGGACATCGTCCGCACCGCCACGGCCGACAGCGAGCGCCGGGTCCTGGCTCACGTCGACGAGGCTGTGCTGGCCCTCGCCGAGGCGCTCCTGCGCCGCAAGCGCGGCGGGCGCCCGTCGTCGGACGAGGCGGTCGTCAAGCTGCCCTCCGCGCCCACCGCGCCCGAGCCGGAGACCGAGCCGGCACAGCCCGAGGCAGCCGAGCCGGAGGAGGCGCCGGCCGAGCCGCTCGCCGGGGACGACCCTGAGCCCACCGACGCCGCCGAGCGCACGGACGCCCCGTCCGAGCCGCCCGCACAGGAGCCCGTCGAGGAGGTGCTGGACCGCATCAACGGCACCAACGCCGACGAGGAGGCCGAGCCCTACGTCGAGCAGCCCCGACCGGCCGTCACCTCGAGCCTGGCCCCACCGGCCCCCGCCGCCGCGCCCGTCGCTGCTCCTGTCGCAGCTCCCCTCGCCGCTCCCGCCGACGAGACCGAGCCGGTGGAGGAGCCGGAGGAGGAGCCGGAGGGCGAGGAGGACGACGAGCCGCAGGACGTCGTCGAGGAGGAGCCGGCTCCGAAGCGGTCGTTGGTGAAGGAGCCGGCCAAGGCACCGGCCAAGGAGCCAGCGCCGAAGAAGGCCGTGGCCAAGGCGCCTGCGAAGGCCCCGATCAAGAAGCTGGCGGGCCCCGTCAAGAAGGCTCCGCGCCCCGTCACGAGGCCGCCGGTCAAGCCGATCCTCGAGCGGACGCCCGACCTGCCGGACGACGAGGTCGAGCCAGTGCGCACGACACCGCGCCCCCGTCCGGTGAGCCGACCGGCCCCCCCGGCCACGCGGCCGCAGACGCCGCCGCCGCTGACGCCGCCGGCGGCGCCGCCCCCGCCCCCCGTGGCGCCGAGCCCGTTCCCGGTCGCCCCCGCGGCGCCTGGGAAGCGCAAGCCCTGGTGGCGACCCGGCGGCTGATCCGCCGGCTCGAGCCTCGACCCGTACCAGCGCTCTTGACCCTCCGACTCCCGGACGATCTTCGTCAGGTTGCGATCGCGCCCGCGGGGCCGGCGGCACTCTGACGTAGATCGGCGGCGTGTCCGGTGGGTGCCCCCGGGCGGGGGTCGCGCACTGGCGACGACGTGGCCCCCAGAGACAGCGGGTCATGGGAGGGCCCGTACGGAGACGACGAGAGCCCCACACCCTGATCGGGTGCGGGGCTCTCGAGACGTGCTACGTGCCGACCTACTTGTGCCGACCTACTTGTCGACGACGTCCTTGAGCTTGTCGCCGACGCCCTTGAGCTGGCCGGCCTTCTCGTCCTTGAGGCCCTCGGCCTGCTTCTCGCGGTCACCCGTGGCGCCGCCGACGGCCTGCTTGGCCTTGCCCTCGAGCTCCTCGGCAGAGTGCTTGAGCTTGTCGGTCAGGTTGCTCATGGTTCCTCCTGGTAGGTCCTGCTCGGTTGCACAGGAGGACCTGCCCAGGCAGGGCGCCCGACGAACGTGGTGGACGTCACGAAAGGGAATCCCCAGCGCTCTGCGAGGCTTATGGGTGGAACAAGCCCGTACGAAGGAGCACGTCGTGCCGTCCCTGCCCCCCTTGGTGGAGCCCGCTGAGAGCCTGACCCGCGACGAGGTCATGCGCTACAGCCGCCACCTGATCATCCCGGACGTCGCGACCGCAGGGCAGAAGCGCCTCAAGAACGCCAAGGTGCTCGCCGTCGGCGCCGGTGGTCTCGGCAGCCCGACCCTCATGTACCTCGCGGCCGCTGGCGTCGGCACCCTCGGCATCGTCGAGTTCGACACGGTCGACGAGAGCAACCTGCAGCGCCAGATCATCCACGGGCAGAGCGACGTCGGTCGCAGCAAGGCCGAGAGCGCACGCGACTCCGTCAAGGAGATCAACCCGCTCATCGACGTCGTCATCCACGAGACCCGCCTCGACAACGACAACGTCCTCGAGATCTTCAGCCAGTACGACCTCATCGTCGACGGCACCGACAACTTCGCGACCCGCTACATGGTCAACGACGCCGCCTTCTTCCTGAAGAAGCCGTACGTGTGGGGCTCGATCTACCGCTTCGACGGGCAGGCGTCGGTCTTCTGGCCGACGGCCGAGGGTGCCGAAGCCCCCTGCTACCGCTGCCTCTACCCCGAGCCGCCGCCCCCCGGCATGGTCCCGAGCTGCGCCGAGGGCGGCGTGCTGGGCGTGCTGTGCGCGTCGATCGGCGCCATCCAGGTCACCGAGGCGATCAAGCTCCTCACCGGCATCGGCGACCCGCTGGTCG
>CBIHPE010000052.1:0-20203 GCA_966212015.1 uncultured Frankiales bacterium | reverse complement strand
GAGCAGCACGCTCAGATCACCGAGCTCGGCGCGAGGCTCGGTGAGGTCGAGGACCTGAACCGGCTGGTGCACGAGGCGAAGGACCGGGCGGAGGCCGGCCATGCCGCGCTGCTCGAGGAGCACCGGGCGACGGCTGCGGAGCTCGCCGCGGTGAAGGAGAGCGAGTCGTTCCGGATCGGGCAGGCCGTCGTCAGGCCGCTGGGACGGCTCCGGAGGCGCTGAGCCACTCCGTCACCGGGTGCTCGAGGTCGCCGTTCAGCAGCGGGTTGCGGTGGAGGAACTCGGGCTCGAGCAGCCAGTGGTAGTGGACGTGCCGCAGCTCCGAGGGCGGCACCAGACCGTCGTACCAGGAGTGCAGCGGCACGTTCACGCTGTCCGGGAGCAGGGTCACGTCGAGGTCGAGCGACGCGGCCGCGACCGAGAGCGCGGCCTGCGCCGAGCCCCACCACTCGCTGCCGTCGAGGCCGACCTGGCCGGTGGCGGAGCGGATGTCCTCGCCCCTGCCCTTCCTCGGGCGCAGGTCCGTCTCGACGGAACGGGTGAACACCTCGGAGGTGCGGGTGAAGAGCCCGAGCTCGCGGCGTGCGGCGACGAAGCCGCCGTTGTGGCTGGCCCGCACACGGACGTGGTCGACGGAGGTGGTCACCCACGGCAGCCGCTCGAGGTCGGTGCCGGCGAGCGCGCAGAGCGCCGCCCAGTAGGCGTGGTTGGCGTCGTCCGGCCCGGCCGTGGTCATCCCCTGCACGTCGACGGCGCGGGCCGCCACCTGCGCGCCGCCCGGGAGCAGGTCGACCTCGTCGACGAAGAGGGTGTCGGAGTCGAGCTGCACGAAGACGTCGGCGCTCGACCGCTGCTCGAGGGCAGCCATCGAGTGCAGCCGCCACGACGTGCCGTAGAGCGGGCAGCCGCTGGAGATGTCGAGCGGGACGTAGTCGGCACCGAGGTCGTGCAGCCGCCGCACCGTCTCGTCGGACGGGCGCCGAGCGGGCCGCGGGGACGCCACGGTCACGGTGGCGTCGCTGAGCCGGCCGCCGAGGTCGCGCAGGCTCTTGACGAGCAGGATCGCCTGCTGCTCAAGGGGACCGGCCTCGGCGACGAGCGCGACCTCCACCGTGTCCATGCCGCGCGACACTACCCTTGGCCACGATGACCGACGGGGTGGACGCGCTGCGCGCCGAGCACCCCTGGCCGGACCCGCTGCCGCCGGTCGAGCCGCGGCTGTGGGGGTGGTTCCGCGAGGAGCACGAGCGGGTCCTGGGGCCGCGGCTGTCGCCCTCGACGCAGGTCGTCGTCGAGCTCGGCAGCTGGCTCGGCATGTCGACGCAGTTCCTGCTCCGGGCCGCGCCGAGCGCGACGGTCATCGCGATCGACCACTGGCGCGGATCGCCGGAGCACCACGAGCGGGAGGACTGGGCGGCGGTGCTGCCCACGCTCTACGAGACGTTCCTCGTCAACTGCGCTGCCTGGTCCGACCGGCTGGTGCCGTTGCGCCTGTCGACGCTGGAGGGGATCGCGGCCGTCGCGGCGGCCGGGGTCGTGCCGGACCTCGTCTACGTCGACGCAGGGCACGACACCGACGAGGTGCTCGCCGACCTGCGCGCCGTCCACGCCGCCTGGCCGACCGCCGTCATCGTCGGCGACGACTGGAGGTGGGACACCGTCCGCGCGGCTGCGTCGCGGTTCGCCGCGGAGACGGGGCGGGTGCCGCTCGTCGACGGCACGGCGTGGACGGTCGAGCCGGTCGCGTTCGGCACTCTCGCCGTCAGCGCGGACTACCGCTCGCGCGCTCTGCTGCTCGCCGCTGACCTCGCGACGGCGCTGCCCGGAGCGACCCTCGTCGTCGCCACCGACGACGTCGCCGACTTCGCGCACCTCGAGAACGTGCGGACCGTGGCTGTCACCCCGACGGGACCGGTGGCCGCGGACTACACGCCGGCCATGCGGCTCGGCGGGGCCGGCGCCTACCACGACAAGCGGTTCGCCCTGGAGGCCGCGCTCGAGCTCGCACCGACGGCCGTGCTGGTCGACGCCGACTCCCGGCTGCACGGTCCCGTCGTCGTACCCGCTCTCGCTCCTGGTCTCGCCGTCGCGCACGGGACACCCGAGTCGGTGCTCTCCCACCTGCTCTGGGCCGGCGTGCGCCGGCTGCCCGCCTTCATCGGGCTGGCGCGGCACCTCGGCGACGAGTCGCTGCTGTCGCGCGGCCTGTGGTGCCAGGAGTCGTGCCTCGCGGTGCGGCGCGACGACCGGTCGGCGGACTTCGTGGCAGCCTGGGGCGCAGCAGCCGGCTACCTGCAGGGTCGTGGGCTCTTCTCGGGAGAGGGCGGCGTCATCGGGATCGCGGCGGCGCTGGTCGGCTGGGAACCGAGCTTCACCGCCCTCGACGTCCTGGGGGAGTCCGTGCAGCACGAGAGGGGAGGTGTCCGGGATGGTGCTCGAGGGTGAGCGGGTGATCGTCACGGGTGCCTCCGGCTTCATCGGGTCGCACCTCGTCCCGGCGCTGCTGGCGTGCGGTGCCGAGGTCGTGCCGGTCGACGTCGTGACCGGTACGGACGTCTGCGACGGCTCCGCGATGCGGCCCGCTCTCGAGGGCGCGCGCTACCTCGTCCACCTCGCGGGCATCCCCGGGGTGCGCGGGTCCGGGCCGCAGTACGACCGGGTCAACCGGAGGGGCACGGAGGTCGCCCTGTCGGCCGCGCTCGACGCCGGCGTCGACCGGGTCGTGCTGGCGTCGTCCTCGTCGCTCTACGCGCCCTCGACGGTGCCGTTGACCGAGTCGTCGCCGCTGGCGCCGCGGTCGGACTACGCGCGCTCGAAGGCTGCGGCCGAGGAGTCCGCGCGGCTGCTCTGCCGGCTGCGGGCGGAGCTCGTCGTGCTCCGCTACTTCACCGTCTTCGGCCCGCGGCAGCGGCCGGACATGCTGTGCCACCGGCTCCTGCAGTCGGCCCTCACCGGGTCGCAGGTGGAGGTCTTCGGGACCGGTCACGCCACCCGCCCGTTCACCTACGTCTCCGACGCGGTCGCAGCGACGGTCGCGGCCCTGACGAGCGAGGACGCCGACGGCACCTACAACGTGGCGGGCTCCCGGTCGGTCTCGGTGCTCGAGATGGCTGCCCTGGTCGAGGCCTCGGCGGGTCGTGCCCCGGTGCTCGTGCACCGGCCGCCGCTGCCGGTCGACGCCGATCAGGTGCAGGTGTCGGTCGAGCGCGCCTTCGACGACCTCGGCTACGTGCCGCAGGTCGGGCCGGAGGAGGGCATCAGGCGTCAGTGCGACGCGATGCTCCGTAGGCGCGACGCAGACCTCGGGTCCACCGCCACACCTTCGTCGCCCGCATCGCCTCCAGCTCGCTGACCAGCGCCCGGTCGCGGTCGAGCAGCTCGGCGTTCTTGGCGCGGGCCACGTCGCCGGCAGCGCGCTCGACGGCCAGGGTCTCGAGCAGCTCGGTGGTCTCGTCGTGGGCGGCGCGGCGAGCCTGCCGCTCCGCCCTCAGCTCCTCGGTCGCCCGGCGCGCTGCGAGTGCCAGGTCCTCGCGCTCCTGCTGCCAGGCGAGGTCGCGCGCGCCGAGCATCCGCGACCAGCGGAGTGCGTCGGCGCTGCGCTCGGCCCACGCGCCGTCGGGACGCACCTCGGTGAGGTCGACGTCGGGCTGCTGCGCCGGGACGGGCCTGCCGTGCAGCGCGGCGTCGACGGCGCGCCACCAGCGCTGGGCCGCGGCCTCGGCGTGGGCGGTGCGGGGGAGCAGGTGCTCGCTGATCTCCGTGCGCCGCGCCCACGCCTCGTCGACCGCGTCGGCGAGCAGACCGTTCTCCAGGCCGAGCACCGACGCGCACCAGCCCTCGAGGCCCTGCAGGGCAAGGGATCCAGCGATCTTCGCCTCGGTGTAGTCGTCGGTCGCGATGCCCACCGAGGGCACCGCCGCCGAGAGCGCGAAGACCACGGGGTGGTGCCGGTTGCTCAGCACGAGCGAGGCGCTGCGGAACGGCGCGGCTGAGGCCTCGACCTGGCGCACCCGTCTCGACTTCACGTGCGTCAGCAGCGCCTCGTGGTGGGCCACGTCCTCGGGCGCGTTGGGGACGAGCAGCACGTCGAGCCCGGTCAGCTCGACGAGGTGGTCGAGCAGGCCCGCCCACGCCTCGGCTGGGTCGTTGACGAGCCCGTGGTGCGGGCTGAGCGACACGGCGACGTGACCGCTGTCGTGCTCGGCCGCCGGCACGAACATCGCGTCGTCGTGGTTGGTCCAGACCCGCTGAGCCGGGACGCCGAGCTGCTTCGCCAGCTGGGCCGACGTGCGCGAGCGGACACCGACGAGCTGCGCGCTGGTCAGGACCGACGCGACGAGCTCGCCGTCGCGCTTGGTCAGGTGCGGGCCGAGGCCCTGTCCGGTGACGACGAGCGGCTTGCTCCGGGCCAGTGCGAGGGCGGCGAGCGCGGCGCGCTCGTAGACCTGCTGCGTCCAGCCGGACGCGAGGTTGCCGCCTCCCGCGATCAGCACGGCGTCCGCCGCGGCGACGGCGTCGAGGACGTCGAGGGCCGGGTCGTCGGGGGACAGCGGCTTCTCGCCGTGCGCGGCCGCGACGAGCTCCTCGAGGCGAGCATCGGTCGACAGCCCCAGCTGCCTGACGGCCTTCACGCCGTAGCGGGCCCGGGTGCTCGCGGGGTCGTTCGACAGCACCGTCCACCGGTGGTGCGGGAGGGCGGCCATCGCGGCCTCGAGCATCGCGTCGTCGCCGAGGTGGAACGGACCACCGACGTCGCCCAGGACGAGGACGTTCATGCGTGCGCTCCCAGCAGGGCGTCGGTGAGGGCGCGGAGCTGGGAACCCACGACCTCGAGGCTGTTCTCGGTGAGGACCTTGTGCTGCCCCGCCAGGCCGCGGCTCACGGCGGCGGCGGGGTCGTCGAAGACCGTGCGCAGGATGCCAGCAGCAGCGGCCAGGTCGGGCTGCGCCCACCGCGCGTCGGCCGGGTACGGCGGTGCGCCGGGACCGACCTCGACCTCGGTCCAGGGGACGAGGAAGGCGCTGGCCTCGTCCATGTAGCTCATGTTGCCGGAGTAGCCCGTGGCCACCACCGGACGACCCGCGGCCATCGCGTCGATCAGGTTGAGGCCGTAGCCCTCGCTCCGGTGCAGCGAGACCAGGCAGTCGCTGAGCTCCAGGAGCCCGGCCTGCTCGCCGGCACTGACGTAGCCGTCGAGGACCACGATGTCCGGGCGGTCCTTCGTCGCACCGCGCACCCGGTCGAGGTCCTGGGGGCTGTGCACGCCGTTGATCGACTTCAGCACCAGCGCCGCGCCGTCGTCCGGTCCGAAGGCCGCGGTGTAGGCCGCGACCGCGTCGAGCGGGTTCTTGCGGCGCAGCACGGAGAAGAAGTCGTACGAGCAGAGGAAGACGAAGCGGTCCTCGGGAAGCCCCAGGTCGGCGCGGGTGTGCGGCGTCGGTCGCGGGCGCTGCAGCACGGGGAGCCGGACGAGCTCGACGGGGCACGGCCCGACCTGGTCGAGCGCCGCCTTGGTGTGGGCGCTCGTGACCCACACCTGGTCGAGCAGCGCCATCGCCGGCCACCAGGGCTCGGGGAGCCGGTCGACCTCCCAGAACCACAAGCCGACCCGGGCGCCGCGCCGCCCATGTCGCTCGATGCCGACCTGGTGCCAGACGGTCTGCAGCTGGTCGGCGTTCACGCAGGTGATCGAGTTGTCGTAGGACGGCGTCGACCGCAGGTCGTGCCGCAGCGGGTGCTGCCGTCGCGAGCCGGTCTGCGCGACACCGACCACCTCCGTCGGGAGCCCGATCAGCTGGGCGGCCCGCGACATCCGGCGGCCGGCCTCGCCGACGCCGAGCTCCGCGTCGGCGTAGGCGATGAGGCTCCAGCCGGTCTGCGCCTCCGACGGCGTCATGACGGACGGCACGGCGACCCGGTTGCCGAACTCCGCCTGCCTGCGCTCGATGGCCCCGGCGTCGTAGTCGAACCAGTACCGCAGGGCTGTCGCGTCGCGTCCGTTCGGGTCGGGGAACGCCGTCTGCAGGTCGAACCGCTCCTCCCAGAGCAGCAGCTCCCAGCGGTTCAGCGGTCCCTCGGCGGTGCCCCGCACCGGTGCGGTCAGCCAGGTGATCAGTCCGGCGGGGTCGGACTGCGGGTCGGGCACGTCCTCGCCACGGCGCTGCTCCTCGCGGATGAGCCTCCGGAGCCTCGGCGTGAGGCGGAAGCCGTCGGCCAGGGTGTCGAGCCGGTACGGCGTGACCCGGTGCTTCTCGTGGTCGAAGCGCTCCAGGTCGGCCGCGTACTCCGCGCACAGGTCCTGCACGACCGGGTTCTCCGGCAGCCGCACGCGCGGCGCCGTCGCGGCGTGCTTCGACAGCTGCCACGGGGCGCGCGGGTCGTAGCCGCTGAAGTGGAAGAAGCGCAGCGGCACGGCCCCGGCGTGGATCACGTCGTTGACGCGGTGCAGGGCGCGCTCGTGGGCGTTCCAGTAGGCGACGTTGAGGCCGGGGTCGCGCAGGACGGTGTGGTCGAACAGCGACGGGACCCAGTCGACCCATCGCTGGTCGGTGAACAGCGCGTTCTGCACGTCGACCACCGCGTCGAAGCGCAGCCGGTCCTGCCACCAGCGCAGGAACGGCCGGCCGAGCTGCCCGACGCTGACGTAGCCGAGGTTGAACAGACCGCTCAGCATCAGGCCCTGCTCGCTCGGCTCCAGGCCGTCGCGGGGGACCGGCAGCAGGCAGTGCGGCGTGAGGGCGATGGCGTGCTCGGCAGCGGCGTCGAAGCAGTCGCTGATCGGCGCGTAGAGCTTGATGTCGGGGTCGAGGTACGTCGCCGTCCGGCAGGACTGCAGCAGGTGCTGCAGCAGCCACGGCTTGATGGCGGTCGCGAGCTCCATCACCGTGTAGCCGGCCGCCATCTGGCGCCACTGCTCGTCGTCGATGACGTCGGTCGGGAGCAGCACCGTGCCGAGGCCCGACCTGCCACGGTCGTCCTCGTCGCCGTCGATGACCACCGTGAAGAACGGCACGTCCGGGTGGTGCTGCCGGAACGAGGCGTGCAGCACCTTCGCCACCGCGACGTAGTTCGCGGCGATGATCGTCCCCACGCCGTCCACGCGGCGACGCTACTCGTTGGCGGCTGCTCGGCGGGAGTGCCACGCCACCCTGTGCCCGCTCACGCACGCCGATGCTGTCCCGGGTGTGCGGTAGGAAGGCGGTGTGCCGCTGCGACTCCGCCTCAGCCCGTCCGGGGGCGCCCTCCAGCAGGCTCTCGCCGAGGTGCTGGCCGTCCCGCTGGCGGACCTGTTCCAGGCCGAGGTCATCGCCGTGCCGGCGAAGGGCGTGGAGCGCTGGCTGGCGCAGGAGCTGTCGACGTCGCTCGGCGCCGGCAGCGGTGCGGACGGGGTCTGCGCCAACGTCGTCTTCCCGTCGCCGGCCCGGATGCTCGACGAGGCGGTCGCCGCCGCGCACGAGCCGATGGCCGCTGCCGTCGAGGCGTGGGACCCGGCGGTCACCACGTGGCACCTGGTCGAGCTGCTCCGCGACCTCCCCTCGGACGCGCAGTTCGAGGCCCTGGCGCAGTACCTGTCGCGCGGCCGGTTGTTCGCGACGGCGTCGAAGCTGGCGCACCTGTTCGCGCGCTACGACAACGACCGTCCCGGCGACGTCGTCTTCCCTGCCGACCTGCAGTGGCAGGCGACGCTGCTGTCCTCGCTGGAGCAGCGGATCGGGGTGCCGCGGCCGGCCGCGCTGCACGCCGATGCGCTCGACGCCGTGCGCTCCCACCCGGCCCGGGTGCCGCTGCCCTCACGGCTGAGCGTCTTCGGCCTGAGCCGGATCAGCAAGGCGCGGCTCGACGTCCTGGTCGCGCTCGCCGAGCAGCGCGACGTGCACCTGTTCGTGCACCACCCCGGCGCTGCGCTCTGGGACGCCGTCGGTGACCCGGTGGTGCTGCGGGCGGAGGACACGTCGGCCGCTGCGCTGCACAACCCGCTGCTCGTGAGCCTCAGCCGCGACGTGCGGGAGCTGCAGCAGCGCCTCGTCGGCGCCACGACCGTCGAGGTCACCGTCCACGACGTACCCGCCCCTTCCGCGTCCCTGCTGCACCGCCTGCAGACGGCACTCGTGACGGACGGAGACGTGACGGGCGCGGGCGACCGGTCGGTGCAGGTGCACGCGTGTCACGGCCAGGCGCGCCAGGTCGAGGTGCTGCGCGAGGCGGTGCTGCAGATCCTCGCCGACGACCCGTCGCTCGAGCCGCGCGACGTGCTCGTGATGTGCCCCGACGTCGAGAGCTATGCGCCGCTCGTCAAGGCGGTGTTCGACACCGACTCCCACCCCGGCGGCCAGCTGCGCGTCAGCATCGCCGACCGCAGCCCGCGCCAGACCAACCCGCTGCTCGGGCTGGCGTCCCGGGTGCTGACCCTGGCAGGCAGTCGGGTGACCGGCGCACAGGTCCTCGACCTCGCCGGTGCTCCGGCCGTCCGCGAGCAGTTCGGCTTCAGCGACGACGACGTCGAGCAGCTCCGCACCTGGACGATGGACGCCCACGTGCACTGGGGCCTCGACCGCAAGCACCGCGCGGCGTGGGACCTCGGGCCGCTCGTCGACGGCACCTGGGAGGACGGTCTCGACCGGGTCCTCGCCGGCGTGGCCATGGGCGGCCGCGTCGAGCCGTGGTCCGAGACCATGCCGCTCGGAGGGATCGACTCCACCGACATCGACCTCGTGGGCCGCTTCGCCGAGCTGGTCGACCGCCTCCGGGCCGCACTCGGCCGCTTTCGCGAGGCGACCACCATCGACACCTGGCTCGACGCCCTGCACACGGCGGTCACGGACCTGGGTGCCGCGCCGCCGTTCACCGGTGAGTGGCAGACCGTGCAGCTGGAGCGGGAGCTCGACGAGCTGCGGCACGCGTCGAAGGGGAGCGAAGCCCACCTCACCCTGACCGACGTGCAGACCATGCTCGAGGAGCGGTTGGCCGGACGCCCGACCCGCACGAGCTTCCGCACCGGCGGCATGACGGTCTGCACTCTCACCCCGATGCGCTCCGTCCCGCACAAGGTGATCTGCCTGCTCGGCATGGACGACAACGCCTTCCCCCGGCACGGCATCCCCGACGGCGACGACGTGCTCGCCCGCGAGCCGCGACTGGGGGAGCGCGACCCCCGGTCGGAGGACCGGCAGCTGTTCCTCGACGCCCTGCTCGCGGCCCAGCAGCACCTCGTCATCACCTACAACGGAGCCGACGTCCGCATCGGCGCCCTCCTGCCACCGGCCGTCCCGGTCGGAGAGCTCCTCGACGCTCTCGGCGACGCGCAGGCCGACGTCGTGGTGCGGCACCCGCTGCAGCCGTTCGACGCCCTCAACTTCGCGGCGGGTGCGCTCGGCGCCGACGGCCCGTTCTCCTTCGACACGTCCGCCTTCGCGGGAGCTCGGGCCACGCTGGTCGAGCCGGTGCCCTCGCCGCCGTTCCTCGACCACGTGCTGCCGGCGCCGGCCGAGCGGACCGTCACGCTGGCGCAGCTCGTCGAGTTCCTCGAGAACCCCGCCAAGGCCTTCCTGCGCCAGCGGCTCGGCGTCTTCGCCGCGGGGCGCGACGAGCAGCCGAGCGACGCGATGCCCCTCGAGCTCGACACCCTGCAGGAGTGGTCCGTCGGCAACTCGATGCTGCAGGCGGTCCTGCGCGGCGACACTGCTGAGCAGGTCGTCGCGGCGGCACGGTCGCGCGGTGAGCTGCCTCCCGGGGCCCTGGGCGTCGAGGTGCTCAAGACCGTCATCCCGCGGGTGCAGGTGCTTGTCGATGCCGCGTCCGCCCATCGGGTGGGCGATGCCGCGGCGGTCGACGTGAGCCTGTCGCTCGGCGAGTGGGACCTCTCCGGCTCTGTCGCAGGTGTCTACGGCTCGACGCTGCTCCAGGTCACCTACTCGACCCTGCGGGCCAAGCAGCAGCTGCGGTCCTGGGTCGAGCTGCTCGCGGTCTCCGCCACCCGGCCCGACGACTGGCGGGCCGTCGTCCTCGGCCGCAACCGTGACCGGGTGGCGACGAAGACGATCGGGCCCGTTGCACCCGAACGGGCACGCGAGGTCCTCGCCGACCTGCTGGCGCTGCGCGAGAGCGGACTGCGCACGCCGCTGCCCCTGCCGGTGGCGACCGCCGCCGCCTATGCCACCAGCAGGGCAGGTCTCAACGACATCGACCAGAGCAGGGCCGCGGCGGCCAAGGAGTGGACCTCGACGTGGGGTTGGCCGAAGGAGGACCAGGAGCCGGAGAACCAGCTGGTCTGGGGTGACGTCGACTTCGACCACCTCTGGAGCTGGCGCTCACCGCTGCCGATGCCCGACGGCTTCGGCGGCGAGCCCAACGACTTCGCCCGGCTCGCCTGCCGGGTCTGGCAGCCGCTGCTGGACGCGTCATGAGGCTCGACGGGCCTCTGCCCACAGGCACCTCTGTCCTCGAGGCGAGCGCGGGCACCGGCAAGACGTGGACGATCGCCGGCCTGGTCGCCCGCTACGTCGCCGAGGGGCACGCCACGATCGACCAGCTGCTCGTCGTGACCTTCGGTCGTGCGGCGACGAGCGAGCTGCGCACGCGGGTGCGCGAGCGCCTGCTGTCTGTCCACGACGGGCTGGGCGGTCCGTCCCAGGACCCCGTCATCACGCTGCTCAACGGCGGTGACGTCGAGCTGCACCGGCGACGTCTGGCCACGGCCCTGGCCTCCTTCGACAGCGCCACCGTCGCGACCACGCACGGCTTCTGCGAGCAGGTGCTCCGCTCGCTCGGGACCCTCTCCGACCTCGACCCGGGCACCCAGCTCGTGGAGAACCTCGACGACCTCATCAGCGAGGTGGTCGACGACCTGTACCTCCGCTTCAGCGGCCACGCGGCGCAGGTGCTGCCGTTCGACCGCGATCAGGCGATGACGATCGCGAAGCGCGCCGTCTACGACCCGGATGCCGTCCTGCACCCGTTGTCGGCGACCCGAGACTCGCAGGGAGACCTGCGCGTCCGGTTCTGCACGAAGGTCCGGGAGGAGGTCGAGGTCCGCAAGCGCCGGTTGCGCGTCCTCGGCTACGACGACCAGCTCGGGCGCGTCCGCGCCGCATTGTGTGACCCGGTCACAGGTCAGGCTGCGTGCGACCGGCTCCGTGCCCGCTTCTCCGTGGTCCTCGTCGACGAGTTCCAGGACACCGACCCGGTCCAGTGGGACGTGCTGCACACCGCGTTCCACGGCCACTGCACGCTCGTCGTGATCGGCGATCCCAAGCAGGCCATCTACGCGTTCCGCGGCGCCGACGTGAACGCCTACCTCGACGCGCGCAAGGTCGCCGACGTGCGCGAGTCCCTCGACACGAACTGGCGCAGCGATCCAGCGGTGCTCGACGGGCTGAAGGTGCTGCTCCGGGGAGCTGCTCTGGGGCACCCGGAGATCGTGGTGGGCGACGTGCAGCCCGGACACACGCAGGTCGCCGTGACGCCCGCCGGCGCTGCCGTCCGGCTCAGGGTCGTCCCTCGTTCGGGGCTGCCCGGCAACCCGCGCAAGGACCCGCTGGTCGGCCCCGCCCGCACTTTCGTGGCGCGGGACGTCGCCTCGGAGGTCGTGCAGCTGCTGAAGGCCGGGCTGTCCTACACGCCGCGGTTCAGCACGCAAGCGCGACCGCTGACTGCGCGCGACATCGCGGTCCTGGTCCGCACCGGCACGCAGGCGCAGCTGGTGCGAGATGCCCTGCTGGCACTGGACATCCCGTGTGTGCTGTCGGGGACCTCGAGCGTGTTCGGCACCGCGGCGGCCCGCGACTGGGTCGTCTTCCTCGAGGCGCTGGAGCAGCCACACAACCGCGGCCGGGTCCGCCGGCTCGCACTCACCTCCCTCATCGGCCGGCGCGCGGCGGAGCTCGACGGCGACGCGGGTGTGAAGCTCGCGGACGACCTGGCGCAGCGGCTCCGCGCGTGGGTCGACGTGCTGGCAGAGCGAGGCGTCGCCGGCCTGTTCGCCGTGCTGGCGGAGCAGACGCAGCTCTCCGACCGCCTGCTGCGCCTCGCCGACGGCGAGCGCCTGCTCACCGACCTCCGGCACGTCGCCGAGATCGTGCACGCCCAGGGCATCGAGGCGCAGCTCGGGCTCGCTGGGCTGGTCACGTGGTTGCGCGAGCGGGTCGCGGACACGGGCGACCAGGACCAGGAGCGCTCCCGCCGTCTCGACACCGAGCGAGCGGCGGTGCAGGTCGTCACGGTCCACACCAGCAAGGGACTCGAGTTCCCCGTCGTGCTGGTCCCGTTCGGCTGGGACGAGTCCGGCGGCGGCACGCAGGAGCGGCAGCCACGCGGCCACGACGCCGACGGCAGGCGCACCCTGTTCGTTGGCGGCAAGGCAGACCCGGGCTACGACACCGCGTGCGCGGGTGAGGACACCGAGAGCGCAGGGGAGGAGCTGCGCCTGCTCTACGTCGCGATGACCCGAGCCATCTCGCGGCTCGTGCTGTGGTGGTCCCCGTCCGGCAAGACCAAGGGCAGTCCGCTGCACCGGCTGCTGTTCTGCTCCGACCCCTCCGACATCCCCGAGGACGTCGGCGTTCCCGACGAGGCGACGACCCTGTCGCACCTGACGGCGCTGGCCGGCACAGCGGTGTCGGTCGAGCCGGCGGGCACGGTGCTGCTGACGCCGCTGCCGTTCGAGGCTCCGGACGTCGCCGACCTCGAGCTCGCCCGCTTCGCGCGGTCGGTCGACCTGACCTGGCGACGCACCTCCTACACCGGCCTCACTCGCGACGCCCACGACACCGGGCCGGCGGTGAGCTCCGAGCCGGACGTCGAGGCGAAGGACGACGAGCCCTCCGTCGTCGCGAGCGGCGGTGACGCCTCGGGCGTCCCGTCGCCGATGGCGGACCAGCCGGGGGGAGCGGCCTTCGGCACAGTCGTCCACGCGGTCCTCGAGGAGGCCGATCTGGCCGCACCTGTGCTGGTCGACGAGCTCGTCCGCGCCGGCGCGAGCGCCGAGCTGGCAGAGGCGCTCGTGCCCGCGGTGTCGACCCCGCTCGGGCTGGGCGGCCTGTCCCTCAAGGACATCCCGAAGAGCGAGCAGCTGCGTGAGCTCGAGTTCGAGATGCCGCTGGCCGGCGGTGACGAGCCCGTGTCGGAGGTCCGGCTCGGCGACGTCAGCGGGCTGCTGCGGCAGTACCTGCCCGAGGGGGACCCCGTCCGCGCCTACGCCGACGTCCTCGAGGCCGCGACCATGTCGAGCACCCTGCTCCGCGGCTACCTCGGCGGCTCCATCGACGTGGTCCTGCGCGTCGACGGACGGTTCAGCGTCGTCGACCACAAGACCAACCGGCTCGCGCCGCGCGACGTGCCGCTCACCTCCTGGCACTACCGCAAGGAGGCGCTGGACCACGCCATGCTCGAGGCGCACTACCCGCTCCAGGCGCTGCTCTACTGCGTCGCTCTCCACCGCTACCTGCGCTGGCGGGTGCCCGACTACGACGCGGACCAGCACCTCGGCCCGGTGCTCTACCTGTTCCTGCGCGGGATGGTCGGACCGGGCTCCGACACGGGCGTCTGGTCGTGGCAGCCGCCCCCCGGCCTGGTCCCGGCGCTGTCCGGACTGCTGGCGGGTGAGGCCTGATGCTCGCCACCAGCAGCACGGGCCTGCTCCGGGCGTTCAACGAGGCGTCGATCCTCGAGCTGGCCGACGTCCACGTCGCCACCCGCCTGGCCGAGCGCGTGCAGGAGGATGACGAGGTCGTGCGCCTGGCCCTCGCCCTCGCCGTCCGCAGCGTGCGTCACGGCTCGGTCGTCCTCGACCTCGACACGGTCCACGAGACCGTCTCCGACGACGAGACCGTCGACGCCTCGACGCTGCCCTGGCCGGAGGACTGGTCGGCGCTCGACGCGTCGCCGCTCTGCGACGGCCCCCTCCACCGCGAGGGCTCGTTGCTCTGGCTGGACGCCTACTGGCGCCAGGAGGTCGCCGTCGCCGAGGACCTGCTGCGCCGCGTCGAGGTGCCGGTCGCGATCGACCGGCAGAGGCTCGCTGCCGCGCTCGCTCGGTTGTGGCCCGGCGACCAGCCCGATGACCAGCGCCTCGCGGCAGCGGTCTGCGCGCTCTCCCAGCTGTCCGTCCTCGGCGGCGGCCCGGGCACCGGCAAGACGACGACGGTCGCCCGCCTGCTCGTCGCGCTCCGCGAGTCGACCGACGGGCCATTGCGCATCGCCCTCGCGGCCCCGACGGGTCGCGCCTCCGCGCGGCTCGCCGCCTCGCTCCAGCGCGACGACGACGTGCTCACCCGTGACGACAAGGAGTTCCTCGGAACGCTGTCCTCGTCCACGCTGCACCGCCTGCTCGGGCTGCGCCGCGGCAGCACCCGCTCCCGCTACCACGAGGGCAACCGGCTCCCGGTCGACGTGCTCGTCGTCGACGAGGCCTCGATGGTGTCGCTGACGACGTTCGCCAAGCTGCTCAGCGTGCTGCGCCCCACGACACGGCTCGTCCTCGTCGGCGACCCCGACCAGCTGGCGTCCGTGGAGGCCGGCGCCGTCCTGTCCGACCTCGTGTCGTCCGGCCGCTCCGAGGCCCGCGCTGCCGAGCTCGCCGAGGTCGTGCCCCATGACCCCGCGGGCGCCGCCCCGGGCTCACGACTCCGCGACGGCATCGCGCTGCTCACCAGGAGTAGGAGGTACGAGACGGCGGGCCCCATCGACCTCGTGGCCCAGGCCATCCGGCTCGGCGACAAGGACCTCGTCGTCGAGCGCCTCGCCGGCGTCACCTTCCACGACGTGGCCGACGACGCCGACGTCCCGGCGAACCTGATCCGTACCGCTGTGATCGCCCAGCTGTCGGCCGTCGTCGCCGCCGCCCGTCAGGGCGACGCCGAGGCCGCCCTGACGGCCCTCGCCGCCCACCGGCTGCTCTGCGCCCACCGCCGCGGCCCCCGGGGCGTCAGCACCTGGACCGAGCTCATCCACGGGTGGCTCCTCCAGGACGTCCCTGGCATCGCCCCGCGCCGCGACGGCCACTTCGCCGGCCAGCCGCTGCTCGTCGGCTCGAACGACTACGACAACCAGCTCTGGAACGGCGACACCGGCGTCGTCGTCGAGTCCGGCGGCGAGCTGGTCGCCGCCTTCGACGACCGCCTCATCCCGCTCGGCACGCTCGGCGACGTCCGCCCCATGTACGCCATGACCGTGCACAAGGCCCAGGGGTCGCAATTCCCCTCGGTCACCGTCCTGCTCCCACCGGCGTCATCGCCGCTCGGCACGCGGGAGACGCTCTACACGGCCGTGACGCGTGCCGAGGACCAGGTGACCGTCATCGGCTCCGAGGCGGGAGTGCGGGCTGCGGTGGACCGCCGCGTGCAGCGGGCGTCGGGCCTGCGCGCTCGCCTGGCCTGAGGACGGCCCGGCTGGGCCCCGGTGTGGTGCAGCCGTCCTACGGATTCTGCCCACTGGGGGTGGGCAGAATCCGTAGGGGCGCGCGAGGGTCCTAGGAGGTCAAGGGCTGCGGCGGTAGACCTGCTCCGGCTGCCAGCCCTCCACGAGCGCCCGCCGGAGAGAGGGCCGGACCCTCGCTGAGGGAAGCGCTCGCTCGACGCGCGCCAGCGCCGACGCGGCGTCGGCGCCCGTGATCAAGGCGCCGTAGGCAGCGGCAGCCACAGCCCCGGGCGGGCGGGTCTAGCCCTTGCCGTTGGCGACGGCGACGTAGGGCCGGCAGGGCTCGTTGCGCAGGCTGGGGCAGGCCGGCTGGCCGGTGGGGATCGCCACGCCCGGGATGACGGGCAGCACGAGCGAGGACGGCATCGTCGGCGAGAACTGCACGGACACCTTGGTCAGCGCGGTCGAGGTCTTGCCGAACGACCAGATCGGCTGGGTGCCGTTCGGAGCGGCGATGGTGATGCGGATCCGGGTGCCGGCACGGTAGGCGTGGCCCTCGTAGTAGAGCGGGATCGTCACCTTGACGAACCTCCCGGCCGGCATCGGGGCTGCGTCGGCGGAGCGGAAGCTCGGCACCGGCTCGAGCAGCGAGCTCGGGTGGCCCAGCATCGAGTGCGCGCGGGTCTCGAGCTTGCGCTCGCTCGCCCGCAGGAAGCCGTTCTGCACGAACGTCTCGTTGCCTGCCGCCGAGACCTCGCTGATGGTCGCGACCAGGTCGACGTCAGGCGTCGAGGACTTCAGCCACACCGAGATGCCACCCGCGCCGATGACGGTCGTGTCGGCCTTCAGGGGTGCGGACACGTACGACACCGCTGTGCCCGGCGGGTTGTTCTTCCAGTTCCACGTCCACTGGCTGGCGTTGCCCCACAGACCGCCGCCGCCGGTGCCGCCGGTGAAGTCGTTGGCCGGGAGGGCCTTCACGTTGGAGGTGTAGCCGTCGATGCCGCTGCCGGACTGCTTGTCGGTGAGCGTGCCCTTGGGACCGAGGTACCAGCGGCGGGCCTGGGTGCCGGGGATCGGGAACGTGGCGAAGTGCGTGCCGTAGGCGGCGAGCGGGTCGCCGGGCTGGCCCGTGGAGCCGGCGCCGTTGTCGAACAGCACCCGGACCGACGGGATCTTCTCGTAGGCCGCCAGGGCGGACTCGTAGGTCGGCTGCGCCCAGATCGGGTCGGCGGGCATCGTGATCGCGCCGTTGATGCCCATCGCCTGGTTGTAGATGACCGGCGAAGCGGCGGCCGTCGCGGCGGCCAGGGTCCCGGGAGCGATCTTGGCGACGTACAGCTGGAGGAAGTCGAACCAGCGTACGTAGGTCGCAGGGTCGAGCGAGTCGATGTGGGCGCCGTTGGTGAAGGTGAACCACTTCTTGGTCGTGCCGGTGAAGTGCCGGACGAGGGTCGGGCAGTGGCCGCCGGTCTGCTCGTCCTCGAACTGGCAGGCCATGAAGACAGGCGCCTTGATCTTGTTGACGAACGTCACGGGGTCGATGGAGTCGACGTAGGCCGTGTGGTCGTAGTGCTGGTTCGCGGCGATGGTGGCGGGCAGGTCCTGTGCCTCGCCGTGCAGCGCCTGGTTGGCCTTGCAGACCGTGTCGCCGCCCTGGATGCGGTCCCACGCCCACGACTGGCCGCGGCCGGCCTTGGTGGCGGCCTGGGCGTTCTGCTGGCGCTCGTTGGCCCACGCCACCGCGAAGCCGGTGTTGAGCAGACCGCCGGGGTAGAGCGTCGTCGGTGTCGCGTCGATGACCGACAGCGGCGAGATCGCAGCCAGGTCCGGCGGCTGGTACTGGGCGGTGAAGAGCTGGCTGATCCCGCCGTACGAGATGCCCATCATCCCGACCTTGCCGCCCTTGACCCACGGCTGGTGCGCGACCGTCTCGACGATGTCGTAGCCGTCCAGGCCCTGCAGCGGCTCGAAGAAGTTGAACGCGCCGCCGGAGCAGCCGGTGCCGCGCATGTTGATGTCGACGACCGCGAAGCCCATCGCGTTCGCGAGGACGGCGATGCCGCTCTCCGGTCCGCTCGGGCGGGCGTAGCCGTAGCCGGAGTACTCGATCAGGGTCGGGTAGGGAGGCGCGAACGCCGGGCCGGCAGGCAGGGTCACGTCCGGTGTGCCGAGACCGGCCGGCACCGTCGGCGGGTGGACCGTGTAGGCGAGCTTCGTGCCGTCCCGCGTTGTGAGGTAGCCGTAGCCGTCGCTCGTGATCTGCTGCTTGTAGAAGCTGGTGTCCCACGGCGTGCTCGCCGCGTTGTGCACGGTGACCGGCTTGCTCGTCGTGGTGCCGACCTTGAGCTTGTACGACCCGGGCGCGACCTTGTAGAAGACGACGCCGCCCTCGGTCGTGGCTCGCTTGGTCTGGACGACCTTGCCGGCGCTCGTCAGCAGCGTCGTCTGCGTGCTGGGGGTGAGGTCGGTCGCGTAGACCTGGTTGACGCTGCCGTGGGCCGTCAGCGGCACCGCGGCATCGGCGTGCAGGGCGGCGAGGCCGCCTGCGACGAGTGACGCGGCGACAGTGATCCGGAACAGGGCGGTGCGCACGAGGGGGGTCCCTTCATCGGTTACCCGTGTGTTTCTCCAACGCGGTCCCGATTCCTACCTCGCGGTCGGGTCCCGTCAGGGCGCGCTCAGGTCACCGCCCGCGGACGCCGGCTCGCCGGCACGAGCTCCGCGGGTGCCCAGCGCGGGTACGTCGCGCGCCCGATGAGCTCGCCGTGCTCGTAGTCCGCGACCAGACGGAACGGCGTCTCGGCGCGGCTGTTGTCGTAGACCCGCGTGCGGTCGGCCTGGGCCCGGGCCTGCGCGACCAGCGGCCACAGCCGCGCGTACCGCTCCCGGACCTTCTGCTCGGGGACCTGGTGCCCGCCGCGACTGACCCGGTGCGCGACGCGGGCGACGGTCACGTCGACCGGCAGCAGGACGACGTGCAGCGTGACCAGGAAGCCTGCCCGCTGCGCGGTCTCGACCAGCGCGACCTTGCTCGGGTGGCTGAACACGGTCTCGCTGATGAAGGACCGCCTCGTCGCGAGGAGCTCCCCGCGGATCGCTGCGGCCGCCTGGCTCGCCTCGTACGCGTGCTCGAGCTCCTCGCCGGGCCATCGCTCCGCCGCGATGACGTCGGCGTTGACGAAGGGCAGGTGGGTGACCGGCTGGATGACCCGCAGCACGAGGGTGGACTTCCCCGCGCCGTTCGGTCCCGCCACCAGGTGCAGGACCGGGTCGGGAGAGCTCAGCTCGCCTTCCTGCGGGTGCGGGCCGGCACCGACTTGCGTGTGACGGGCGTGCCCTTGGACGACGCCTCGACCCACGCCGCGCCCTCGCCGACGAACTCGGCCGCCAGGTCGAGGTGCTCGCGCGCCGCGTCCATCTGCTCGTCCCAGTCGGCGCGGACGACCGCCTGCTCGTGCGCGTTGAGGTCGTCGTACGACGCCTTGCCCGACAGCACGTTCGCGATGTCCCGCGCCCGGATCGTGCCCGATGCCTCGAGCGCCCTGCCGATCCGGGCCCAGTGGTTGACCTGCTGGGTGGCGCTGCGGCTGCTGGCCACTGCGGCCACCTTGGCGGCCGCGAAGACGTCCTCGTCGATCCGGGTCGGTGCTGTGGCCATGACTGCCTCCTGCACCGAGTGTAGCAATCTGCTACGGGCTCAGACGAAGCCGTCGAGCTGCGCCAGCACCTGCAGCATGACCTCGTCGGCGCCGCCGCCGATCGACAGCAGCCGGGAGTCGCGGAAGTAGCGCGACGTCCAGGTCTCCTCCATGTAGCCCATACCGCCGTAGAACTGGATGCACGTGTCGGCGACCTCGCGGGCGAGCCGGCCGGTCATCAGCTTCGCGACGGTGGCGTAGCGGGTGGTGTCCTCGCCGTTCATGAAGGCCTCGGCGCAGGCGTAGTTGTGCGCCTGGACCAGGTCGATCTGCGCGGACAGCTCGGCCATCCGGAACGCGATGTACTGGTTCTGCATGAGCGGCTTGCCGAAGGCCTCGCGCTGCTTGAGGTAGTCGCGCGTCTTCTCGAGGGCTCGGCGGGCAGAACCAGGGGTGCCGTAGGCGGCGAACATCCGCTCGATGACGAACTGGCTCATCTGCTGCTGGAACCCGCGGCCCTCGGTGCCGATGACGTTCTCGACCGGCACGCGCACGTCCTCGAAGACGATCTCCGCGGTGTCGGAGGAGCGCTGCCCGAGCTTGTCGAGCTTCCTCGACACGCTGAAGCCGGGGCTGCTGGTCTCGACGACGAGCTGGGACATGCCGCGGTAGCCGCCCTCGTCCGAGGTGCGGGCGAGGACGCACATCCAGTCGGCCTGGGTGCCGTTGGTGATGTACAGCTTGGTGCCGTTGAGCACGAACTCGTCGCCGTCGCGGACGGCCTTCGTACGGATGCCCGCGACGTCGGAGCCGGCACCCGGCTCGGTGACGGCGATCGAGGTGACCTGGGTGCCGGCGATGGCAGGGACGAGGTACTTCTGCTTGAGCTCCTCCGATCCGAACCTGTGCAGCGACGGCGTCGCCATGCAGCTCTGCACACCGACGGCCATCGGGATGCCGCCGGCGCCGCAGCGCGCGAGCTCCTCGCACGCGATGACCTGGAAGAGGTGGTCGGCGCCCTGGCCGCCGTACTTGGGGTCGTACTCGATGCCGAGCAGGCCCTGCGCGCCGAGCTTCGGGAACAGCTCGTGCGCCGGGAAGATCCCCTCGCGCTCCCAGTCGTCGATGAAGGGCACGACCTCCTTCTCGACGACGTCGCGCACCATGGCGCGGAAGGCGTGGTGCTCGTCGGTGAAGCGCACGGAGGACCC
>CBIHPE010000051.1:0-20230 GCA_966212015.1 uncultured Frankiales bacterium | reverse complement strand
TCCAGGAGCTGGAGTCCTACTTCCGCGGCGCCGGCTGGAACGTCATCAAGGTCGTGTGGGGCCGCGAGTGGGACGACCTGCTCGCCCGCGACGTCGACGGCGTCCTGGTGAACCGCATGAACACCACACCTGACGGTCAGTTCCAGACCTACTCCGTCGAGAGCGGCGCCTACATCCGCGACAACTTCTTCGGCGGCGACCCGCGGCTGCGCAAGATGGTCGAGCAGCTGACGGACGACGACATCCGCAAGCTGCCGCGCGGCGGGCACGACTACCGCAAGGTCTACGCGGCGTTCGAGGCCGCGACCAAGCACGTCGGCCAGCCGACCGTGATCCTCGCCCACACCATCAAGGGCTGGACCCTCGGCAAGGACTTCGAGGGCCGCAACGCCACGCACCAGATGAAGAAGCTGACCGTCGACGAGCTGAAGGAGCTGCGCGACCGGCTCTACATCGACATCAGCGACAAGGCGCTCGAGAGCGGCCTTCCGCCGTACTACCACCCGGGTCCGCACAGCGCCGAGATCGAGTACATGCGTGAGCGGCGCGAGGCGCTCGGCGGGTCGTTGCCGTCCCGGCGCGTCACCAGGGCGTCGCTGCCGCAGCCCGAGGCCAAGGTCTACGACGAGCTGAAGGCCGGGTCGGGCAAGCAGCCGATCGCGACGACGATGGCGTTCGTCCGGCTGCTCAAGGACCTCATGAAGGACAAGGAGATCGGCGCGCGCTTCGTGCCGGTCATCCCCGACGAGGCCCGCACCTTCGGCATGGACGCGATGTTCCCGACGGCGAAGATCTACTCGCCGTTCGGCCAGCGCTACGAGGCCGTCGACCGCGATCTTCTCCTGTCCTACAAGGAGTCCGAGCAGGGCCAGATCCTGCACGAGGGGATCACCGAGGCCGGCTCGATGGCCTCGACGATCGCCGCCGGCACGTCGTACGCCACCCACGGCGAGCCGATGATCCCGATCTACATCTTCTACTCGATGTTCGGCTTCCAGCGGACCGCCGATCAGATGTGGCAGATGGCCGACCAGCTCGGTCGCGGGTTCCTGCTCGGCGCCACCGCCGGCCGCACGACCCTGAACGGCGAGGGCCTGCAGCACCAGGACGGGCACTCGCTGCTGCTGGCGTCCACGAACCCTGCGGTCGTCGCCTACGACCCGGCGTTCGCCTACGAGCTCGCGTTCATCGTCGAGGACGGCCTGCGACGGATGTACGGCGAGAGCCCGGAGGACGTCTTCTACTACCTCTCCGTCTACAACGAGCCCTACCCGCAGCCGCCACTGCCGGACAAAGCCGGCCTGCGCGAGGGCGTGCTCAAGGGCCTCTACCCGCTCCGCCGCTCCGAGGGCGTCTCCGCGCAGGCGACGATCCTCGCGTCCGGCGTCACCGTGCGGGCCGCGCTGGCCGCGCAGGAGCTGCTGCGGGCCGACTGGGGCGTTGGCGCCGACGTGTGGTCCGTGACCTCCTGGAACGAGCTGCGCCGCGACGCCCTCGCGGCCGACGAGCACCGCCTGCTGCACCCCGAGGAGGCCCCGCGGACCCCCTTCGTGACGCAGCAGCTGATGGGCGCGCCCGGCCCGGTCGTCGCGGTCTCGGACTGGATGCGCGCTGTCCAGGACCAGATCAGCCGCTGGGTCCCCGGCGACTACGCCTCGCTCGGGACGGACGGCTTCGGCCGCTCCGACACCCGTGCCGCGCTGCGCCGGCACTTCCACGTCGACGCCGAGTCGATCACCTGCGCCGTGCTGGCCGAGCTGGCGCGCCGTGGGGAGGTCGAGGCGGACGTCCCGGCCAAGGCCGTCGACCGCTACCGGCTGCGCGACTCCCGCGTCGAGCCGACCGAGCCCGAGCTCGGCACGGCCTGAGCTGCCCGCCTGAGCTACTTGGCCGGCGTGACCGTCATCGAGTAGCTCGGGTCCCCTGCGGCCTGAGGTGCGGCCACCGTGCCCGCGAGCAGGGCGGCCATCAGGAGCGCGGGGAGGATCTCGACCAAGCGGACCTTCATGTCGGCTCGTGTACCCACCGCTCCGGCGGGTAGTCCTGCTGCATGCAGCGAGGTGACAAGCACGGGTTCCGCGTCGACGACGAGATGGCGAAGGAGACCCGGGCCATCGTGACGGGCGGCCACGACCCGCGGGTCGAGGAGTGGAAGTCCGCCGAGCCGTCCGGCGAGGACCAGCCCATCGTCGACCTGACCCAGATCGAGGACGACCGCGTCGTCCTGGCGGGCCTGCTCGGCAAGGAGATCTGGCCGGCGACGGGCTCGATGGTCCAGCGGCGCGTGCGCGAGCAGCACGGTCCCGACCGGATCATCGACCTGGTCGACCGGATGCCCGAGGGCCGCGTCTTCGACAACCTCGCCGACCTGTGGGACTCGCTCGCCACCTGACCGCCCCCCCCACTTCGCTGATTCTGCGCACGGCACGGACCTCCCCCATGGGCATGCGCCACGCTCATGGGGAGGCCCATGCGACCTCGTAGGCGCGCGCAGAATCAGGGAAGTGAGCACAATGGGCGTGTGACCGAGGACCCCGCCGAGCTCGTGCGACGCATCAGCGACGCCGACCGGCCGTCGAAGCCGGCCGAGCAGCGGCTCCGCTTCCAGTGGAACGTGCCCCAGGGCACGACGCCGCACGTCCCTCTCTGGCTCAGCCTGACGTTCCTCGCCCTCATCGTTATCGCGGTCCTGTCGGCGCTGCTCTAAGGCGGCGGCGCGCGGTTGCCGTGGGCGTCGAGGAAGACCGTGGGCATCGCCCGCGCCTCTGCCTGCTCCTGCCAGTAGCGCCTCGCCATCCGATACTGCGCCGCTCGCTCCGGCACGTTCGCGTCGAGGAAGCTCGGGTCCACGGTGAGCAGCGCCAGCACCCGCAGCGCCCAGGCCGGGCGCGGCTTGCGGAGCCGGTCCGCGCGGCTCCGGGCGTTGAGGACCCAGGTCATCCGGATCGCCACGGCGGTCACCAGGGTCATGACCGCCGTGAGCGCGATGCCCAGCGGCTCTCGGTAGTCCACGACCCGGAAGGACGCGTTCGTCAGGCCGACCGCGACCAGGAGGGCGTTGCGCAGCCACCTCAGTGTCATGTCGCCATGGTGCCCGAGAGCCGGGCCTCGTGCCTCAGAGGTGGACCAGGACACCGATGGCTCGGTCGACGCGGAGGTCGACGGGCGAGGTGGTGCGCAGGGAGTCGCCGTCGGTGAGCTCGGCGTCGCCGACCCGGACGCTGCCGCTGGTGACCAGCAGGTGGCCCGTGAAAGAGCCTGACGGGATCTCTCCAGCGGTCACCGTCACAGAGTCCACCTGAACGGGGCCGGTCGTGACGTCGTACCCGACTGCTGGTTCGCTGGTGCTGATCCAGGTCTGGACGAAGCGCAGGTCGGTGCTGCCGGCGTTGCGCTCGGCGTGGGTGACGCCGGCACCGCAGCGCAGGACGGCGACCTGGCCGGCGTCGACGGTCCGGTCGCTGACGCCCTGGTGCGTCCGGGAACCCGCGACGACGAAGGTGACGATGACGAGGCCGGCGTGCTGATGCGGCTCGAAGCCGGCGCCGGGTGCGAGGTGCTCGTCGTTGACCGCGACGACCGGACCGAACGCCACGTTGTGCGGGTCGTAGTGGTGACCGAACGAGAAGCAGTAGCGCGTCTCGGACCCGGAGCGGGACGTGACGAAGCGGTCCGCCGCACGTCGCACGTCGAGGGTCACGAGCGAAGCGTAGGGTCCGCGACGTGCGGGCCCGGGATCTCATCGCCACCGACGGCGCCGACCCGTTCGTGCTCGTCGAACCGCCCTACAACCGCAACGCCCCCGGCATGGCGGCCATCGCGCCGGAGGTGACGGGCTATCGCCTGCTGCAGCGGATCTGGACCCGGCTCGGCTGGGAGTCGCTCGCCGGGAAGGCGCTGCTGGACTACGGCTGCGGCGTGCGGTTCGTACGGACGATCCACAACCTGGCGCTGCCGATCCAGCGGTACGTGGGGGTCGACGTCGATCGCGAGATGATCGCCTGGCTGGCGGAGCACCTGACCGACGAGCGCTTTGCCTTCCAGTACATCGACGCGGCCAACAGGGTCTACAACCCCTGCGGGACAAGGGATCTCGTGCTCGATGTCCGTGACGTCGACGCGGTCTGCGTGCACTCCGTGCTGACCCACCACGACCCGGCGGAGGCGAGCGCCACGTTGGAGCTCGTGCGGCCCACCGTCCACGCGACGGGACGCCTGCACTTCACGGCCTTCACCGACGAGACGGTCGACGGGTACGCCGAGGCCGACCCCGAGAACCCCGGGCACATGAGCACCTACCACCCGGACCTGCTGCTCGACCTCTGCGGGGCGGCGGGCTGGCGGGTCGACCGCATCCACCTACCCGACCCCGGCGGACTCGGCCGGACCACGTTCGTGGCCACGGCCGGCTAAGGGTCGGCTGTGTGACGCAGCAGACAACGAACCCCCCTTGCGGGCCGGTGCAGTCGGCGTACCTTGCGGGATCGAGAGGACGACGGAGTCCTCTCACGTGAGGTGACAACAGAGATGGTCGGCAAGGTCGGCCTGGTGACCGGGACCCTGGCCAGTGGCCAGGTCGGAGAGGTCATGCTCACCACCTCCGGGGGCAGCGAGGCGTTCCACGCCTACGCGAGCAACCGCGACGAGATCGTGCCGGTCGGCACGCGCGTGCTGGTGATCGAGTACTTCCCACCGCGCACCGTCGTGGTCGAGCCGATGTAGCCGAGAGGGTCGCAGCGGCCCGTCGAGAGACGCCCCGCCCTCGCACCTGTCCGGCAACGCAACCAGCACAACCACTCCGCGTCGTCGCAGGGCGATGACGCACGTCCTCAAGAAGGAACCCAGATGGTGTACATCCTTGCCGCCGTCGGCGGCGCACTGCTGTTCGCGATCGTGCTCTTCAAGCTGATGTGGCGGGTCGCCGAGCCCGACGAGGCTCTCGTCATCTCCGGCCTGCACGCCTCCTCCGAGGAGGGCCTCGGCTTCAAGGTGGTGACCGGCAAGGGCACGCTGGTCATCCCCGGCGTCCAGGCCGTCCGCCGGCTCTCGCTCGACCTGCGCGAGGCCGAGCTCGCCGTCGACTGCGTCACGACCCAGGGCATCCCGGTGTCCGTCAAGGGCGTCGTCATCTTCAAGGTCGGCGACGACATGCACTCGATCGGCAACGCCGCCCGGCGCTTCCTCGAGCAGCAGTCGATGATGGAGACCCGCGTGCACAACGTGTTCGCCGGCCACCTGCGCGCCATCGTCGGCCAGATCACGATGGAGGAGATGATCCGCGACCGCGAGAAGCTCACGGCGCTCACGCGGCAGTCCTCCGGCGTCGAGATGGAGAAGCTCGGCCTCATCGTCGACTCCTTGCAGATCCAGGAGATCGACGACCCGACCGGCTACATCGAGAACCTCGGCCGCCCCTACGCCGCGGCCGTCGCCAGCGCGGCCCGCATCGCGCAGGCCGACGCCGACCGCGAGGCGACCGAGCGCGAGCAGATCGCCGAGGCCCTGAAGGCCGAGGCGGTCCGCGACTCGCAGATCAAGCAGTACGGCTTCCAGGCCGAGATCGACGAGTCCGCCGCCCGCGCGGAGCAGGCCGGCCCGCTGGCCGACGCCGCCGCGAAGCAGGAGGTCGTGAAGATGGAGACGAAGGTCGCGGAGCTCGAGGCGCAGAAGGCCGAGCAGACGCTGCAGGCCACGGTCCGCAAGCCGGCCGACGCGCAGGCCTACCACGACACGACCCTCGCGAAGGCCGCCCGCGACGCCCGCATCTCCGCCGCCGAGGCGCACGCCAAGGAGGTCGAGCTGCAGTCCGCCGCGGCGGCCAAGCAGGTCCACGTCGCGGCCGACGCCAACGCCGCCCGGGTCAAGGTCGAGTCCCTCGCGCAGGCCGCTGCCACGAAGGCTCTCGGTGACGCCGAGGCGCACTCGGTGAAGGTCAAGGGCGAGGCGGCCGCGTCGGCCGCCAAAGCGCAGGGCCTCGCGGAGGCTGCGGCCATCAAGGCCCGCGGTGAGGCGCTCGCCGAGAACCAGGAGGCCGTCATCGGTCAGACCCTGGCGGAGTCGTGGCCGCAGGTCGTCGCCGCTGCTGCCGCGCCGTTCGGCGAGGTCGAGCACATGGTGATGCTCAACGGCGCGACCGGCATCGCCGACGTGATGGCGCAGGCCATGACCCAGGGCGCCGCCGGCCTCGGCCTGGTGCGCAGCCTGCTCGGCAAGCAGCAGCCTGTGGTCGTGCCCCCGTCCCCCGAGGTGGTCGCGCACAACGGCGCGCACGCCACGGCGTAGTCAGCCCGAGGCGCCCGCTCCCGTCAGGGGGCGGGCGCCTCGACGCGTGCCAGGTCGCGCAGCGGGTCGAGCGCTAGCGTCGCCCTGTGTCGAAGAGGACCAGCGTCGGGACGCCGGCGACCGTCGCGCTGACGAAGGCAGGCATCACCTTCGAGGTGCACACCTACGACCACGACCCGTCGGCGTCGTCGTACGGGCTGGAGGCCGCCACCGCGCTGGGACTGGAGCCGGCGTGCGTCTTCAAGACGCTGCTCGCCGACGTCGACGGTGCCCTGGTCGTCGCTGTCGTGCCGGTCACCGGGCAGCTGGACCTCAAGGCGCTCGCGTCGGCGGTCGGCGGCAAGAAGGCCGTGATGGCCGACCCTTCGAGGGCCGAGAGAACGACCGGGTACGTCGTGGGCGGCATCTCCCCCATCGGCCAGAAGAAGCCGCTCCGCACCGTCGTCGACGAGACGGCCCTGCTGTTCGACACGGTCTACGTCTCTGCCGGCAAGCGCGGTGCCGACCTCTCCCTGGCCCCGGGCGATCTCATGTCGATCACCCGGGCAACGACCGCATCGATCAGAGCCGGGGCATGACCTCGGTCTCGATGAGGCGCAGAGACCGCCAGGCCTCGTCGACGGGCAGGCCGCCCATCAGCGGGTGGAGCGAGATGAAGCCGTCCGCCTCGGCGACGAGCTCGTCGGGGGTCAGCACGCGGTACTGACCGGAGGCCCGGACCTCGTCGATCGAGTCGTAGCGGATCCAACCCGTGTCCTGACCTGCCTCAGCGGCCCAGCCGCCGTAGGAGTGCGACTCGTGCAGGGCGGCCGGTCCCACGACCTGCCAGGCCGCGTCGACGTCGGTCGCGACGTGCAGGAAGCCGGTGCCGCCGGAGTAGAGCTCGCCCGGGTCCTTCAGCCCCGCCTCGGCACGGGCCGCCCGGAAGTGGTCCCAGCCGACCTGGCCGCTCGGCATGAACCGGAGTCCGTACTTCACGGCTCGGTCCGCGGCCGGCCTCGAGTTGCCGCCCACCATCAGCAGCCTCCTCGGGTCCGTCGCAGGCCGCGGCGTGACGGTGACGGTCCTTCCCTCGTACGCGAACGGCTCACCGGTCCAGGCGCTGAAGCAGGTCTCGATGGCGACGTCGAGCAGCCGTCCCCGCTGCCGCTTGTCCTTGCCGAACATGGCGAACTCGGCCGGGACGTAGCCGTTGCCCAGGACGACCGAGGCACGCCCACCGGCGAGGTGGTCGAGGACGGCGATGTCCTCGGCGAGCTTGATCGGGTCGTAGAGGGGCGCGGGCACGACCGAGACGCTCACCGCGACGTTGCGGGTCCGCGCCGCGATCGCTGCGGACAGCATGAGGGCGGACGGGTTGTAGCCGTCGGGGCTCCCGTGGTGCTCGCTGACGATGATGACGGCGAAGCCGTGGTCGTCCGCCCACTGCGCCATGTCGAGGGCAGCGGCGTACCGCTCCCCCGTTCCGGCACCGGACGGGTTGCGCAGGTCGAACCTCATGCCCCAGACAGCCACGTCGGCAGTCTGGTCCTTTCGGGCCATCTTCGGGCGTAACGCCCCAGTCCCGCGCGTCGGCTGCCGAGACTGAGGGGCATGGCGCGACGAACCGTGCAGAGGCTCGAGGAGCACCCCAACCTCTCGGAGATCCTGGGGGTCCTGGCCCAGCTCGCTCACGTCGGCGACCACGACCTGCCCGTCCTGGCCGACGCCTGGACCAACACCGGCATGATCGCGGCCGCCCGCGACCGGGCGCTCAGCACCGACAGCCCGCTGGTGCTCGAGGTCCTCGCGGCGTTCGAGGCGGTCACCGACCTGTTCTCCGACGACATCAGCGGCGAGGCCGCCTACGTCACGGTCGACCCGACGACCACGATCACGGCGCTCAAGGCCGTACGGGACGCGATCGCAGCGGCGTACGCCAAGCCGGTGCTGTCGAAGGCCGAGCACGCAGCCCTCATGGCGCCGTGGCGCGCCGCGTTCCCGGTCGTCCGGACCGAGGAGCCCGACCTGGGCCCAGAGGCGGACGCCGTGAAGGCGCTGCTCGCCGCGCTCCCCCAGATGGCGGCGCGCTGCCACGACGTGGCCGGCCGCGCGACGTTCGACGCACTGGTCGAGCAGTCCTACGTGCGCGAGAGCGACCGGGCCGGGGCCCGCGACTCGGCCTTCCAGGCCGCGGTCCTCACCAGCCGGCGCCGGGTCTGGGCGCTCGTGCAGCGCTCGGGAGCCGAGGGCCTCTCGCGACCCTGCTACACCTGCGGCGGGCACAACGAGGACGCCGAGGTCCGACGCGTGATGGAGCTCGTCTCCGACGCCGCCTGCGCGCTGCTCGTGGCCGACGCCGTGCCCGACGAGCAGCTCGCGCTGCTCACCGGCCCGGTGGCCCGGCTCGTGCCCACCCAGCGCCTGGGGTAGAACGGGGGGATGGACGTCCTCGCTTACGCCTCCCCTGCCGCCAAGGCTCCCTTCGAGCGCACCACCGTGCAGCGCCGGGAGGTCGGTCCCCGCGACGTGCTCCTCGACGTGGTCGCCGCCGGCATCTGCCACTCCGACATCCACACCGGCCGTGACGAGTGGGGGCAGGCGACGTACCCGCTCGTGCCCGGTCACGAGATCGCCGGCATCGTCACCCAGGTGGGGTCCGAGGTCACCAAGCACCAGGTCGGCGACCGGGTCGGCATCGGCTGCATGGTCGACTCCTGCCGCGAGTGCGAGCACTGCCAGCAGGGCCTCGAGCAGTACTGCATGAAGGGCAACACCGGCACCTACAACGACACCGGCAAGGACGGTCTGCCGACCTACGGCGGCTACAGCAAGCAGCTGGTCGTCGACCAGGACTTCGCCCTGAAGATCCCCGACGCGCTCGAGCTCGACATCGCCGCGCCGCTGCTGTGCGCGGGCATCACCATGTACTCCCCCCTGCGGCACTGGAAGGCAGGTCCCGGCGTCAAGGTCGCCATCGTCGGCATGGGCGGCCTGGGCCACATGGGCGTGCAGCTCGCGGCCGCGATGGGCGCTGAGGTGTCGGTGATCTCGCAGTCCCGCTCGAAGGAGGAGGACGGCCGCCGGTTCGGCGCGACGAGCTACTTCGCGACGAACGAGGAGGGTACGTACAAGGCTCTCCGCAACTCCTTCGACCTGATCATCAACACGGTGTCCGCCACGCTGCCGATGCAGAAGTACCTCGGCATGCTCCGGCTCAACGGCACGATGGTGAACGTCGGCGCCCCGCCGGAGCCGCTCGAGGTGCCCGCCTTCGCCCTCATGAGCAACCGCCGCAGCTGGGCCGGGTCCGGCATCGGCGGCATCCCGGAGACCCAGGAGATGCTGGACTTCTGCGCCGAGCACGGGATCGGGTCGGTCATCGAGAAGATCCGCCCCGACCAGATCGACGAGGCCTGGGACCGGGTCGTCGCCTCGGACGTCCGCTACCGCTTCGTCATCGACACCACCCTGATCTGACCCTTGCGTCCTTTCTGCTGAGCCTGACCAAGGCGCCAGTTGCTAGGACGTTGCGCCGCAGCACCTGCCTGCGTCCTTTCTGCTGAGCCTGACCAAGGCGCCAGTTGCTAGGACGTCCGCGAGCGGGTCCAGGCGAGGACGTCGTCGGCCGGCATCGTGTTGATGACCTTGTCGGCGGTGACGCCGGACAGGAACGCGCGCTCGCAGCCGTCGATCTGCCAGGCGAGCTGGCCCGGGGCGTGGGCGTCGGTGTCGATGGCGAACCGGCACCCCGCCTCGAGGGCCAGCCGGATCAGCCGCTTGGGCGGGTCCTGCCGCTCCGGCCGCGAGTTCACCTCGACCGCGACGTCGAACTGCGCGCAGGCCGCGAAGACGAGGTCGGCCTCGAACTCCGACTCGGGCCGACCTCGGGTGCCCTTCACCATCCGGCCGGTGCAGTGACCGAGGACGTCGAGGTGCGGGTTGCTGATCGCCGCGACCATCCGCGGCGTCATCTCCTTCGACGGGGAGCGCAGCTTCGAGTGCACCGAGCCGACGACCAGGTCGAGCTGCGCGAGCAGCGACGGCGCCTGGTCGAGCGTGCCGTCCTCGAGGATGTCGACCTCGATGCCGGTGAGGATGCGGAAGGGGGACAGCTCCTCGTTCAGGCGAGCCACGACCTCGAGCTGCTCGCGCAGCCGGGTCGGCGACAGTCCCCGGGCGATCTTGAGGTTCGGGGAGTGATCGGTCAGCACCATGTAGTCGTGACCGAGATCCCTTGCGGCACGGGCCATCTCGTCGATGGGTGAGCCCCCGTCGCTCCAGTCGGAGTGCACGTGGCAGTCACCCCTCAGGGCGGCCCGGAGGGCGCGGGCGCCCTCGTCGCGCGGCACCTCGCCCTGGTCGAGCACCCGCCGGAGGTAGTTCGGCTCGATGCCCTCCAGCGACTCGCTGATGACCAGCGCCGTCACCTTGCCGATGCCGGGGAGGTCCCCGAGGGTCCCCTCGGTCATCCGCCGCTCGAGCTCGACCCGCTCCATGGAGTCGACCAGCTTGGCCGCCTTGCGGAACGCCTGCACCCGGTACGTGGGCTCCAGGGCCTTCTCCAGGCCGAAGGCGATCGCCCGGAGATCCTCACCCGGGTCCCTCACTCCGGCACTCCTCTCAACGACCTGAGCAGCACGGTCCACGCCGCTGCCCAGCACCCTCCCACGAGGAGCCCGGCGGTCACGTCGGACAGGTAGTGGACGCCGAGCAGGACCCGGGTGGCTGCCACGACGAGGGGTACGACGAGGAGCAGCCACGCGCGAGGCCCGAGCCGTGGTGCGAGCAGCACCGCGACGACGACCCAGAACACAGCCGCTCCGAGGGCGTGGCCGCTGGGGAACGACGACGTGGCCGGGCAGGACGCTGCGTCGACGCACGGCCGCACGCGGTCGACGGCGTGCTTCAGGAGGGTCGAGAGCAGCTCGCCACCGAGCACGGTCACGAGGACGTACACCTTCAGCCGACGCCGTACCCGGAAGGCGATCACGACCGCTGCCAGCTCCAGCACCAGCGGAGCGCCGAGCTGGGTCAGGGCGAGCACGACGTCACGCGCGAGGCCGTGGGGCAGGGTGAGGGCGGCGGTGGTGTCGTCGTCGAGGTCCTTCAACGGCGGCCAGGCGTCACGGACCAGGACGGCCAGCGGCAGCACGACCGCCAGAGCGACGAGGACCGACGCGACGAGCGTCCCCCGCTCGGCACGAGTCACGGCCGGTAGACGACCAGCGGGTCGGACGCGGCCCGGAGCTGGAGCCGGTCGGGGCCCTTGGACTCCTCACCGTCGCGCGCGATCCGCAGCGGCGCCTCCGACTCGACCTGCAGCCGGCCGACGACCCGCTCCTCGTAGACGCGCGACCGGCCGAGCCGGCCGGTCATGAGGGCCAGGGCCATCCGGGTGCGGGAGTAGGGGCGCGTCGCGTCGACCAGGCGGATGTCGATGCAGCCGTCGTCCATCCGCTCCCGCCAGCTCGGGGCGAACCCGCTCGGGTGGTAGTGACCGTTCCCGGCGAACAGCGTCCAGAGCGTGCGCTCCTCCCCCTCCACGACGACCGACACGGGCTCAGCCTTGCGCAGCACGCGCAGCGTCGCGAGGGCCATCGCCGGCCACTTGCCGAGCCGCTTCTCGTGCTTCTCCCGCTCCCGGACGATGTCCGGGTAGACCCCGAGGGCGAAGGTGTTGAGGAACCACAGCCCGTCGCCGGCGGTGCCGATCGAGACCCGGACCGCGCTGCCGTCGCGGACAGCCTCGGCCACCTCCTCGACCGTGGTCAGGCCGAGCTCGCCGGCGAAGTGGTTCAGCGTGCCGCCGGGGACGACCGCGAGCGGCAGGCCCTTCTCCATGGCGATGCCGGCGGCGCAGTTCACGGTGCCGTCGCCACCCATCACGCCCAGGACGGCGGCGCGCTCGGCTGCTGTGCGGAGGGCCCCTTCGAGGTCGTCGGACGCGCGGACGACCTCAGCGCCCGGGAGCAGCTCCGCCAGCGTCTTCTCGACGGCATCGATCTGGTCGGCCGAGCCGCCGCCCTCGTTGGCCACCAGGATGAGCCCGGCACCGTCCGGCAGGGCCGGTGCGTCGACGGCGACCCGCCCCGCGGCGGGGTGGTCCGGGCGCCGCGGCCCCACCCGCTTCACGGCCAGTGCCGAGGCCGCACCGAGCGCGATGCCCGCAGCGACGTCGCCCGGGTAGTGCACGCCGGTGTGCACCCGCCCCCACGCGACGCCGGCAGCCAGCGCGCCGATCGGGACGGCGAGGGCCGGGTCCTCCATCGCCACGCCGACCGCGAACGCGGCCGCGGACGCGCTGTGCCCGCTCGGGAAGCTGGTGGTGTGCGGCTGCAGGGTCAGCTGGCGCAGCACCGGCACGCTCTCCAGGCCGGGACGGGCCCGACGGGCGAGCAGCTTCGCCGGCCCGTTCGCGACCGCACTGGCCACGCCGAGCGAGGCCAGCCCCCGCACGGCCCCGCGCCGCTGCCCCGTCACCGCGAGACCGGCAGCGACGGCGAACCACAGCCCACCGTGGTCCGCGCTCGAAGTCAGCCGAGGCAGCTCCCGGTCCAGCACAGGGCTGTTCACGCGGTGCGCAGCCACGAAGGCGCGCTTGTCCAGGGACGAGAGACGGGTCAGCACTCAGGTCATCTGCCCTCCTGGACGATCATGCATGCATGGTCAGGTCAGTGGGAGGCAGCTCGGAGATCGACGCGCCGATCGAGAAGGTCTGGGCGGTGCTCAAGGACGTCGACAGCTATCCGTCGTGGAACCCGTTCACGGTGTCGGTGAAGACCGACTTCGGGCTCGGCTCGCCCGTCGACATGCAGGTCTGCCTGAAGGGCCGGCGCAACAGGGACGGCTCGCGCAAGACGATGCACCAGGTCGAGCACATCACCTCGTACGTCGAGGGCAGCCGCGTCTCGTGGGGCGTGAACGTCGGCCCTGGCTGGTTCATCACGGCCGACCGGTGGCAGCAGCTCACCGATCTCGGCAACGGCCGGACGAGGTACGAGACCGTCGACGAGTTCACCGGCGTCGGGGTCGGCTTCATGATGATGCTGATGGAGAAGCACATGAGGCGGGGCTTCCAGGAGGTCGCCGACGCCCTGAAGGTCCGCTGCGAGGCGACCTGAGACTGTGTCAGGGTGCACACATGCGCACCCTCGCCAACGCCGGCCTGACCCTCGCTCTGCTGCTTCCGGCGCTGCCCGCCCACGCGGACGCCGCGCCGACCCAGGCGGACGCCTGGGCGTTCGTCGACACGACCCACGCGGACATCGCCAGGTTCCAGCAGCCAGGTGGCCCGGCGCGGTCTCTGTCGTCCCCTGACCCCTACCGGCAGATCTCCGGGCTGACCGTCTCGCAGGACGGACTGCGGTTCGGCTACGTCGACAACGCGAGCGACGCCTGCTGCGCCACGGACAGGGTGGTCGTGAAGACGTCGGACGCACGCCCCGTCCGGATCTTCGACGACGGCGGCTACGCGTTCAGCGGCTTCAACTACGTCACGCAGCCGCACCTGTCACCCCACGCGACGAGGGTCGTCTGGACCCGGCTGAACAAGGGCGACACGCACCGGATCGAGGTCTGGGACCTCACGAACGGGAAGTACCGCGATCTCCCGGGCACCCACAACCTCACCGCCCAGGCCTGGCTGACCACCCGCTGGCTGCTCGCGACCAGCCCCGATGGCGTCGTCACGACGTCCGCGAACGGCGGCGGCTCCCAGCAGACCGTGGCCGGGCTCACCACCAAGGACAGCCAGTTCGCCGTCTCTCCTGACGGCACGCAGCTCGTGTGGTCGCGCCGGACGAGCGCCGACCTCGCAGACACCGAGGTGTCCGATCTCTACCGCGCCGACCTGACCGTGTCCGACGCCGGCGTCGCGACCTTGAGCGGGATCACGCAGCTGGTGACGGGGCAGGACAACGTCAGCCCGACCTGGTCACGCGACGGGCAGCGCATCGTCTTCGTCCGGGCCACCGGCGTCGGCGGTGGCGGCAGCAGCAAGCCCGGCTTCTACAACCCCATCGGCAACGGCAAGCGCGGCGTGGTGCCGGCGTCCGGAGGGTCGCCCGCCTTCTACGTCAGCTCGCTGTCGGTCTCGCAGGTGGTGAACGTGGGAAAGGCGTACAAGCCCCTCTGAGGTCGCTCGCGGCTGAGGGACCTGTGCGCTGTGACCTGGACCTGCGTCACGGCGGCTCCCTGCGCCCGCGCCGCCTGGATGTCACGCTGCAGCTGTGAGGCGCACCCTGACGGTTGTGCTCCTGATGACCGCCCTGTTCCCTCGGCCACCGGCCGGTGCCGCAGAACCGCCCACCCAGCTGGACACCTGGCTCTTCGTGGACACGACGTCGCGGGACGGCCACGGACCGGTGCTCCGACGCCAGGAGCCTGGCGGACCTGCTCCCGCTGTTGCGGCGTCGCCGGCTGATCGGGAGCTCGATGGGCTGTCCGTCTCCCGGGACGGGCATCGCGTGACGTATCACGTGGAGCAGCGGCACAGCGAGAGCTTCGACAGCGCAGTCGTGGTGCGCGGGGCCGACGGCACGGAGCTCGGCACTTACCACCGCTATCGCAGCCGGTGGGGAAGCACTCCTCACGACGTCGTTCCTGAGCTCTCCCCCGCGGGCACGCGTGTCGTGTACTCGAACTGGGTCTACGACGGGCCGAGCCGCGTCCTGCTGTCCGACGTCGCGTCAGGTCGCACGACGACGCTGGCGGGAAGCGACGGGTTCGTCGCGCTCGTCTGGCTCACGCAGCGATGGCTGCTCGCGCTGGGCCCACACGGCGTGGTGACCATGTCCGCCAACGGCGGCGGACCGAAGCAGCCTGTCGAGGGCTTCTCCCAGTGGGACGGTCAGTTCGCCGTCTCACCCGACGGCACCCGGATCGCGTGGTCGACGCGGACCAACACCTACTCCAACCCGGCTGAGGTCGACCTGATGACGGGGGCCCTGACGGTGACCTCGGACGGCGTCGCCACCGTGTCGGACCGGATGCGACTCGCGACGGGCCTCGCGAACGTCAGCCCTACCTGGT
Source organism: uncultured Frankiales bacterium (assembly GCA_966212015.1). Classification (GTDB taxonomy): domain Bacteria; phylum Actinomycetota; class Actinomycetes; order Mycobacteriales; family SCTD01; genus RYN-111. Next base: position 4,936 of record CBIHPE010000051.1, on the reverse strand, counting down.
CGCGGGACGGGACCCGCATCGACTTCGTCCAGGCACCCGACCTCTACGACGGCATCCCCGGGCTCGGGACAGCCTTCCCGCCGAGCCGCAGGGGAACCGTTCCGGCACTCGGAGGCGACGTCCAGTGGTACTCGAGCAACCTGTCGGTGAGCCAGGTCGCCGACGTCTTCAGACCACCTGGTGCAGGAACGTGACGGGCGCGCCCTCGCCGGCCTCGCGGTAGGGCTCGAGCTCGTCGTCCCAGGCCGAGCCCAGGAGCGCGTCGATGCCGTGGGCCAGCTGCGGGCCCTGGGCGTTGGCGAGCAGGGACCGGAGCCGGTCCTCGCCGATCATGATGTCGCCGTTGGCGCCGATGACGGTGCGGTAGACCCCGAGTCCCGGCGTGACGCTGTAGCGCTCGCCGTCGACCCCGACGCTGGCGTTCTCCGTGACCTCGTAGCGCAGCAGCTTCCATGCCTTCAGGGCAGCCGCGAGGCGACCGGCCGTGGCCGGTCGGCCGCGCCAGGTGACCTCAGCCCGGAGCGTGCCCGGCTCCGCGGGCTGCTCGGTCCAGTTCAGGGAGACGCGCGTGCCCAGCTCGCTGGCGATGGCCCACTCGACGTGCGGGCACAGCGCAGGAGGGCAGGAGTGCACGAACAGCACACCTGTCGCTCCGTACGACAGTGTCATCGGCGCAGTCACACGTCCTCCCGAGGTTCGCCTTCCCCAGCGGCCTCGGTGGGAGTTCGCGTGATCATCCTGCCACGCGCAGTCACATCTGTCCCAGCAATCCCACGCGTGTCGCGCCCGGCGTGTTGCGCCCGGCGTCCACGGGGAGGGGTGTTCCAGCGCCTACGGATTCTGCACACCCGGGGTGGGCAGAATCCGTACGCCGACGCACCCACTCCCCAGTGCTCCCGCGAGAGGCGCTCAGCGAGGGCCGAGCAGCCAGGTGTCGATCTCTTCCAGGAGAGCGTGCTGGACGTCCCGCGGGGCCGTGGACGAGGTGATGCTGCAGCGGGCCAGGTCGGCGAGCTCGGCCTCGGAGGCGCCCAGGACCTCGTAGTTCTCCAGCAGCGAGGCCCGGAAGAGCAGCGGGTCGTCGGCGCCGATGGCCACGGGGACGCCCGCGGCGCGCAGCGCGCGCCAGGGGTTCTCGGCGACGGACGAGTGCACGTGGAGCGAGACGTTGGACACCGGGTTGACCTCGCAGCACACGCTCAGGTCGGCGAGCAGCTCGAGCAGCGCGGGGTCCTCGACCGCCCGCACCCCGTGCCCGAGCCGGTTCGCGCCCAGCCGCTCGACCGCCAGCTGCACCGACCCCGGCCCCCGCAGCTCCCCCGCGTGCGGGACCGCGATCAGGCCCGCATCGCGAGCCAGCCGGAAGGCCTTCTCGAAGTCGCGGGTGTCGCCGCGGGTCTCGTCGTTGGACAGTCCCAGGCCGACGACGCCGTCGAACTGCCGGGCCAGCCGCGCGAGCGTCTCGGTCTCCGAGGGGTGCCTGGTGCGGTTTCCCGCGAGCACGAGGCCGGTCCCGACGCCGAGCTCGTTCTGGAGCGCCTCAAGAACGCACTCGACCGCGGCGTGCAGGCCGCCGAGCCGGGCGGCATAGGTCGACGGGTCGACCTGGAGCTCCAGCCAGCGGACGCCGGCCGCGGCCTGGTCCTCGACGATCTCCCGGACGACGCGCTGCACCTCGGCCGGCCCGACGAGGAGCGCGCGCGCCGCGTCGTACAGCCGCTGGAACTTGGCCCACCCCCGGAGGACGGTCGCGTCGACGTCGGCGGGGGCGAGCAGGTCCGGCGGCAGCCGGCGGCCCTGCTCGGCGGCCAGCTCCACCAGGGTCGTGGGTCGCATGCCACCGGTGAGGTGCAGGTGCAGGTGCGCCTTCGGCAGCGCCGCCAGTTCGCCCACAGGGACATCGTGTCGCACAGCCTGCCTAGGGTGCCGCATGGGATGATGAGAGCCCTGATCAGCAAGGAGAAGCGTGACCACCGCCGCAGCAGACAGCGCCCCCGGCAAGGGCAGCTACACAGCCAAGGACCTCCAGCACCTGGAGGGCTTGGAGGCGGTCCGCAAGCGGCCCGGCATGTACATCGGGTCCACCGACAGCAAGGGCCTCACCCACCTCGCGTTCGAGATCATCGACAACGCCGTGGACGAGGCGCTCGCCGGCCACTGCAGCCGGGTCGAGGTCGTCCTGCACGAGGACGGCTCGATCGAGGTCCACGACGACGGGCGCGGCATCCCCGTCGACGTCAACAAGAAGACCGGCCTCACCGGCGTCGAGCTGGTCCTCACCAAGCTGCACGCCGGCGGCAAGTTCGGCGGCGAGGGCTACAAGACCTCCGGCGGCCTGCACGGCGTCGGTGCCTCCGTCGTCAACGCGCTGTCGGCCCGCCTCGACTGCGTCGTCCGCCTGGGCGGCCGCGTGCACACCATGAGCTTCCAGCGCGGCGTCCCCGGCACGTTCGCCGGCGACGGGCCGCAGTCGGCCTTCACGCCCCGCGGCGGCATCAGCGTCGCCGGGAAGTGCCCGGTCAAGCAGACGGGTACGTCGATCCGCTGGTGGCCCGACACCCCGCTGTTCTCGAAGGGCAGCGCCGCCGACGTGACGGCCATCGTCGACCGGCTCCGCCAGACCGCCTTCCTCGTCCCCGGCCTGTCGCTGACGATCCGCGGCAACGGCCACGAGGAGGAGACCTTCCGCTTCGACGGCGGCGTCAAGGACTTCGTCGACCACCTCGCCCCCGACGGCGCCGTGAGCGACACGATCCAGATCCTCGGCTCCGGCAACTACAAGGAGACCGTGCCGGTCCTCGACGACAAGGGCCACATGACGACCCAGACGGTCGAGCGGCACTGCGAGGTCGACATCGCGCTGCGCTGGGGCACCGGCTACGACACGACGGTCCAGAGCTTCTGCAACGTCGTGCGGACGGGTCACGGCGGCTCGCACCAGAAGGGCTTCGACCGGGCGATCACCAAGACGATCAACGAGGCGCTCCGCAGCTCGAAGGTCCTCAAGGTCAAGGACGACGACGTCGTCGCGGACGACGTGATGGAGGGCCTGACGGCCGTCATCACCGTGAAGGTCCCGGAGCCCCAGTACCTCGGGCAGACCAAGGACGAGCTGGGCACGCCCGGCGTCTCGCGCATCGTCGCCGACGTCCTCGCCAAGGGCCTCAAGACCGAGCTCCTCGACAACCGCAAGCGCAAGGCGCAGGCCAAGGTCGTCCTCGACAAGGTTCGCGCCGCCGCGCAGACCCGGCAGGCGGCGAAGGCGTCGAAGGACGCAGCCCGGCGCAAGACCGCTCTCGAGAGCTCGACCCTCCCCGCCAAGCTGGCCGACTGCCGCTCCACCGACGTCAGCCGCACCGAGCTCTGGCTGGTCGAGGGAGACTCCGCCCTCGGCACCGGGAAGCTGGCCCGCAACAGCGAGTTCCAGGCGCTGCTGCCCCTGCGCGGCAAGATCCTCAACGTCCAGAAGGCCGGCGTCGGCGAGATGCTCGCCAACGCCGAGTGCGCCTCGATCATCCAGGTCGTCGGCGCGGGCACGGGACGCACGTTCGACCTCGCGCAGATGCGCTACGGCAAGGTCGTCCTCATGGCCGACGCCGACGTCGACGGCGCCCACATCCGCTGCCTGCTCATCACGCTCTTCGCCCGCTACATGCGCCCCGTCATCGAGGCCGGCCGGCTCTACGCCGCGATGCCGCCGCTGCACCGGATCGAGGTGTCCGGCTCGAAGGAGCCGATCTACACCTACACCGAGAAGCAGATGCACCAGACGGTGAAGAAGCTCGAGAACTCCGGCAAGAGGGTGAAGCAGCCGATCCAGCGCTACAAGGGCCTCGGCGAGATGGACCCCGACCAGCTGGCCGAGACGACCATGCACCCGGCGGGCCGGTCGCTGCGCCGCATCAAGCTCGACGACATCGAGCTCGCCGAGCACTCGCTCGAGCTGCTCATGGGCAACGACGTCGCGCCCCGCCGCGAGTTCATCATCAACAGCGCCGGTCGCGTCGACCGTGCCGCGATCGACGCCTAAGGACCGCAGTGCCTCCCCGCAAGCGCACCTCCCGCACCGACATCCCGCCCTTCGAGGGCGAGGGCACGATCATCGACACGAGCATCGTCGACGAGATCGAGTCGTCGTACCTCGAGTACTCCTACTCCGTCATCTACAGCCGCGCACTGCCCGACGCCCGTGACGGGCTGAAGCCGGTGCACCGCCGGATCCTCTACTCGATGTACGACGCCGGCCTGCGTCCCGACCGCGGCCACGTGAAGTCCGCGCGCGTCACCGGCGACGTCATGGGCCGCTTCCACCCGCACGGTGACTCGGCGATCTACGACGCCCTCGTCCGCCTGGCGCAGCCGTTCTCGATGCGCGTGCCGCTGATCGACGGCCACGGCAACTTCGGGTCTCCTGACGACCCGCCTGCCGCCCAGCGCTACACCGAGTGCCGGCTGTCGACCGCCGCGATGGCGCTGGTCGAGGGGCTCGACGAGGAGACCGTCGACTTCGAGCCCAACTACGACGGGTCCGAGCAGCAGCCGTCGGTGCTGCCCGCGGCGTTCCCCAACCTGCTGGTCAACGGCACCGCCGGCATCGCGGTCGGCATGGCCACGAACATGATCCCGCACAACCTCATCGAGGTCGTCGACGCGGCGCGCCACCTGCTCGACAGCCCCGAGGCCGACCTCGACGAGCTGATGCGGCACGTGCCCGGGCCCGACCTACCCACTGGCGGGCAGCTGCTCGGCATGGACGAGGTGCGGCAGGCCTACGAGACCGGGCGCGGGGTGGTGCGCATGCGCGCGACGGCCGAGGTCGGGCCGCTCCCCCGCGGCAAGTCGGCCATCACGGTCACCGAGCTCCCCTACGGCGTCGGCACGGAGCGCGTCATCGCCAAGGTGAAGGAGCTCGTCAACGGCAAGAAGCTGCAGGGCA
>CBIHPE010000050.1:0-20284 GCA_966212015.1 uncultured Frankiales bacterium | reverse complement strand
ATCGCTAAGAAGTCCAACGAGGTCCTGGCCGGCATGGGCGGCCGGGCGCACTGGGTGGAGAGCTACGTGACCGACGACGCGATCACCTGCGTCTACATCGCCGACAACCCGGAGGCCGTCCGCGAGCACGCGTCCTGCGGCGGCTTCCCCGTCACCAGCATCCGCGAGGTCGGTCAGGTCATCGACCCGCAGACCGGGGAGTAGTCCAAACGGGTCATGCGGCTTGTCGCTTTCGTCACTGACACTCCCTGGGTGGACCGTGACGAGGCACTCCGCGAGCTCGCGCTGGCCCGCGCCGCTCTCGACGAGGCCCGACGCAACGAGTCGCGCCTCGTCGAGGCGCAGCGGATCTCGCAGGTCGGCAGCTACGACTTCGAGATCGCGACGAACACCAACCTCTGGAGCGACCAGCTCTACCGGATCTACGGCCGCGAGCCGCAGTCCTTCATGGCCTCCTACGAGGTGTTCCTCAGCATGCTCCACCCGGACGACGTCGAGCACGTCACGTCGGTCCACCAGCGGTCGCTGGCGACCCTCGAGCCGTTCGAGATGGAGGAGCGCGTCATCTGGCCGGACGGCCAGGTGCGCACCCTCGCCAGCTGGGGGGAGGTCGTCGTCGGTGAGGACGGCAACCCGGCCCGGATGGTCGGGATCTGCTGGGACATCACCGAGCGCAAGCAGATGGAGGCGCAGCTCGTCCACGAGGCCCTCCACGACCGGCTGACCGGCCTGCCCAACCGGGCCCTGTTCGTGGACCGGCTGGCCCAGTCCGTGACCGGGCAGTCCCGCAGCGTCGGTGCGCCCGCCGTGCTCTTCCTGGACGTCGACCGCTTCAAGGTCATCAACGACAGCCTCGGTCACGACGCCGGCGACGAGGTGCTGGTCGAGCTGGCCCGCCGGCTCACCGAGCTGATGCGACCCGGCGACAGCGTCGGTCGCTTCGGAGGCGACGAGTTCGTCGTCCTGTGCCAGGGCATCTCGCACCCGGCCGAGGCCATGCACATCGCGGAGCGGCTCATCGAGGGCGTGAGCGGTCCGGTCTCTGTGCCCGGCGCCGACATCGTGCTCTCGGTCAGCGTCGGCATCTCCCTCTCGTCCTCGCCGCACGACGCCCCGGCCGACCTGCTCCGCGACGCAGATGCTGCGATGTACCGCGCCAAGCGGGACGGCCGCGCGCGGTGCGTGCTGTTCGCCGACGCCATGCGGGCCGAGGCCCTGGTGCGTCTCGAGACCGAGGTGGAGCTGCGCCGCGCGATGGCCGAGGACCAGCTCCGCCTGCACTACCAGCCGGTCGTCGACCTGGGCTCCGGTCAGGTCGTCGGCGTCGAGGCCCTGCTGAGGTGGCAGCACCCCACCCGCGGGCTGGTGCTGCCGGCCGAGATCATCGACATCGCCGAGGAGACCGGGCTGATCGTGCCGATCGGCGAGTGGGTGCTCTACGCAGCGTGCGAGCAGCTCGCCCGCTGGCACGTCACCCACCCCGACCTGACGATGGCCGTCAACCTCTCCGGCGTCCAGCTCGGCCGGATCGACCTGGTGCGGCGGGTCGCGTCCGTGCTCGACGCCACGGGCATCGACCCGACCAAGCTGTCGCTCGAGATCACGGAGAGCGTCCTGATGAGCGACGCCGAGGACGCGCTCGGCATGCTGCTCGACCTCAAGGCGCTCGGGGTGCAGATCAGCATCGACGACTTCGGCACCGGCTACTCGTCCCTCAGCTACCTCAAGCGCTTTCCCGTGGACGTGCTGAAGATCGACCGGTCCTTCGTCGACGGCCTCGGCAACGACCCCGACGACCTCGCGATCGTGCAGGCGATCCTCGCCCTCGCGTGGGCGCTCGGCATCGACACGATCGCGGAGGGCGTCGAGACCGAGGCCCAGCGCGACGTCCTGCACGGCCTCGGCTGCCGCCACGCGCAGGGCTTCCTGCTGGGCCGCCCGAGCGGCGAGCCCGACATCTCGGCCTCACGCGTGCCGGCGCCGCGCAGCACTCACACGGGGTAGGCGCGCACCTGCTCGAGCACCAGCTCCGCTGCCGCCTCGGGCACGACGTCGGGGATCCAGTGCGAGACGCCCTCGAGCACCTCGAAGCGGTAGGGCCCCGTCACCCAGTCGCCGCACCCCTCCGCGGCCTTGCGCAGGATCGCGGTGTCGCCGTCCGACCAGACGAACAGCGTGGGCGCGGACACCTTCCCGCCCGCGGCCGACCGGGGGTCGGTCGCGAGGATCGCCCGGTACCACGCGAGCCCGCCCCGCAGCGCCTCGGTCGTGCTCATCGCCTCCGCGTCGCGCTTGGCGGCTTGCGGCAGCTGGCCGGAGGCGACCAGCTCCTGCTCGAGCCGGCGATGCAGCACGCGTTCCGGCAGTCCCGGCAGCTGGAAGAAGTACATGTACGACGACGCCAGGACCTGCCGGCTCGTCAGCATCGCCCTGCGGAACGCCCCCGGGTGCGGCACCGAGAACGCCGTGAGCGAGGCCAGCCGCTCTGGATGGGCCTCCGCGAACGACCACGCGACGGCAGCGCCCCAGTCGTGGCCGACCAGGTGCACCCGGTCGGCGCCTGCGGCGTCGACGAGCGCCAGCACGTCCCCGGTCAGCTCGCTGAGCCGGTACGCCGAGCGCTTGCTCGGCCGGGCTCGGGGCGAGTACCCCCGCTGGTCGGGCGCCAGGCAGCGGTAGCCCTGTGCTGCAAGGGGTCTCGTCACCTCTGCCCAGGACGAGGAGCGCTGCGGGAACCCGTGCAGCAGGACCACGACCTCACCGTCGACCGGCCCCGTGTCGGTGACGTCGAAGACCAGGCCGTCCCGCGTGAAGGTGTCCACGGCGTCAGTCTGCCGTGCGGAGCGCCGGCGGCTGAGCTGGTCACCGCGTGGCAGCATCGCGGCGTGACCGGACTGCGCCCTGGACCTCTCGACCCCGCCGACCACCTCGAGCTGCAGCGCCTCGCCTACCTCTACTGCCACGCCGTCGACCGCGGCGACATGGTCCTGCTCCGCAGCCTCTACACCGACGACGGCTACGACGACCACGGCGGCATGTTCAGCGGCAGCGCCGACGACTACATCGCCTGGCTCCCCAACATGCTCGCCGGCGTCGACGTCATCCGGCACGAGATCACCAACGCGCTCTTCGTGGTCGACGGCGACCGGGCCCAGGGCCAGCTGACCAACAACGCCTACCACCTGATGGGCACCACCGAGGTCGTCATCGGCGGCCGCTACCTCGACACCTACCGCCGCACCCCCGACGGCTGGCGCATCGCGCACCGCTCCCTCGCCCTCGACACCTTCCAGCAGACGACCGCTTCGGAGTCAGCCGGCTTCATCGGCAAGGGCGTGCAGCGGAGTACGAAGGACGGCACCGATCCCGGCTACGCCCTTGAGCTCTTCGCCCGGCGCTCCGGCTGATCGACGGAGCCAGCGGCGCCGTCAGCACCAGCCTGGAACACGCGGTCCCGCGACGACGCGGGGTTCGGCGGCGTTCCAGCGCTGTGCATCTCACTCTGACCCGGCGACATCACAGGACCGCCTGCCGCGGGATGCGGGTGGTCGCCTGACGATGCGGGTTGCGGAGCGTCAGAGGACTACCGATCTCACATCGTCCCCGCGGCTCAGCGACGTCGCTCTCGTACTGAGCTTCGGCCGGATGTGTGCGCGTTCGAGCGCGAATCTCACGCGGGCGACGCGCACGCATCCCGCTCAGCGGGGCGGTTCCGCGACGGAGGGTCAGTACGAGGTGCCGTACTCCCAGTGCCAGGGCTCGGGGCGGCTGCCACCGGGGCGGGCCCAGTCGGGGTGCCGCCAGCCGAACCGGCCGGCGTTGGCGACCATCCAGTCGTAGGCGGGGGAGTAGGTGTCCTCGACGCCGCCGCAGAAGTCGACGGCCTGTCCCCAGCCGTGGTTGCTGGTGCCGGGGACGGCGGCCAGGCCGGGCTTCTCGTGGTAGAGCCGGACCTGGTCGCTGTAGGAGCGGTAGGAGTCGGTGACGCACAGCGGTGAGCCGACGGTGGCCGCGTGGTACTGGCTCATCTTGTTGAAGGCCGCGGCGGCGTCGGCGCGCAGGCTCTCGCCGGGCGCCTTCCAGAGCGGGCAGAGCGAGGCGGGGTCGAGCTGGCCGTTCTGCTGGCCCTGGATGGCCTTGCCGGAGCAGGTGGGGCCGCCGCTGAGGGCGGCGCGCGAGCGGGCCGCGCGCGCGGCAGCAGCGGCACGCCGGGCGGCGTCGGCCTTGGCCTCGGCGGCCTGCAGCGCGTCCTGGGCCGCTGTGAGCTGGTTCGAGGTGCTGTCCGCGAGCGCCTGGAGCCGCTTCATGCTCGCTGCGGAGCGGGCGACGAGGTCCTCGGCGTCCTGCGCGAGGGCTGCTGCCTGGGCCTGCTCGGTGCGCAGCCGGTGCTGGGCGGTCTCCGCGCGGGAGATCGCCTGCGACTGGGAGCCGGCGACGTGGGTCAGGGCGGCCCGGCCGCGGACCGCGTCGACGAAGCCGTTCGCCGGCTGCACGACGAGCGCGGCCGTCGACATGGGGTTCATGTAGAGCTGGCGGGAGATCTGGCCGACCCGCTGCCGGGCGGTCGCGACGGCGACCTGCTCCTCGGCGACGTGGCGGTCGGTGTTGCGCAGCGCCAGCCGGACGCGGGCGAGCGAGGCCTGGTCGGCCTCCCACTTGCGGGTGCCGGCCGTGAGCTCCTTCGTCGTCTTCGCGACGAGCGCCTGGAGCGCCTGCACCCGGGCCCGGGCAGTGGTCACGTCGTCGGCTCGGGCCGCGGGCTGGTGGGTGGCGATCAGCACGGACGCCGCGCTCAGCGCGAGCGTCAGCGTCCGGACGGCCCTCCTGCTCATCCCGGCGACCGTAACACCGGACCCGGAGGTGACACGGCTCTTCCGGGCCAGGATGACTAGGGACGTTGATCTGAAGTGGCCAGTTCGCTGATTGTTTCAGGGCAATAGTTTCACCCCGGCACACAGGGGGTTGTCAGTGACGGTGTCTCGCATTTCCGGCCGCGCCGCGGCACTCGCGCTCATCGTCGTGGGGGCCGGTCTCGCCCCCATGACGCCCGCCCGCGCCACTGCACCCGGACCGGACGGTGACCTGGTGGTCAGCGCGGCCGGCAGCGGCCCGATCCGCGGCATCTACACGTTGAACCCCAGCGACCCGGCACCGGCGATCAGCACCGTCGAGGAGGGCAACGCGTCGCTCAGCGCGGGTGCCGTGTTCTCGCCAGGCGGCCTGCTGGCGATGTCCCTGCCGGACCCGGCGAACGGCGGCAGGCCCACGATCTTCACGGGCACCAGGACGTACAAGACCGACCTGACCCAGCTGACGCGGGTGACGACGACCCATGACGTCGACGTCGAGCCTGCGTGGTCGCCGGACGGCTCGAAGCTCGCCTTCACGGGCACCGAGACGGTGCTCGGGCCGTCCCGGATCGTCTACCAGCACGGCGGTGACCTCTGGTCGATGATCAGCGACGGGAGCGACCAGAAGAAGATCGCCGACGCGGCTTCCTCGCCGAGCTGGAACGCGGAGGGCACCGCGATCGTCTTCACCCGGTCCTCGGGAGGCGTCGTCCAGCTCGCGGCGATGAACCCGGACGGCACCGACAACCACCTGCTCAAGGCCGGCCAGCAGGCGAACGACCCGGCCTGGTCCCCGGACGGCAGCAAGGTCGTCTTCGACAGCACGGGACTCGCCGGTGACACGACCGGTCACTCCCAGGTCGCGGTGCTCGACGTCGTCGCCGGCACCGTCACGCAGCTCACGAGCGATCCCACGCGCGACCTCTACTTCCCCTCGTGGTCCCCGGACGGCGGCAGCATCGCCTTCGAGGCCTTCGACCCGGCGACGCAGGCCGCGATGATCCAGCAGGTCCCGGCAGCCGGCGGGACCCCCGCCGACGTGGTCGCCGGCCACCACCCGGTCTACTCACCGGACGGGCAGAAGCTCGCCTTCAACGCCGTCTCCGGCAACGGGAGCTTCGACGTCTTCACGGTCTCGGTCGCTGGGGGTCCGACGACGCAGGTGACGAACTCGCCGAACGACGAGTGGGCGCCGACGTGGTCCCGTGACGGGCTGAAGCTCGCCTACATCTCGGACGAGAACGGCAACGGCGAGGTCTGGACGCGCAGCGCGAACGGATCAGGTGTCGCGAAGAACCTCACCACGACGACGAGCGGCTCCGACGACACCCCCACGTGGGGCCCTCGGCTCAACCAGACGTCCTCGCGGATCTACGTCGCGAACGCGGACGGCAACGGCGTCGCTGCGGTCACGCTGCCGATCACGGGTGGGCAGCCGACCTGGTCACCGGACGGGACTCGGCTCGCGTTCAGCGACGGAGGTCACCTGTGGACCATCGGGCCGGACGGGCTCGGCCTCACCGCCGTCACCACGTCGTTCACGGGCACCACCGACGCCGACCCCTCGTGGTCGCCCGACGGGTCGAGGCTCGCGTTCAGCGGGGCGGACGGCAGCGGCAACCAGGCCGTCTACACGATCAACCCGGCGAACGGGACCGGCCTGACCAAGCTGGCCGGCGGTGCCGGCGACCACGACCTCTCGCCGGCGTGGTCCCCGTCGGGCCAGCAGATCGCGTTCGTCAACGGCGGCGACGTCTACGCGGTCGACGCAGACGGCAGCAACCTGCACTTGGTCAAGGGGATGGCGCCCACGCTCGTCGCTGACAACGTCGACTGGGGAGCCACGGGCCCGCCCGACACCGCGATCGACACCGGTCCGAGCGGAACCTTCGGTGGGCACGACGCGACCTTCACGTTCAGCAGCACGCGGACCCCGGCCACCTTCGAGTGCATGCTCGAGGCCGCCTACAACGACCCCGCGTTCGCCTGGTCGTCGTGCGGCTCGGGCAGCACCGGGACCAAGACCTACGCCGGGCTGCCGGCCGGCACGTTCACCTTCCGGGTCCGGGCCTCGACCTCCGCCGGCAGCGACGCGACGCCCGCCTCGAGCCAGTTCACCGTCGCCCCGCCCGCGGTCGTCGTGACTCTCGACGGGGCGGGCTCAGGCACGGTCACGAGCAGTCCGACCGGGATCCACTGCTCGCCGACCACCACCGACTGCATCAAGGTCTTCTCGGGGTCGGTCACCCTGACGGCCAAGCCCGACGGGCTGTCGACGTTCACGGGGTGGTCGGGTGACTGCACCGGCATCGGTCCCTGCTCCGTGCAGGCGGTCAACAGCACCAAGCACGTCACCGCGACTTTCGCGGTCTCGGGCAACGGCCCACCGCCCTGCACCGGGACGGCCACGACGAAGACCGTCGCGAACTGGTCCGTGAAGGGCTGCTTCGTCGCCGCGGGCGCGACCTTCACCACCGACCAGCTGGTCGAGGTCAACGGGCTGAAGGTGTCGCCCACCGACACGACCCTGACCCTCGACCCGACGGCGGGAACCCTCACGGCCCCGAGCGGTGGGCGGGTCACGGTGCTCGCCGGGCCGACGACGGTGGGCGGGAAGCAGGTCGGTCCTGTCCCGCTCTCGGTCGGCGCGCTCTCGCTCAACCTCAAGGCTGCGAGCATCACCCTCGCCGCGCCCCCCTCTGGCGCGCTGCTGGGCATGCCCCTCACGGGAACGGTCACCCTCAGCACGCCCGTGGCCGGGACCGTCAAGGTCGATGTCGCCGTGCAGCTCCCGGCCGTCCTGGGCAAGGGCGCGGCGACGGCACACCTGCTGTCGACCGCGGCCTCGGGCCTGCAGGTGACGTCCCTCGCGATCGGTCCCGTCGACGCGACCCTCGCCGCGCTGTTCCGGGTGAAGGGAGCCTCGTTCAGCTATGACGCTGCCACCGGCTGGTCTGCGCACGGCACGGTGCAGGTGCCCGGGGGATCGGGCACCTTCGCGGCCACCTTCGGCTACGCCGCTGGCGTGCTGCAGAAGGCGGACGTCTCGCTGACGCACGTCAGCGTGGCCGGTTTCCTCAGTGCGAGCTCCTTCCAGCTGCACTACCTCGCGGGCAGCTGGAGCGCGTCAGCGGTCGTCAACAAGACCACGTCGATGAGCGGCAGTCTCACGTTCGCAGACGGTGTCCTCACGACCCTGCACCTGCACGCCAGTCACCTCAGCGCGTTCGGTCTCGTGTCGGTCGACAACCTCGATCTCGCCTATGACAGCAGCACCGGCTGGAGCGTCTCGGGCACCCTGCCCGGAGCAGCGGCCTTCGACGGGTCGATGACCTACTCGGGCGGGGTGCTGACGGGTGCGGTCCTGCACATCGCCTCGCTGTCGGTCGGCGGCGCGTTCGGCCTGACGGGCCTCGACCTCACCTACGACAGCGACGGGACCCGGGACCACTGGCACGGGACGGCTTCGCTCGCGGGGGGCGAGACCGTCACCGCTGACCTGGCGCTCGTCGGTGGGGCCCTGTCCAGCGCCTCCTTCGACGCGTCGCACCTGGCGATCTTCGGCGTCCTCGACGTGACGGCCTTCCACCTTGGCCTCAACGCAGCCGGCGCCACGACCTGCGCGGCCTCCGCGACGCGCTGGGGCGTGAGCGGCAGCGTGACCGTGCCGGGGGCCGCGAGCTTCGCCGTCGACGCGGGTGTGGGGTTCGCGGAGAGCGGGGCTCTCGACTGCGGCCTGCTGCACGTGTCCAAGGCCAGGCTCAACGGGGTCGTGGACGTCAATGAGCTGCTGATCAGCGTCGTGTCGGGAGGGACTTGGTCGGGCAAGGCGGACGTGCAGTTCCCCGGAGGCCTGGCCTTCACAGCGAACGTCGCGTTCGCGAACGGCGCGCTGACCTCGCTCGGCGGCTCGATCACGGTTCCGGGCGCCGGCATCCCCGTGGGAACGAGCGGTGTGTTCCTCAAGGGCGGCAGCTTCCAGCTCGAGACCTCGCCGAGCTGGAGGATCACCGGCTCGCTGAACCTCACCGGAGGCCCGACCGTGCCGGTGATCAACACAGCGGCCATCGGGCTCAACGGCTCGCTGCAGCTCCGGTTCCCCAACGGCGTCCAGCCTGCCGGGTTCCGCGTCGACGGAGCCCTGACGCTCGCCAACCTGCCGCTGTCCGAGGCCTACGTCGACTACTCCTACCCGTTCGACGTCGACCTCGCCGGCTGCCTGGGGACTTGCGCGTCAGGGCTGCAGCTCGCGGGCGGTCTGGCGACCATCCAGGCCTCGATCACCGGCAAGGTCCGGGGGACGTCCGCGTTCGAGGTCACCGGTGACGCCGGGGTCTCGCTGCACTTCAAGGGCTGCGTCGTCTGGTGCATCGACAAGACCGTGGGCATCCAGGGCTCGGTCATCGCGTCCAACATCGGCCTCGCCGCGTGCGGCCACATCGAGGGCATGTCGGACGACTGGGCGGCCGGCATCGGCTACACCTGGGGAAGCACGCCGACCGCCTTCACGGGGTGCAGCCTTGCGGCCTACCAGTCCATCTCCGGCAGCGCGCTGCGCAGGGCCGCAGCAGGAGCCGGTACGGCCTTCGCCGTCCCGTCCGGGCTCCCGGTCCAGGCGTTTCGCTTCACCGGGACGACGGCCCCGCCGTTCGTGACCCTGACCGGTCCGAACGGTGAGTCGATCAGTGCCCGCAACGACACCGCCGGCGTGGCCGACGGGCACGTCGTGATGCTCGACCCGGCGAGCAAGCAGACGCTGGTCCTCGTCGACCACCCGAGCGCCGGCACGTGGACCGCCACCCTGCAGGACGACTCCGCTCCGCTGGCCTCGGCGCAGGGCGCCAAGGGCCTCCCGGCACCCGACGTCACGGGAACCGTCTCAGGCAGCGGCCTGTCGCGAAGCCTGGCCTGGACGCTCGCTCCGCGGGCCGGACAGGTCGTGACGTTCGTCGAGACCGCCGGCGACGTGAGCCACGAGCTCGGCCGCACGTCACTTGCCTCGGGGACCCTGGCCTTCACGCCCGCCGCCGGCGCCGCTGGCACGCGAAAGGTCGTCGCCGAGGTCGTGCAGGACGGCGTGCCGCGGGCCTCGATCGACCTCGGGACGTTCGAGGCCCCCGCGCGAGACGTCCTCACCGTGAGCAAGACCGGGTCGGGCACGGTGACCAGCACCCCCGCCGGCATCAGCTGCGGCGCCACGTGCTCGGCCGACGTCATCGCGGGCTCACCGGTCACGCTGAAGGCGGTGCCCGCGAGCGGTTGGCGGTTCGCCTCCTGGCGCGGGCTGTGCGCCGGCACCGCCCCGACCTGCACCTCCTCTCCCAGCGGCAGCGCGGCGGTGGCCGCCACCTTCGTCAAGCTGCCTCCGCCCACCCTTACGAAGGTGTCGCCGGCGGCCGCCAAGCCAGGGGCCAAGGTCACCCTGACCGGGACCCAGTTCCTCGGCGCCACGCGGGTCGGACTGGCCGCCGTGCCCTCGCGCTTCACGGTGGTCAGCGCGACGACCATCACCTTCGTCGTACCGACCAACGCGCTGACCAACAAGGTCACGGTCACCGCCCCCAGCGGAGCCGTGACCAGCGCAGCTGTCCTGAAGGTCATCCCGGTCGTCTCCACGCTGACCCCGACAGCAGGGCGGGTGGGCGGCCGGCTGACGATCAAGGGGGCGGCGCTCACCAACGCGACGCGGGTGACCGTCGGCGGCGTGCTGGCCAAGGTGGTGGGGCGAAGCTGGAGCTCGCTGGTCGTCGTCGTACCGAGCACCGCGAGGACGGGCAGGGTGGTCGTCACCACGGCCGGTGGCACCGCGACGAGCAGTCAGACGTTCACCGTCAGACGGTGACGTAGCGGTCGGCGCACCCCTGGCCGCAGAAGTAGTGGGTGGTGCCGTCGACGACGACGGTCGCACCTGGCCGGGCCACGTCGACGGTCATCCCGCAGACCGGGTCGACGGCCTCCTGGACGGCCGCGCCCGCCCTTCCCTCGTACTTCTCCTTGCAGCGGTCGCTGCAGAAGTAGACGTCGCCCAGGCGAGCCCCCGGGTGGGCCTTCTCCACCTGCATGCCGCAGATCGGGTCCTTGGCGTAGGCGCCGTCGACCTCGCGCTGCCGGTAGAGCCAGTAGACGACGGCGGCGACGCCGAGGAAGGCGAGGTTGAGGAAGGTCGTGTAGTCCCACGCGAACCGCGTCATCGCGATCTCCGCCTTGCGCGCGGGGAAGTCGATCCCGAGCCCGCGGAACAACAGGTCGGTCAGCAGCCCCGCGGTGCTCATGACCAGCCAGAAGGAGAAGAACAGCCGTACGGCGAGCCGGCGGCCGTAGAGCTTCGCGTAGATGACCACGAGGGGGAGCGCGAGCAGGTCCGCGAACACGAACGCCACGGTGCCGCCGAAGCTGATCCCGCCCTCGTAGAGCGCGGCCGCCAGCGGCACGTTGCCGATGGAGCAGACGAAGCTCACGAAGGCGATGAGCGGGGCGACGACGACGTTCGCCAGGTCGCTCAGCAGCCCGTGCCCCGGGACGAACACGGCGTGGAAGACGGACGTGGGGACGGCGACCGCGATGAAGCCGGCCACCGCGTAGCCGATGACGATCTCCTTGCGGAGCATCATCAGGTCGCTCACGGTGTAGCCGGCCGCGTCAGCCCACGCCCTGCGGGTGCGGACCCGCTCGCGGAACGGCGCTCGGTCGTGCTCCTCGGCCTCGTCCACCGAGCCCAGTCGCGCCCTCGCTGCGGACAGCTCCGCGGCGGGGAACACCCTCGGGGCGAGCAGCACGAACAGGACGATCATGAGGACGCCGCCGACCAGCTCGGCGAGCGCGAGCTGCCAGCCCATCAGGAGCCAGAGCACGATGCCGAGCTCGAGCACCAGGTTGGTGCTGGCGAACATGAACACCATCGCGGTCGTGAAGTCGGCACCGCGCTGGAAGAGCGACTTCGCGAGAGCGCTGGCGGCGTAGGAGCAGCTGCTGCTCGCCGCACCCAGCAGGCTGGTGCGGACGATGGTCCGGGGTCGGTGGTCGCCCATCGCCCGCTCCATCTGGGAGCGGGACACGAAGGCCTGGACGGCGCCGGAGAGGGTGAAGCCGAGGACGAGGGCCCAGAGCGTCTCCCAGAGCATGAAGAAGCCCTCTTGGAGGCTGTCGAGGACGGTGGTCACGACCGCACCAGCCGCGCGATCGCGTCGGAGGCCTCACGGAGCTTCTCCTGCCGCTCGTCACCGACGGCATTCACGACGCAGTGCCCCATGTGCTCGTCGAGCAGGGCGAGCGCCACGGCCTGCAGGGCCTTGGTCGCCGCGGACACCTGCGTGAGCACGTCGATGCAGTACTTGTCCTCCTCGACCATGCGGGCGATGCCCCGCACCTGGCCCTCCACGCGGGAGAGCCGCGCGAGGTGAGCGGCCTTGCTGTCGGCGTACCCGGGAGCAACCATGAGGCCAGCATACCCCCATGGGGTATCAAGTCTCGACTTGAACGAAGGTAAGGCTTCCCTTAGGTTGGTCGCGTGCGCACCTCTCGTGTTGCGGCCGTCGCCGCCCTCCTCACTGCCCCTGTCCTGCTCGTCGGCTGCAGCTCCGGCTCCTCGTCGAAGGGCGCGTCGCCCAGCGCCACGCCGGCGCCCGAGGAGGTCACCACCTCCCCGCAGGCGGTCACCGCCGGCCTCCAGCAGATCGAGCAGATCGCCAAGCAGGTCCAGGCGCAGGTCGCCGACAAGAGCTCCGCGACCAAGCTCGACGCGGGCATCGAGCCGGTGTGGGCCTCCATCGAGGGCACCGTGAAGAAGAACAGCTCCGACAGCTACCTCGCCTTCGAGGACGCCTTCGCCCTGCTCGAGGACGCCGCCGGCAGCGGTGACGCGACCAAGGCCGGCACCGCTGTCACGAACATCACCAAGGCCAAGACGGCCTACCTGGCGAAGTACCCGTCGTGATCCGCGTCCTGAAGCTCGCTCTCGTCGCCCTGCTGGGGGCGCTGGGCCTGGTCATGCTGACCCCCGGCGCTGCCAGCGCCGGCGAGAGCCGGGCGCAGGCCGTGCAGCAGCTCGAGGTCGTCCGCGACTCGATCGACCGGACCCTCCTGCTGATCAAGGCGGGCCACGAGCAGCAGGCCTACGACGAGGCGAAGGCCGGCTACCTCAGCCACTTCGAGCTCGTCGAGGTCCCGCTCCGCGTCGCCGACGCGGGCCTCACCTCCGATGCGGAGACGAAGTTCGCGACCATCCGCGGGCTGATCAGCTCGCACGCGCCGACCAGCGACATCCGCGAGCAGATCGTGGCGCTGCGACGGCTCATGGACGACGCCGAGCGCACCCTCACCGACCAGGGCCTGTCGGCGCCGGCTGTCGTCGCGGGGCAGTCGTTCGTCATCATCTTCCGCGAGGGCCTCGAGGCGGTCCTTCTCATCACGGTGCTCCTCGGCTACCTCGAGTCGACGAAGTCGTCGCACCTGCGCAGGCCCATCCTGCTCGGCATGCTCGGCGGCGCCGGAGCCTCTGCCGCGACCTACTTCCTGCTGCAGGGCCTGCTGTCGCTCATCCCGTTCGGGCGCGAGGTCCTCGAGGCCGTCACGGCGCTGCTCGCCGTCGCGGTCCTGTTCTGGGTCTCCTTCTGGCTGATCGCGCGGATGGACCAGAAGCGCTGGCTGGAGTTCCTCAAGGCCAGGGTCTGGTCGGCGGTGAGCGTCGGCTCGACCTCGGCGCTGCTGCTGATCGGCTTCACCGCGGTCTACCGCGAGGGCTTCGAGACGGCGCTGTTCTACCAGGCCCTCGTGTCGTTCGGACCCGGCCTCGGCAAGTGGGTGCTGGTGGGGCTGGCCCTCGGCCTGCTCGTGCTCTCGTTCGTCGCGTGGGGCGTGTTCAGGCTCGGCCGCAAGCTGCCCATCAAGCAGTTCCTCGCCACCGCTGTCGTGCTCCTCATGACGACCTCGGTCGCCTTCCTCGGCAACGCCATCCGCTCGCTGCAGGAGGCCGACGTCATCGGCCTGCACCGCTGGGGCAGCTGGCCCGAGCCGCCGATCTTCGTGCGCCAGTCGCTGGGCTACTGGCCCAGCCGCGAGACGCTGCTCGCGCAGGGCGCGCTCGCTCTCGTCTACGTCCTCGGCGCCCTCTACCTGTTCGTGCTTCGCCCGCGGCTCGACCGCCGCACCGTCGTGACCCACCGGGCGAACCCGCCCTTCCCTGCGGGCGCGTGACCGTCCGGGTCGGCGTCGACGTCGGCGGCACGTTCACCAAGGCCGTGGCGTACGACGTGACGGCCGGCCACGTCGTCGCGGAGCAGATCGTGGCCACGACGCACGACGCGTCCGACGGGGTCGCTGCCGGTGTGGTGCAGGTCGTGACCGCGCTCGCGCAGCAGCTCGGCGCGGACGCGGTCGAGATGGTCACGCACTCGACGACGCAGGCCGTCAACGCCCTGCTCGAGGGTGACGTCGCCACCGTCGGCATGGTCGGGCTGGGCCGCTCGCCCGACCTGCGCAAGTCCCGCCAGCGCACGGTCGACGCGAGGATCGAGGTCACCGCTGGGCGGTCGCTGCCGACGGTCACCGAGTTCCTCGACGTGACCGCGGGCTTCACGGCCGCGGACGCGGAGGCGGCCGTCGCCAGGCTCGTCGCGGCGGGTGCTCAGGCTGTGTCGGTCGCGGAGGCGTTCGCCCCCGACGACTCGACCAACGAGGGCCTGGTCCGTGACGCGGCCGTCGCCGCGGGCCTGCCGGTCTCGACCTCGGCCGAGCTGACCGGTCTCTACGGCCTCGAGCTCCGCTCGGTCTCCGCCGCCCTCAACGCCTCGATCCTCCCCATCGCGATGCGCACCGCCGAGGTCGTCGCCTCCGGTGTCACCGCGGCCGGCATCACGGGTCCGGTCATGGTGATGCGCGGCGACGGCGGCGCCACCGACCTCGCCGGCTTCCGCTCGGCGCCGGCTCGCACGCTCTACTCCGGCCCCGCCGCGTCGGTCGCGGGAGTGCTGCGCACCGCCAGGCTCGAGGACGCCGTCGTGCTCGAGGTCGGCGGGACGTCGAGCAACGTCGCGGCGATCCGGCGGGGTCGTCCCGGCCTGTCGTACGTCCAGGTCGCGAGCCACTCCACCGCCGTCCGCTCCGTCGACGTGCGGGTGCTCGGGGTCGCCGGCGGCTCGATGCTGCGCGTGCGCCGCCGCCAGGTCCACGGGGTCGGGCCGCGCAGCGCCCACATCGCCGGGTGCGTCTACGCCTGCTTCCTTCCGCCCGCCGAGCTCGAGGGCGCCACCCTCGGCCTCGAGGCGCCGCGCGCCGGCGACCCGGCCGACTACGTCGTGCTGCACCTCGCCGACGGGCGCAAGGCCGCCCTGACGACGACCTGCGCGGCGAACGCCCTGGGGCTCGTGCCTGAAGGCGACTACGCCAAGGGCTCCACCGAGGCGGCCCTCGCCGGCTTCGCGGTCGTCGCGGCCAGCCTGCGTCGCACGGCGCCGGACCAGGTCGCGCGGCAGATGCTGCAGGCCTGCGCACAGACCCTCGGCGACCTCGTCATGTCGGTCATCAAGAGCCAGCGCCTCGAGCGCCCGGTCCTCGTCGCCGTCGGGGGCGGCGCCGGTGCCCTCGGCCGCGTGCTCGCCCAGGCGATGGGCCTCGAGCTGGTCATCCCCCCGCACGCCGAGGTCATCAGCGCCGTCGGCGACGCGCTGTCCCTCATCCGGGCCGAGGCCGAGCGTCCCACGGACGACGACCTCGACGCCCTCATCGCGTCCGTGGAGGCCGAGGCGGTCGCGGCCGGCGCGTCGCCGGCCGACCTCGACGTCCGGGTCGAGCAGCTCAGCGACCGCGGGGGAGTGCGCGTCAGCGTCACCGGTGCTGTCGCGCTGGAGACCGGCGCCGTCCCCGGCCGCGCCGCGGTCACCGCCGACGAGATCGCGTTCGCCGAGCGCGGCTACGCCGAGCCGTCGCTGCGGGGCGACTTCTGGTTCGCCGAGCTGCCCGACCGGGTGGCCGTCTGGGACCGCTACGGCGACCTCGTCCTCGACGTCACCGGCGAGGTCGTCACCTCCGACCTCGAGGCCGCGATAGCCCGCCGCAGCCGCCGCATCGGCCCCATGACCAGCCCGCCCGACGCCTGGCTGCTCGCCGGCCCGCGCGCCATGCAGCTCGACGTCACCACCCTGTCGGACGTCCCCGCCGACGGCCTGCTCGTTCTCGGAAGGGAGTGACGTGGCGCTCTACATCCCCGAGGCTCGTCGCCGTCGTCGTGTCCTCGCCGCCGCTGTCCTCGGCCTCCTCCTCGGCCTCGTGGCCGGGGGTCTCGCCGGTCGGCTGACGAGCGAGTCCGTCGACGACCGCGTGAAGGCCGTCCGCGCCGACGCCTCCGACACCTCCGCCGGCCTGCGCGTCATCTCGATCCACGACCTCGCCGGCACCGGCGGCGGCGGCACCGACCTGGTGCTGAAGCGCACCGCCGACGAGCTGCGGGACGAGTTCGACCGCGCGCCCTGGATCTCGGCGACCACCCGCTCGGCCCTGCTCGACCAGCTGGCTGCCCTGAGAGCCCGCACCGATGAGGGCACCAAGGCCTACGGCGCCGCCGCCGAGGCCCTCGCCGCTGCGATCGACAAGGCCTTCACCGGCTGATCCCCCCGCCGTCGGCTCTCTCATGGATGCGGAAGCCCGCGAGCGCGCGGTCCATGAGGTTGCCCGCAGATCTGCCCTGATCCATGAGGTTCCCTGCCGGGAGGTCGTGGCAGGGTGCAGGTCATGAGGGTCGGACTCGTCGGGGCTGGGCCGTGGGCCCAGATGTTCACGGGACCCATGGTCCGCGGGACGGAGGGATTGGAGCTCGCGGGCGTCTGGGCCCGCCGCCCCGAGGCGGCCGCCGAGCTCGGATGGGGCACCTTCGGGTCGTACGACGAGCTGCTCGACGCCTGCGAGGCCGTGGCCTTCGCCGTGCCGCCGGACGTGCAGTCCACGATGGCGCTGCAGGCCGCGAAGGCCGGCAAGCACGTCCTGCTCGACAAGCCGATCGCGCGCGACGTCGCTGCCGCACAAGCGCTCGCCGACGCGGTGGACGAGGCCGGCGTCGTGAGCCAGGTGGCGCTCACCAACCGGTTCGTGGCGAGGACCCGGTCCTTCCTCGACGAGATGGCGGCTGCCGAGATCGCCCAGGTCAGCTGCCGGTTCATCACGCGCGCCGTGCTCGAGGGGTCGGTCTACGCCACGCCGTGGCGGGTCGCCGAGCCGCACGGGCTGCTCGACCTCGGCCCGCACGCCTTCGACCTGGTGCTCGCGATCGCCGGGCCGGTCGCCGACGTCGTCGCCAGCGAGCACCTCGGTGTGCTGAGCGCGCGGCTGCAGCACGAGTCGGGTGTGGCGAGTGACGTGACGCTTTCGGCGGTCACCCCCGACGCGACCGAGCCGCTCGCCATCGAGGTCCTGACCTCGGTCGGTCGTGCGGTGCTGCCGCCCAAGGACCGCGAGGCCGCGATCGCGTCCCGTGCCCTGTTCGGAGCGGAGTTCGTGCAGGCCGTCCGCGGTGAGATCACGCAGCCGATCGACGTGCACCGCGGCCTCGAGGTGCAGCGCCTGCTCGACCGGGTCCAGCGCGCCCTGTAGACGACGAGGGCCCGGCCTCCACGCGGGAGGGCGGGCCCGCCGACGTGGGGCGTGGTCCGTACCGCCTGCCAGGCGGGGGGTGTTGAGCTTCAGCGTGTACGGGGCGTACTGCTGCACCTGCTCGGTCGGGTCGTCGTAGCTGACGATCGCGATGACCAGCGGGTAGGTCGTGAACCCGCGCAGGTCGGTGGAGGTGAGCTTGAAGTCGTACTTCCCGTTGTAGCGGGCGAAGCGCGCCTGGTGGTTGTGCGCGTCGAGGCCCACGAGCCGGACGAACCAGTTCTTCACCACGGTCGGCTTGACCTGGGTCGGCGACTTGAAGCCGGCCGTGGAGCTGCCGTCGCTGATGAGGGTGCCGTCGACCTTCACGTCGTCGACGTACCAGCCGCCGTCGTTCGTCCCGCCGTCGCTGACGTAGCGGAACCCGATCAGCACGGTCTTGCCGGCGTACGGCGTCAGGTCGAACGTCTGCGTCGCGAAGCCGGCACTGTCACCGTTGAGCGCCGGGCCGAGCGGACCGGCAACGGTGTTGGCGTTCGCGAGCGGCGTGTACGTGGCCCCGCCGTCGGTGGAGACGACGGTGTAGGCGTAGTCGTAGCCCTCCTCGGCCAGGTGCTGCTCGTTGTAGGTCAGCGTCGGCGTGCCGGCCGGGACCGCGACGGACGTGACCGCGGCCGCGTCGAGGTTCGACCGGTCGCCCGACCACAGCACCGGTGCCGTGTCCAGCGGAGCCGGAGTGGCGCTCGTCGAGGTCCACAGCAGCGGCTGCGGTGCGAGCGTCTTGGCGCCGCTGAACGACAGCGACTGCAGGGCCCTACCGGCACGCGGGCCGTTGTAGAGCGTCACGTAGTCGGCGCCGTTGGGGGCGGCGCCGGGCTTGGCCTCGACCGCGGTGTTGTTGAGGTTGATGGTCGCGTCGAGGCTCTTGGTCGTGACGTTCTTGACCGTGATGCCGGCGGTCCTGGCCGCGCTGGTGTCGAGGTAGCGGTCGACCAGGTTCATCGTCTGGAAGTCGTGCAGCACGTCCGCCACCTTCGTGCCCGGCTTGAACGTGTCGAGCTGCTTCTGCACGCCGGCCAGCCCCTGCTCCTCGCCGTCGCGGTGAAGCGCGGAGATGAAGGCCTGCCCGTAGTGGTCGTAGAGGTACAGCTGGAACGACCACGCGTTGCCGTAGTCGGCGAGGATCTCGTTGCCTGCGCCCTCGTCACCCCACAGCGTCAGCGAGTTCTGCGGACCGCCGCAGTCGCGCGGGTTGGTGTTGTAGGCCGTCTTGTGCGTCCCGAACCCCTGGAAGCAGGAGATGTGGTTCTCCTGGCCCTTCTGGTCGATGTGCGCGGCGGGCTTGCCGTAGCCGACCAGGGAGATCGCGAAGTCCGAGAGGCCCTCGTTGATGAAGTTCACCTCGGCCGGGTCCGTGTAGTACTGCAGCAGGTGCTGGTACTCGTGGGCGAACACGCCCTCGTAGAGGCGGGCCCGACCGGGGCGGCTGGTGCACAGGTCGTCGGTCGGCTGGTCCGCAGGGTTGGCACCGGTGCGGTGCAGCCAGTCGAACGCGTCGATCGTCATCACGTTGCGGTCGAGCAGCTCGTTGAACTGCGAGCTGAAGAAGCCCGCGATGTACGTCGGGTTGGCGGGGAAGTCGAAGTAGTTGTCGTCGCGCACGTTGTCGACGAGCGTCACGATCTTGTCGCCGTTGCCCGTGTAGTCACCGGAGATCGCAGCATGGGTGCCGTCCCGGTCGGGAGCGACGCTGAACGCGGCCGACTCCTTCGGGAACATGTTGGTGTCGAACTGCGTGATCAGGTCGTTGACCTGGGTGTCCGTGACCGTCGTGGTGCCGGGTGTGGCGCTGCGGCAGTCACCTGCCGGGAAGGTGATGTCGTTGGCGACCCAGACCTCGATCTTCGAGCCGACGCCGCGG
Source organism: uncultured Frankiales bacterium (assembly GCA_966212015.1). Taxonomy (GTDB): domain Bacteria; phylum Actinomycetota; class Actinomycetes; order Mycobacteriales; family SCTD01; genus RYN-111. The sequence continues at coordinate 934 of CBIHPE010000050.1, read as the reverse complement.
AGTGTGTAGTCCTTCTTGTAGAGGCTGCCGTGGAAGTCGTCGAGCGCGACCCACTGACGGACCGTGCCGACCGCGGGCGTGACGCCTGCCGGTGCGGCGGCTGTGCGGACCGCGGCGGGTCGCCGCTTCACGGACTTGTCGAGGGCGTACTGCTTGCCGGCCGGGACCTCGCGCGTGTCGCTCGAGGTCTGGCTCTTGCTGGCCTTGCTGTGGCTGCTCGCGGCCGAGGCAGGTGCTGCCTGTGTCGGAGCGGCGAGTGCGAGCACGACGCCGGTGGTGACCACCATCGTGCTCCACCCGCGTGCCTTGAGGTTCTTCATGCGAGTCCTCTCGGGGGGATACCTGCGCCCAGGGACAGAGCGCAGTGCCCACGGTCTACAGGCAGCAGTCAGTCACTCACAAGTCAGGATCATCAGTGCACAGGTAAGAAAAGTCAGACCTTCTCGACGGTGAAGCCCGCCGCGGTCATTGCCGCCAGCACCGTCTCGGCTCGCTTGCGGCTCACCGCCGCCCACCCGGTGTCCGTCCCGTCGGTGAGCTCGATCCAGTGGTTGCCCGTGGGCGGCTCGAACCGCTTCTTCTCCACGCCCACCACCTGCGCCGTGTGGGTCACGGAACGGGTCGCCTTCCGGTCCGTCAGCACGATCTGCCCCGGCGTGATCGTCACGTGCCCCGGCCCGCCGAAGTGCCGCCGGAAGTGCACGCCGACGAGGATCCGCACCGGCTCAGTCACGTCGCTCCTCCAGGGTCAGCGCCAGCCAGCGGTTGCGCTGCTCCAGCAGTCGCAGCATGTACCGCTCGAGCACGACCGCGTCGACGACCCGCCCGACCGGTCCGAGGGGAGAGCGGTACGACACCAGGTCGGTCATGATCGTGCCGTTGTCAATGGCCATCTGAAAGTCCCCACTGGTGGCCAACAAAAGTCCCCACCCTC
>CBIHPE010000049.1:0-20334 GCA_966212015.1 uncultured Frankiales bacterium | reverse complement strand
GGGGGGGGGCCGGGGGGGGCGGGCCCCGGCGCCCCCCCCCCCCCCCCCCCCCCCAACCCCGCCAACGTTGGTGTTTTTCCGCCCCGCGCGGTGTCCGGCCCCCGAGGCCGCGGGTGCCAAGCCGCAGCGACCGCTGTGGGCCTCGACCGGTGTGAAGGACCCCGCCTACCCCGACACGATGTACGTCACCGAGCTGGTCGCTCCGGGGACCGTCAACACGATGCCCGAGGCCACGCTGAAGGCGGTCGCCGACCACGGCGAGATCACCGGCGACACGATCAGGACGAGGTACGCCGAGGCCCAGCAGGTCTTCGACGACCTGAAGGCCGCCGGTATCGACCTCGACGACGTCACCGACCTGCTCGAGAAGGAGGGCGTCGAGAAGTTCGAGGCCTCCTGGGGCGAGCTGCTGGAGTCAGTGACCGACCAGCTCGCCAAGGCGCGGCCGTGATCGTCAGCGTCGACGTCCACGGCGACGGCTTGAAGGAGCACCAGCAGCAGGCACTCGAGGCGCTCCAGCGCGACGGCGTGCCGGCCAAGCTGCTGGCGCGCGATGCCACCTTGTGGGGACCCGACGCTGAGCCGGAGGCGAGCATCCGGCTCGGCTGGCTCGCGGCCCCCGAGGTGTCGTGGGGGTTCGTCCCCGCGCTGCTGGCGCTGCGGGACGCGCTGCGCGAGGAGGGCGTCGACCAGGTCGTGCTGTGCGGCATGGGCGGCTCGTCGCTGGCCCCGGAGGTCATCTGCAAGAACGCCGACGTCCCCCTCACCGTCCTCGACTCGACGCACCCCGACCAGGTCCGGGCCGCGCTGGCGACCGACCTGTCCAGGACGGTCGTGGTCGTGTCGAGCAAGAGCGGGGGGACGCTGGAGACCGACAGCCAGCGCCGCTCGTTCGTCGAGGCCTTCGAGCAGGCCGGCATCGACCCCAAGCAGCGCGTCGTCGTCGTGACCGACCCCGGCTCACCGCTGGAGAAGCTGGCCCACGACGAGGGCTACCGCGCCGTGTTCCTCGCCGACCCGCACGTCGGCGGCCGCTACAGCGCCCTCACCGCCTTCGGGCTGGTCCCCTCAGCCCTGGCCGGCGCAGACGTCGAGCTGCTCCTCGACCAGGCCACGTCGTTCGCCACGCGCCTCACCGAGGACGACAACGCGGGCCTGCAGCTGGGCGCCGCGCTGGGGGCAGACGGCCGCGACAAGATCGCCATCGACGCCGAGGCCTCGCCCCTCAAGGGCTTCGGCGACTGGGCGGAGCAGCTCATCGCCGAGTCCACCGGCAAGCTGGGCAAGGGCCTGCTGCCGGTCGTGGTCGAGCCCGACGCCCCCGAGGTGCAGTGGCCCGCGCGCGACGTGCACGTGGTGCGGCTCCTCGGCGAGACCCCGCCGATCGGGACCGGCGTCACGGGCAACCTGGGGCAGCAGCTCCTCGCGTGGGAGTACGCCGTGGCCGTCAGCGGGCGGCTGCTCGGCATCAACCCCTTCGACCAGCCCGACGTCGAGAGCGCCAAGAAGGCCGCTCGGGGCCTGCTGGACGAGCAGCCCGCGCCCCAGGAGCCGACGTTCACCGACGGCAACGTGCAGGTCTTCGCGACGGACGGCCTGCTGACCGGCCAGGTCACCGTCCAGGGCGCCATCGCCCAGCTGCTCACCCTGGTCCCGCCGAACGGCTACCTCGCCGTCATGGCGTACCTCGACCGTCTCCGCGACGGCGCGCTGGCCGCGGTGCGCCCCGCGCTGGCGAAGCGCGTCGAGCGGCCCGTGACGTTCGGCTGGGGACCCCGCTTCCTGCACTCGACCGGGCAGTTCCACAAGGGCGGCCCGCCGATCGGCGTCTTCCTGCAGATCACCGGCAACGTGCAGGACGACCTGCCGATCCCGGGCCGCGAGTTCACCTACGGCACCCTCATCGCGGCGCAGGCGGCCGGTGACGGCAAGGTGCTCGCCGACCACGGACGGCCGGTCCTGCGGCTGCACCTGACGGGCAGTCGCGGCCTCAGCGAGATCCTCAAGGTGCTGTCGTGACCAACCCGCTGAGAGACCCGCGCGACCGGCGGCTGCCCAAGGTCCCCGGGCCGTGCGCCCTCGTCGTCTTCGGCGTCACCGGCGACCTCGCGCGCAAGAAGCTCATCCCGGCGGTCTACGACCTCGCCAACCGCGGTCTGCTCCCACCCGGTTTCGTCCTGCTCGGCTTCGCCCGCCGCGACTGGGGTGACGGCGAGTTCGAGCAGATCGCCAAGGAAGCCGCCAAGAAGGGCGCCCGCACCGGCTGGCGCGAGGAGGTCTGGCAGCGGATCGCCGATGCCACGAAGTTCCTGCCCGGGTCGTTCGACGACGACGCGGCCTTCGACCAGCTCGCGCAGACGCTCGTCGACCTCGACCACTCCCACGGCACCGGCGGCAACGCCGCGTTCTACCTCTCCATCCCGCCCAACGCCTTCCCCACCGTGCTCAAGCAGATGGAGCGCACGGGGATGGCCGACAACGAGTCGACCAACTCCTGGCGCCGGGTCGTCGTCGAGAAGCCGTTCGGCCACGACCTCGCGAGCGCGATCGAGCTGAACGGGCTCGTCGACGACGTGTTCACCGCCGACGACGTGTTCCGCATCGACCACTACCTCGGCAAGGAGACGGTCCAGAACCTGCTGGCGCTGCGCTTCGCCAACGAGCTGTTCGAGCCGATCTGGAACAGCCACCACATCGACTCCGTGCAGATCACGATGGCCGAGGACGTCGGCATCGGCACCCGCGCCGGCTTCTACGAGGGCACCGGCGCCGCTCGCGACGTCCTGCAGAACCACCTGCTGCAGCTGCTCGCCCTCACGGCGATGGACGAGCCCGTCCAGTTCGACGCCGCGGCCCTGCGGGCCGAGAAGATCAAGGTCCTCGACGCCGTGCGGCTGCCGAAGGACCTCGCGTCCTACGCGGTGCGCGGCCAGTACGACCAGGGCTGGCTCGCCGGCGAGCGGGTCAAGGGCTACCAGGACGAGGAGAACGTCGCGCAGGGCTCGACGACCGAGACCTTTGCCGCCGTCCGGCTCGACGTCGACACCCGCCGCTGGGCAGGAGTCCCCTTCTACCTCCGCACCGGCAAGCGCCTCCCCCGCCGGGTCACGGAGATCGGCATCGTCTTCAAGAAGGCGCCGCACCTGCCGTTCGCGAAGAGCGACACGGAGGAGCTCGGCAGCAACCAGCTCGTCGTCCGCGTCCAGCCCGACGAGGGCGTCACGCTGCGCTTCGGCTCGAAGGTCCCCGGCACGACGATGGAGGTCCGCGACGTGGCCATGGACTTCCTCTACGGCGAGGCCTTCACCGAGAACTCCCCCGAGGCCTACGAGCGGCTGCTGCTCGACGTGCTGCTCGGCGACGCCGCGCTCTTCCCGCGCAACGAGGAGGTCGAGGCCTCGTGGCGGATCATCGACCCGATCGAGGAGCTCTGGGCCTCCGGCGGGAAGCCGGAGCTCTACCGCGCCGGCGAGTGGGGACCCAAGGGCGCCGACGAGATGCTCGCCCGCGACGGACGCACCTGGAGAAGGCCGTGACGGCAGAGAGGCACTCGTCATGACAACACAGAGGCACTCGTCATGACAGCACAGAGGGACTCGTCATGACAGCGCTGTGGGACACCTCCGGGTCGGAGGTCATCAAGGCGCTGTCGGCCGAGCGGCGCGCCGCCGGGTCGGTGTCGTCCGGCCTCGCGCTGACGCTCGTCGCCGTCGTCGACGAGAAGCTCGTCGCGGAGGCGGAGCAGGCCGCCACGGCCGCGGCCGCCCAGCACCCCTGCCGGCTGCTCATCGTCGTGCGCCGTCGCCCCGACGCCCCCGAGCCGCGGCTCGACGCCGAGGTGTCCGTCGGCGGTCGCCTCGGTCCGGGCGAGGCCGTCGTCATGCGGATGTACGGCCGGCTCTCGCTCCACGCCGAGTCGGTCGTGCTGCCGCTCTTGGCGCCGGACGCCCCGGTCGTCACCTGGTGGTTCGGCGAGCCGCCGCACCTGATCGCCCACGACCCGCTCGGCGTCATCGCCGACCGCCGCATCACCGACGCCGCGGGGAGCACGGATCCCCTGGCAGCGCTGAGGACCCGGGCCGAGGACTACGCGCCTGGCGACACCGACCTGGCCTGGACCCGCACCACGCTGTGGCGGTCGCTGTGCGCCTCCGCCTTCGACTCGCTCTCCGGCGACGTCCACGAGGTGACGGTCACTGGCGAGACGGGCAACCCCTCCCGAACCCTGCTCGCCGGGTGGCTGGGTCGCAGGCTCGGCGTGTCCGTGGGCATCGAGGACAGCTCCGGCCCTGGCGTCACGGGCGTGACGATGAAGGTCGGCGACGACACCGTCACCATCAGCCGCACCGACGGCAGCACCGCGACGCTGTCTCGCACCGGCCAGCCCGACCGCAACCTGCCGCTGCCCCGACGGGAGCTCGGTGACCTGCTCGCCGAGGAGCTGCGCCGCCTCGACGCCGACGAGGTCTACGCCGAGAGCCTCGAGACGTTCTCGGGACAGACCGGCCTCTCCGACCGCAACAACCGGCGCACTCACGTCTGGCAGGACCCGATGGAGGCCAGCGACCCGGACCCGGCGCTCACCACCTCGTGACGGTCGTCGAGGTCCACGGCGACCTCCCCACCGCCGTCGCCACCAAGCTGGTCGCCCGGATCGAGGAGCTTGGTTCCGCCTCGATCGTCCTGACTGGTGGCGGCGTCGGGATCGCGACGCTCGAGGCAGTACGCCGTCAGCCCGGCGCCGTCGACTGGGCGCGGGTCGACGTGTGGTGGGGGGACGAGCGCTTCGTTGCCCGCGACTCCGACGACCGCAACGAGCTCCAGGCCCGCCAGGCCCTGCTCGACCACCTGCCCTTCGACCCCGCGCGCATCCACCCCATGGGCTGGGACGACGGGACGCTCACGGCAGACCAGGCGGCGGAGCAGTACGCCGCCTCGCTGCCGAGCTCCTTCGACGTGCTGCTCCTGGGGGTCGGCCCCGAGGGCCACATCGCCTCGATCTTCCCCGACTCCCCCGCCGCCCACGCGACAGAGCTCGCCGTCGGCGTCCACGACTGCCCCAAGCCACCACCGACCCGGGTCTCCCTGGGCTTCCGCGCCATCCAGTCCGCCACATCCGTGTGGGTGCTCGCCTCCGGCGACGCAAAGGCGGAGGCCCTCGCCCAGGCAGCCGCCGGCGCCTCCCAGGTCGACGTCCCGGTCGCCGGTGCGCGCGGCACCTCCGAGACGCTCTGGCTGCTCGACCCGGCCGCCGCCTCGCTCCTCTGAGGCATGCCAGGGTCGCGGTATCGCGCCTCAAGAGCACTCGGGCCTGCCATTCCGCGACCCCTGCGCTGCGTGGGATGCTCGGTCGATGCGACCACGGGCGCGGGTCCTGCTGGCGCTGCCGCTCGCCTTCTTCGTGGCCTTCGCCGTGTTCTGGTACGGCCCGACGAAGGCGATCAGCTGCGCGGACTCCAACGGTTGGTACGACCACTTCGCCACCATCGACGGGCCTGGCGGACCGGACGCCCGGTACTGCGAGGCGCCGAGCGCGGCGAGCTGGCTGCTGATGGCGAGCGCGGCCTCAGCCGTCATCCTGCTGGCCGCTGCCCTGGACGTGACGGCCCAGCTCACCGGCGCGGCTGCCCGAGCCCGCGAGCGGCGACCCCGTGTGCGTCTCGACGCCGACGGCGACCTCCTCTGACCCGCTGGGTCTGAGGTGTGGATGTCCGCCTTGGCCAACTGATTCGCATGGTCATCAGTTGGCCAGCACCAGGAGTCACGTCCTGGGTTGCTGGCACCCCCTCGCTCTCGCAGAGGTCGCAGAACGGCATCACAGACAGCTGTCTCATGCCGTCTTGCGACCCCGGGGGCTGCTAGCGGGTGGTGGCGTGGCGGAGCTCCAGCAGGCTGCTGTCGGGCTCACGGAAGCCGAACTGGCGGTAGAGGTCGTGGGCGTCGGCGGTGTGCAGCAGCCAGCGGAAGTGAGCGCCGGGGCCGTCGGTGACCATCGCCTGCACGAGGCGCTTGCCGAGGGCATGGCCGCGGTGGGCCGGCAGGACGTAGACGTCGGCGAGGTACGCCAGCGCGACCCCGTCGGAGACGGCGCGGCAGAAGCCGACCTGCTCGGCCCCCAGGTAGCAGCCGACCACGCGCCAGGCGCCTCGTACCTGCTTCTCCACGTCCTCGCGGGTCCGGTACCTGCCCCAGTAGGCGTCGGTGGACAGGAACGCCCAGACCGCGTCCAGGTCGACGCGGGCGGGGTCGTCATCGAGCTCGTAGTCCGTCACGGCTGGGAGTCTCCCTGCTGCGACGGCGCCCGGTGAAGCGAGTTAACCGGTGGTGCGGCGCCGGAGACCGAAGCCGACGACAAGAAGAAGGGCTGCGACGTAGGGCAGGCCGGTCTCGAGACCGGTCGCTGCGAGCCCACCGCCGGGGGCCTGCGGGTTCGACGGGTTGCGGACCGGCGTCGTGACGCGGCTCTTGACCGGCGTCTGGGTGCGGCCGAGCAGGGTGAAGTCGAACGTCGGGGCGTTGTCGGCCGGGTAGAGGTAGCTCTCGGTGCTGACCTGGCCGTTGACCGTCGTGCTGGTGGTGACGTCGGCGAACGAGCCGGCGTAGCCGTCGTAGAAGCGGGTGCCCGGGGCCGCCTTCAGCTGCTGCGGGCGCTGGCCGTCGCCGGTCGGGCCGACGAGGGCGTGCAGCAGGGAGTTCGGGACGCGGAAGGTGATCGTGCCCCTGGCCTGGTTGACGGTGTAGTTGTCGCCGAGCGGCGTCTCGCCGCTGTACTTCTGGATGATGCCGCCGGCCGTGCGGTCGGTCGAGTACTCGTCGTAGCCGGCCGAGAAGCCGGTCGCCGGGGACCAGTGCAGCGACACGGCGGCGGGCCGGTAGCCGTTGACGAACCGGAAGATCCAGACGAGACCGACGGCGGGGGTGTTGTCGGAGAGCGCCTGCTGCAGCGCGGCGTCCGACAGGTCGGCGAGCTTCAGCGTGACCGAGAAGTTGGTCAGCGTGGGCGTGACCTTCACCGACCGGATGTCGAGCGCGTTGCTGTTGACCGACGGCTGGGTGCGGGCCAGCACGGCGGAGTACTGGGACAGCGCGTCGCCGGCCGGGTCGGTCGTGCCGCGGGAGACCACCGGCCGGATCGGCGAGACGGTGCCGCCACCGTTGCTCGGGCCGCTCGCCTGCACCAGCACCGTCGGCTGCGACACGATGCCCTCGGCGTCGCCCGGGCGCTTGCCCGGGTTGCTGTAGACGATGTTGAGGCGCCCGGACTTCCGGTTGTACTCCATCGTGAAGTAGTCGACGAGGCTGCGGTCACCGGCCGGGACCGCGAGGTCGCAGCCGAGGCCGTTGAGGCAGATCGAGTCGTAGTGGAACGGGTGCGTGGTGGCCTTCACCTGGTCGAACGTCGGGTGGGCCGACAGCGCGTCGGTGCTCTGGCTGACGTAGACGTTCCAGGTGGCCTTGAAGCTGCCCTGGTTCGGGTCACCGATGCTCTCGGTGCCGTAGTAGGCGATGGCGACCCGGCCGGGAAGACCGCTCGCGGCGACCCACGGCATGACGGTGCTGTTGACGCCCTCCCGGTTGACCCGGACCTTCGGGTTGGTGGCTGCCTGCCGTCCGTCGGTGCAGGTGCTGAACCGCTCCTTCGGCAGCACGACCAGGTACGTCGCCCGGTCGGCGCCGAGCTCGGTGTAGGTCCCGTAGATGTTGCCCGCGTCGTCGTTGTCGGCGCCGACGAAGCCGGCCGTCGGCGCGGCGCCGGCGTCGATGAGCGAGCAGGTGGTGAACGACTTGCCCGAGTCGCGGCTGACGGCGAGCTTCAGCTTGCTTCCCGAGGCGTACGGGAAGTAGACGACGCCCTGTGTCGCCGTGCTCTTCCCGGGCGGCGTGAACGCGCGGATCTGGCCGATCCGCCCGCCTTCGTTCGCGGCCTGCACACCGGGGCTGTCGTAGGTGTAGCCGCCGTCCGTGGACTTCTGGACCACCTTGTTGAGGGCCTGCTGGTTGTAGGTGAAGAAGGCCGTCTTGTCGTCGAGGAAGGCGATCCACTGGCGGTCGACGCCGGGGACGGACTCGCTGACCGGCGACACCTGGATGGTGCGGCCGACGTCGTTGGAGGTCGCGGTCGAGAAATTGGTCAGCGGGCCCAGGCCGGCGTAGGCCAGCGTGTAGTGGCCCTGCGCGTTCTTCTTCACCCCGGTCGCGAGGGCGCAGTCACCGCCGCCCTCGCCGCCGGAGATCTGGCCGCGAGGCGGCTGCCCCAGCAGGTGGAACTGGTCGCCGCCGTCGGTCGAGACGTTGGCGTAGTCAGCGATGTTGGAGAAGCCCGACGGGCCGCAGGTGTAGATGTTGCCGTCGCGGTCGGTCGTGACCGCGGGCTCGCCGATGTTGCGCTGCACGTCGCTCGGGGTGCTCGCGCCGAAGCCGAGCCCGTGCGACACGGTCGGCAGCGCCGACAGCTTCGCCGGCGCGGTGGCCGTGATCGTCGCCGTGCCGGTGTAGGCCTGGGGCGACGTGTTCGTGAAGCCACAGGCGACGGCGGTGTACGTCCCCGCGCTCGGGCTGTTGATGACGACCTGCTCCGACGGCGATCCGCCGTCGGAGTCGCCGACGTCGGAGCCGTCCGGAGCCAGCAGCGTCAGGACCTCGTCGTTCGCGGTCTCCGGCCCGGGCGGGGTCCAGGCGATCTTCACCGACAGCGCCAGCTTGAGCTTCGCCGCGGCCGAGGGGATGCGGATCGCGAGGGCATGCTGGTCGTCGGTGCCCGGGACGGTGCATGCGTTCTGCGGGTTGCTGCCGACCGGGATGGTGCCCTTCCAGGTCACGGTCGTCGTCCTGCCCGCGGCGAGCGGCGCGGTGAGCGTCTGGCTCGCGGGGGTCGAGGCGGTCGCCACGTTGACGGCGACGCCGCCCAGCAGCGTGGCGGCGGCGAGCAGGGCGAGGCGGCGGGGACGCATGGGGGGCTCCTAGACGGGCTGGGACCGGCCTGGGACCGGCACAGCCCCACTTCGTCACCGGATGACCGATTCCTCCCGCAGGACGTCGACGATTCCGGTCGTCACGACGTCCTCACCCCACCGGAGCTCGAGACGAGGAGAGCTCGACCGCGTCAGGACGCTGTCGAGCTCATCTCGTTGCCAGGGAGCGGGCTACTTGCCGCGCAGGCGGGCGAGGGCCTCCTGCAGGATGGCCTCACCGTCGGCCTCGTTGCGGCGCTCGCGCACGTAGGCGAGGTGCGTCTTGTAGGGCTCGGTCTTCGGAGGCGCGGGCGGCGCCTCCTTGTCACGACCGGCCGGGAAGCCGCAGCGCGGGCAGTCCCAGGTGTCCGGGATGGCGGCGTCCTCGGCGAACGAGGGACGGGTCTCGTGCGCGTTGGCGCACCAGAAGCTCACCCGGCGACGGGGAGCGGCCTCGCCGCGCTCGGCCTCGCCCATCGGTCCGGCGCCGACTCGGCTGCCTCGGATCGCGTTGCCGCCTGCCACGTGGTGCTCCCCTCAGACCGTCTGGACAGCGCCCAGTCTAGCCGCTCGGGTCAGGAGGCGGGCTTGAGGAGCAGGCCGAGGGACACGATCGACACGAACCAGACCAGGCCGCACACGATCGTGAGGCGGTCGAGGTTCTTCTCGACGACCGCGCTGCCACCGAGCGAGGACGAGACACCGCCGCCGAACATGTTCGACAGACCGCCGCCCTTGCCCTTGTGGAGCAGGACGAGCACGACCATGCCGAGGCTGGCCATCATGAGCAGGATGCACAAGAAGGTGATCACTAGACGAGCACGCGTTCCTCAGGGAAGTGACAGGCGACCTCGTGGCCGGGCTGAATCTGCACCAGCGGCGGCTCCACCTGCTTGCAGATGGCCTGGGCCTTCCAGCAGCGCGTGTGGAACCGGCACGCGGGCGGCGGGTTCAGAGGAGAGGGTACGTCACCGGTCAGCAGGATGCGCTCGCGCTTGCTCTCCTTGATCGGGTCCGGGACCGGGACGGCCGAGAGGAGGGCGTGCGTGTAGGGGTGCATCGGGTGCTCGTAGAGCGAGATCCGGTCGCCGATCTCGACGATCTTGCCGAGGTACATCACGGCGACGCGGTCGGAGATGTGGCGCACCACGGACAGGTCGTGCGCGATGAAGACGTAGGTGAGGTCGAACTCGTCCTGCAGGTCCTCGAGCAGGTTGATGACCTGGGCCTGGATGGACACGTCGAGGGCCGACACCGGCTCGTCGCAGACGATCAGCTTGGGGCGCAGCGCGAGGGCGCGGGCGATGCCGATGCGCTGGCGCTGGCCGCCGGAGAACTCGTGCGGATAGCGGTTGTAGTGCTCCGGGTTGAGACCGACCAGCGCCAGGAGGTCCTGGACCTTCTTCTTGGTCGTGGCCTCGTCGGAGCCCTCCTGCAGCTTGAACGGCGCGCCGACGATGCCTCCGATGGTGTGCCGCGGGTTCAGCGAGCTGTAGGGGTCCTGGAAGATGATCTGGATGTCCTTGCGGAGCGGCCGCATCTCGTCGCGCGACAGGTGCGAGATGTCCCTGCCCTCGAACGTGATGGTGCCGCCGCTCGGCTCCAGCAACCGCGTCAGCAGCCGGCCCATGGTCGACTTGCCGCAGCCGGTCTCGCCGACGACGCCGAGCGTCTCGCCCTTGTCGACGGAGAAGCTCAGGCCGTCGACGGCCTTCACGGCCCCGATCTGCTTCTGGAAGATGATGCCGCGGGTGACGGGGAAGTACTTCTGCAGGCCTTCGACGCGCAGGAGCGCGTCGCCGGCCGCGTGCGGCTGACCGGCAACGGCGTCAGTGGGGGCGGTCATGCGCGCGTCTCCTGGACGGTCGAGGCGGTGAGGTCGGCGTACACAGTGTCCTCGTTCACAGCGTCGGCTTCACCTGCTGGACGAAGATCGTCTCGCGCTCCTTCGCCGACAGGTGGCAGCGCACCAGGTGGCCGTTGCCGGAGTCGACGAGCTCAGGGACGACGGTCGCGCCCTTGCCACCGGTCTGCGGCTCGTAGGGGCAGCGCGGGTGGAAGGAGCAGCCGCTCGGGACGTTGATGAGGCTCGGCGGCGAGCCGGGGATCGGGCGGAGCCGCTCCTCACGCACGCGGTCGAGGCGGGTCACGGAGGAGAGCAGGCCCCAGGTGTAGGGGTGCTGCGGCTCGTAGAACACCTCGTTGACGCTGCCGTACTCCACGCACTTGCCGCCGTACATCACGAGGATGTCGTCGACGAACTCGGCGACGACCCCGAGGTCGTGCGTGATCATGATGATCGCGGAGCCGAACTCCTTCTGCAGGTCGCGCAGCAGGTCGAGGATCTGCGCCTGGACGGTCACGTCGAGGGCCGTGGTCGGCTCGTCGGCGATGAGCAGCTCGGGGTTGCAGGACAGGGCCATCGCGATCATCGCGCGCTGGCGCATGCCGCCCGAGAACTGGTGGGGGTAGTCGTCCACGCGCTTGTCGGGCGTCGGGATGCCGACCAGCTCGAGCATCTCGACGGCACGGGCGTGCGCCTGCTTCTTCGAGACGTTGTTGTGGATCCGGTAGGCCTCGGCGATCTGGTTGCCCACCGTGTAGTAGGGGTGCAGCGCCGACAGCGGGTCCTGGAAGATCATCGCCATCTTGTTGCCGCGGAGCTTGCGGACCTCTTCCTTGGTGGCCGCGATCAGCTCGGTCCCGTCGAGCCACACCTCCCCGGACAGGTGCGCGCGGGTGCCCTTGTGCAGGCCGAGGATGCCGAGGCTGGTGACGGACTTGCCGGAGCCGGACTCGCCGACGATGCCGAGGGTCTTGCCCTTCTCCAGCTTGAACGACAGGCCGTCGACGGACTTGACGAGGCCGTCCTCGGTCGGGAAGTGGACCTTGAGGTCCCGCAGCTCGAGGAACGCGCTGGGCGCCGAGCGCGGGGGCGTTGCCCCCTCGTCGAGGATGAGGGTCACGAACGGTCCTTCCGGGCGGTGCGGGAGTGGGTCACGACAGCCGGACCTTGGGGTCGAGGACGGCGTAGAGCAGGTCGACCACGAGGTTCGCGAGGATCACGAAGAACGCGGCCACGAGCACGGTGCCCATGATGACGTAGAGGTCGCTCGTGGTGATGGCGTCGAGGCTGAGCTTGCCGATGCCGGGGAGGCTGAAGACCCGCTCGGTGAGCACGGCACCGCCGAGCAGGCTGCCGACGTCGAGGCCGAAGATCGTCACGATCGGGGTGAGGGCGGAGCGCAGCGCGTGCTTGCGGATCACGACGCCCTCCGGCAGGCCCTTGGCCCGGGCCGTGCGGATGTAGTCCTCCCCCAGCGTCTCCAGCATGCCGGCGCGGGTCAGGCGCGCGTAGCCGGCGGAGTAGAGGAAGGCGAGCACGATCCACGGCAGGATCAGCTGGTGCGCCCATTGGAGTGGGTTGTCGGCGAAGTTGACGTACCCCGACTGTGGGACGAAGCGCAACCAGTGCGGCCCGAACGTGAAGACCGAGAGGGCCAGCAGGCCGGTGAAGTAGACGGGGAGCGAGACGCCGGCGAGCGCGACGGTCATGGCCGCGCGGTCGAAGAACTGGCCGCGGCGCAGCGCGGAGATGACACCGATCGTGACGCCGAAGCTGAGCCACAGGATGGCCGCGCCGATGGCGAGCGACAGGGTGACCGGGAAGCGGTCGGTGATCTGCGGCCAGACCGGGGTGTCGTTGCCGAAGGAGACGCCGAAGCAGGGAGCCGGGCAGTGGTTCACACCCGTGGCGGCCTTGTAGTCACGGCCGACGAAGATGCCCTTGAGGAAGTCCCAGTACTGGATGAAGACGGAGTGGTCGAGGCCGAGCTTCTGCTTGATCGCGATGAGCTCGGCCTTGCCGCCGCCCTTCGGCAGGAAGACCTGGCCGATGTCGATTCCCAGCGCCTTCGGCGCGAGGAAGAACAGCATGAAGGTGACGAAGCTGATCACGAGCAGCAGAACGCCCGACGTCAGGAGACGTCGGATGATGAAGCGGACCACGCCGGGTCACCTTTCGGGGACTGTGCGATGGGGCTGGGTCCCGGGCGGGCGACCGCGGTGCGGCCGCCCGCCCGGAGGTGGAGCAGTGGTGCGGTGGACTAGACGACGCCCACGTTCATCAGGTCGTACTCGTTGAAGATCGCGTACAGGGTGTGAACGTTGGTCATGCGGGCGCTGTGGGCCTGGACCGTCTTCGGGTACAGGTAGGGGACGGCCGTGCCGCTCTCCATGAGCAGGTGGCCGAACTCCTTCCACGTCGCCGTCTGGGCGTCACCGGTCTCCGTGAGCGCCTTGTCGATCAGCGTGGAGCCCTTGGGGTCGCTGAACTCGCCCTCGTTGTAGTTGCCGGCGTCCGGGATGGAGCGCGGGTCGGCAACGAACTCGTAGAAGCCGTAGTCGGTCGGGAAGTCAGCACCCCAGTTGAAGGTGATGATGCCGAGGCCGAGGGACTTCACCTGGGCCGGGACCTTCGCCGGGTCAGCGGAGCGCGTCGTCGGGACGTAGGTCACGTTGATGCCCACCTTGGCGAGCGAGTTCTTGACCGAGAGGGCGACCTTCGGACCGAAGCCGGTCTTGCGGGCAGCGATCTTGGTGCTGAAGCCGCCGGGCTTGCCGCACGCCTTCAGCTCCTCCTTCGCCTTGTCGATGTCGCCGGTCGGCTTGGTCAGGGCGTTGTAGGGGTCGTAGTCCTTCTCGTAGGACGACGACGCCGGCGGGACGACCAGGTTGGCGATGTCGCCGCCGACCTCGGGGCCACCGTAGACGTCCTGGAGGGACTTCTTGTCGATGGCGTAGCCGATCGCCTTGCGGCAGTGGATGTTCGGGATGACGCTCGCGGGGAGGTCGAACCACTGCGTGGTGTAGGAGTTCAGCGGGTTGTCGGCGTACTTGCCGATGCCCGTCTTGTCGCGCAGGATGCTGGCGCGCTGCGTGGTCTGGATCGGCGAGTCGATGACGTAGTCAGCCGTGCCGTTGAGGACCTGCTTGTCAGCCGTATCGGCGTCCGTGCCGATGGTGACCGTGATGTTGTCCGGCAGGGCCTTGTGCAGGCTGTCGGTCTTCGGGTCCCAGTTCTTGTTGCGGGACAGCGTGACGGACTTGCCGGCGACGTAGCTGTCGACCTGGTAGGGGCCGCTGGAGATCGGGTGCTTGCCGTAGTTGGCACCACCCGTGGCCGCCGCCTGGTCGACGTCGATCGGGACCGGCGTGCTGCTCGGCAGCGCGAGCAGGTAGTTCATGTCCGAGAACGGCTTCGAGAGCTTGAAGACGATGGTCGTGTCGTCCGGCGTCTCGATGGTCTTGAGGCCGAGGTGGTCGGCGCTCTTGTCCTTGTAGGGACCGGGGTAGCTCTTGGCACCGCCGAGCAGGTCGACGAGGTACGTCGGGCCGCCGGAGATCTGGTCGCTCGCGAACAGGCGCTCGATGGCGTACTTGATGTTCTTCGAGGTGACGGGCTCGCCGTTGGCGAACTTCACACCCGACTTGATCTTGTACGTGAAGGTCTTGCCGCCGTCGGACGCGGTGCCGTTGTCGGCGGCCAGGTCCTGCGAGAGGCCGAGCGAGTCCTTGCCCGGCTTCGGCGTGAACTGGAACATCTGACGGTCCCAGAGCCGGCGGAAGTTCCACGAGTAGCCGTAGTAGGTCCGCTGCGGGTCGAGGGAGTCGAAGTCCTCGGTGGCAACGAGCTTCAGCGTGCCGCCGGTCTTGGTGGAGGTGTTGACGTCGGCCGTGATGGCGGCGTTGTACGCCGCCTGTCCGCCCGACGTGGGCTTGGTCGTCCCCTTGCTGCTGCCGCTGCAGGCAGTCGCGAGGAGGCCGATCGCAGCCAGGCCGACAGCGGCCTTCGCGCTACGCGAACTCATCATCTTGGAAGGGTGCTCCTCTCGCGCGCTCAGCTCTGTGCCGAGTCGCTCGGCCCACGCGACCGGCTGGCCGCGGGGGGTCTGTGGGTGTGGTGTTGTGGCTGCTCGGGGCAGGTCAGCCGCGGTTGGCCTTCGGGTCCAGCGCGTCCCGCAGGCTGTCGCCGAGCAGGTTGAAGGCCAGCACGGTGATGAACAGGGCCAGACCGGGGACCAGCATGTAGGTGTGGTCGATCTGGAAGGTGTTGACCGCGTCGGAGAGCATGCCGCCCCAGGTGGGCGTTGGCTCGCGCACGCCGACGCCGAGGAACGACAGCGCCGCCTCGAACAGGATGTTGGTCGGGATGAGCAGCGTGGAGTAGATGATGATCGGCGCGATCAGGTTGGGCAGCAGCTCGATGAAGATGATCCGGCGGTTGCTCGCGCCGATGCTGCGCGCCGCGTCGACGAACTCGCGCTCGCGCAGCGAGATCGTCTGGCCGCGGATGATGCGGCCGACGTAGGGCCACCCGAAGAAGCCGATGATCGAGACCAGCTGGACGATCGAGAGCGAGTCGCCCTTGAGCCCGAAGATCGAGTCCTTGACCTGCGCGATCGAGCCGATGGCGATGGCGAACAGCAGCTGCGGGAACGCGAGCAGCAGGTCCATGAGGCGCGAGATGACGGCGTCGATCCACCCGCCGAAGTAGCCGGCGATCAGGCCGAGCACCGTGCCGAGGCCGACCGCGACGAACGTGGACAGCACCGCGACGACGAGCGAGATGCGGGCGCCGTAGACGATGCGGCTGAACACGTCGCGGCCGTAGGTCGGGTCGACGCCGAACAGGTAGTCCTTGGTGATGCCGCCGAACTTGCCCTTCGGGATCGAGAGCGCCGGGTCGATCCGGTCCTGGTGGAACTCGTTCGGCGGGTGGCCGAGGTACTTGGAGATGAGCGGCGCGAAGACCGCGACGAGGACGAGGAAGACGAGGACACCGACGGAGATCTTGGCGACCCGGTCCTTCTTCAGCCGCATCCAGGCGATCTGACCGAGGGAGCGCCCTTCCGTGGCCGTGGTCTCCTCACGCAGGCCGACGGGGGGTTCGTCGACGAGCAGGTCGGCGTCGCTGCCGGAAGGGACTGTCACGAGGCGAGGTCTCCATCTCGTACGCACGTCACGGCGGGTGGCCGCGAGGTGATCTGCCGGGAATCTAGGACCAGAAAAGCGCTGGACAAAAGTAGGGACGCGGTTATGACGCGACATCGTGATCAACCGGTGACCTTGGTGCCCGCGTGATGTGACGCCCAGGTGTCGGGGTCGGACAGGTGGTCCTAGACGGCTTCCAGCGAGGGGTACCGGACGATCTTGGCGAACTCGTCCGCCTCGAGCGAGGCCCCACCGACCAGCGCTCCGTCCACGTCGGGCTGAGCCATGATCGCGGCCACGTTGGAGGACTTCACCGAGCCCCCGTAGAGCACGCGCGTGCTGTCCGCGACGCCCGCTCCGAAGACCTCGCCCAGCAGTGCCCGCAGGGCCGCGCAGACCTCCTGCGCGTCCTCGGGGGTCGCCACCTCGCCCGTCCCGATCGCCCAGATCGGCTCGTAGGCGACGACGAGCGTGTCCAGGACCTTCTCCGGGACGTCCGTGAGGGCCGCTCGCAGCTGCTCCACGCAGTGGGCGACGTGGGTGCCCTCCTGGCGGACCGGCAGGCCCTCGCCGACGCACAGGATCGGCGTCAGACCGTGCCTCGCCGCGGCCAGCACCTTCGACCGGACGACGTCATCGGACTCTGCGTGGTCAGTGCGTCGCTCGGAGTGACCGATCACGACGTACTGGCAGCCGAGCTTGGCCAGCATCGCCCCGCTGATGTCGCCGGTGTGCGCGCCGCTGTCGAAGGGCGAGAGGTCCTGGGCGCCGTAGCGGATCCGGAGCTTGTCGCCGTCGACGAGGGTCTGCACGGACCGCAGGTCGACGAACGGCGGCAGCACCACGCACTCGACGGCGTCGTGGTCCTTGTCGGAGAGGCTGAACGACAGCTTCTGCACCAGGGCGATGGCCTCGAGGTGGTTGAGGTTCATCTTCCAGTTGCCCGCCATCAGCGGCTGCCTGCTCATGCCAGCACCGCCAGGCCCGGGAGCTCCTTGCCCTCCAGGTGCTCGAGGGAGGCGCCTCCCCCGGTGCTGATGTGGGTGAAGCGCGACTCGTCGATGCCGAGCGCGCGGACCGCCGCGGCGCTGTCGCCGCCGCCGACCACCGTCAGGCCGTGCAGCGACGCGACCGCCTCGGCGACGCCGCGGGTCCCCTCCGCGTAGGGCGCCATCTCGAACACGCCCATCGGCCCGTTCCAGAAGACCGTCTTCGCGCCGTCGAGCCTTTCGGCGAAGAGGCTCACCGACTCCGGCCCGATGTCGAGGCCCATCCGGTCGCTGGGGATGGCCGAGACGGGTACGACGTCGTGGTCGGCGTCTGCGGAGAACGCGCTGGCGGCGATCACGTCGACGGGCAGCACGATCTTGCCGCTCTCGAGGAGGGCCCGGCACTGGTCGAGCATCTCCTCCTCGAGCAGGGAGGAGCCGACGTCGTGGCCCTGGGCCTTGAGGAACGTGAAGCACATGCCGCCGCCGACGAGCAGCGCGTCGACCTTCGGCAGCAGGGCGTCGATGACCTTGATCTTGTCGCTCACCTTGGAGCCGCCGAGCACCACGACGTACGGGCGGTCGGGGTCCTTCTCGAGCCGGTCGAGCACCTCGACCTCGGCCGCCACGAGCGGGCCCGCGGCGTGCGGGAGGCGCAGAGCGACGTCGTAGACGCTGGCGTGCTTGCGGTGCACCGCACCGAAGGCGTCGTCGACGTAGACGTCGGCGAACGACGCGAGGGCGTCGGCCATCGCGCCGCGCTCCGCGTCGTCCTTCGAGGTCTCGGCGGCCTCGAAGCGCACGTTCTCCAGCAGCAGCACGCCGCCGTCGCGCAGGTCCGCGACGCTGGAGGCGGCGTCGGGGCCGATCACGTCTCGCGAGAGCCGCACCGGCCGGCCGAGCAGCTCCTCGAGGCGCTTGGCCACGGGGGTGAGGCTGTACTTCGGGTCCGGGGTGCCCTTGGGGCGGCCCAGGTGGGCCGTCACGATGACGCGAGCCCCCTGCTCGGCGAGCGAGCGGATCAGCGGCAGTGAGGCGCGGATGCGGCCGTCGTCGGTGATCTCGCCGTCCTCGAGCGGGACGTTGAGGTCGGAGCGGACCAGGACCCGCTTCCCCTTGACCTCCAGGTCCTCTGCCAGGCGCACTAGAGGCTCTTGCCGACCAGCGTGATGAGGTCGGCGAGGCGGTTGGAGTAGCCCCACTCGTTGTCGTACCAGCCGATGACCTTGGCCTGGTTGCCGATCACCTTCGTCAGCGGGGCGTCGAAGATGCAGGACGCCGGGTCCGTGACGATGTCGCTGGAGACGATCGGGTCGGTCGAGTACTTGAGGAAGCCCTTCATCGGACCCTCGGCGGCGGCCTTGACGGCAGCGTTGATGTCCTCGGCGCTCGCCTCGCGCGAGAGCTCGACCGTGAGGTCGGTGGCGGAGCCGGTGGGGATCGGAACCCGGACGGCGAACCCGTCGAGCTTGCCCTTGAGCTCCGGCAGGACGAGGCCGATCGCCTTGGCGGCGCCGGTGCTGGTCGGGACCAGGTTGATGGCGGCAGCGCGGGCGCGACGCAGGTCCTTGTGCGGCGCGTCCTGCAGGTTCTGGTCCTGCGTGTAGGCGTGGATCGTCGTCATGAGGCCCTTGACGATGCCGAACTCGTCGTTGATCGCCTTGGCCATCGGGCCGAGGCAGTTCGTGGTGCAGGAGGCGTTCGAGATGATCGTGTGCGCGGCCGGGTCGTACTGCTCGTGGTTGACGCCCATCACGATCGTGACGTCCTCGTTCGAGGCCGGCGCGGAGATGATGACCTTCTTGGCACCGCCCTTGAGGTGGTCCTTGGCCTTCTCTGCATCGGTGAAGAAGCCGGTCGACTCGACGACGACGTCGGCGCCGACGTCGCCCCAGGCCAGGTCGGCCGGGTTGCGCTCGGCGAAGATCTTGATGAGCTTGTCGCCGACCTGGATGCCGCCGTCGACGACGGAGACGTCAGCCGGGTAGCGGCCGAGGATCGAGTCGTACTTGAGCAGGTGAGCCATCGTCTGGAGGTCGCCGAGGTCGTTGGCGGCGACGATCTCGATGTCGGCCCCGCTCGCCTGGACGGCGCGGAAGAAGTTGCGGCCGATGCGGCCGAAGCCGTTGATGCCGACGCGGACGGTCACGGGTTGCTCCTCGGTTGCAGATCTCGAAGTGTGCCGAGGTTACCCAGCGTGGCGTCCGGGGTCGCTGCCCGGGTCTGTGGGGCTGGTCACGCGCGGCGGTCAGGTTCCGTTCCGGTCCAGGCAGGAGTCAGGAGCGCCGGGGCGAACCCTGCTCCCGTGCCTCCGCGCCCTTTCCTGCTCCTCGGGCAGCCGCGCGCGGGCACCGTGCTGCTGGCCTCGCTGCTGGCCTGCCACCCCTCGGTCGAGGTCCTGCGCGGCGAGCTCGTCCCGGGCGCCCGCTCCGGACTGGACCGGTTGCGCCGGGCGCACCGCGGCCGGAGCGTCGGCGTGCGGCTCGACCCCAGCCAGCTCGACGGTGAGCACGCCGCCTCGTGGCTGCACCTGGCCGCCCACCGCGGCTGGCTGGTCGTGCACGTGCAGCGCGGCGACCTCCTGCGGCACGAGCTGGCGAGCCGCCCGCGGCCGGTCTACGACGTCGACCCGGCGCTGCTGCTGCCCGCGCTGCGGCTGCGCGCGGAGCGCAACCTCAAGGAGCGCTCCGACCTGCTGGGCGTCGAGCACCTGCGGCTGTCGTACGAGGACGACCTCGACTCCCCGCTGACCTGGCAGGCGACCGCCGACCGGGTCCTCGCCGCCCTGGGGCTCTCGTCCGTCCCCGTGACGACCCGCCTCCCCCACTCCCCCGACCGCCCCCTCGAGCACCTGGTGGGCAACGCCGCGGAGCTGCTGGCCGCCCTCGGCTGACCCCTCCGTCGGGTTTCCTCATGCATGAGGTTTCCCGCGCGCTTCGGGTGCATGCGGTTTCCCGCACGTGGCCCGCGGTGCACGAGGTCTCCGCGAGCTACAGCTCCACGACCCGCTCGTCGCGCGTGGACTCCCGCAGCCCCGCCAGCGCGCGGGCGACGGCCTGCAGGTCGCCGAGGCCCGCCGGTGCGGGCACGGGCAGGTCATCGGCGGTCAGCGCCTCGCGCAGCCAGGTGGCGCTCGCGAGCAGTCCCGAGGGGGTGCCAGGCGGGAGCAGGGCAGGCGGCCTCGGGGTCGTCAGCTCGACGTCCGCACCCCCGACCCAGCGGGCACCGAGCGGGCCGGCCTCCCAGCGCGCCGTCTCGAAGGACAGCCGCACCACCGGAGGGGCTGCCTCGTGGCTGACCAGGGTCGTCGCGCCGCTCTCGTGCAGCAGGGACCACGCGACGGGGACGCCCGGGCCGAGCTCGTCCGCGGGGAGCCGGGCCGGGCGGGCAGCCACGCCGAC
>CBIHPE010000048.1:0-20400 GCA_966212015.1 uncultured Frankiales bacterium | reverse complement strand
CGCGTCGGCGAGCTCGACGAGGAGATGGTCTACGAGTCGCGGGTCGGCGACGTGTTCCTCCTCGGCTCGTCCGCCTGGCGCATCGAGGACATCAGCCACGACCAGGTGCTCGTCACACCGGCGCCCGGACAGCCCGGCCGGATGCCCTACTGGCACGGCGACGCGCCGGGCCGGCCCATCGAGCTGGGCCGCGCCCTGGGAGCGTTCCTGCGCGAGGTCGTCGCGCTGTCGCGTCCGGACGCGCTGGAGCGGCTGACGACGGCGGGCCTCGACGCCTACGCCGCCGACAACCTTCTCGGCTACCTCGAAGAGCAGAAGCAGGCGACCGGCGTGCTGCCCGACGACCGGACGATCCTCGTCGAGCGGTTCCGCGACGAGCTCGGTGACTGGCGGCTCGCGATCCACTCGCCGTTCGGCGCGCAGGTCAACCAGCCCTGGGCGCTCGCTCTGTCCGCGCGGCTGCAGGAGAGCTACGGCATCGACGTGCAGTCGATGCACTCCGACGACGGCATCGTGCTGCGGCTGCCCGAGACCGACGAGCCGCCGTCGGGGTTGTCGGCCATCTTCGAGCCCGACGAGGTCGAGCGGCTCGTCCAGGACCAGGTCGGCGGGTCGGCGCTGTTCGCTGCCCGGTTCCGCGAGTGCGCAGCCCGGGCCCTGCTGCTCCCCCGCCGCAACCCGACCCGGCGCACTCCGCTGTGGCAGCAGCGGCAGCGGGCTGCGCAGCTCCTCGGCGTCGCCTCGCAGTACGGCAGCTTCCCCATCGTCCTCGAGACGATGCGCGAGGTGCTGCAGGACGTCTTCGACGTGCCTGGCCTGGTCTCGCTCATGCAGGACGTCGCGGCGCGCAAGGTGCGCTTCGTCGAGGTGGAGACGCAGCAGCCGTCACCGTTCGCGCGGTCGCTGCTGTTCGGCTACATCGGCCAGTTCATGTACGAAGGCGACTCGCCGCTCGCCGAGCGACGGGCTCAGGCGCTGTCGCTCGACACCGCCCTGCTGGCCGAGCTCCTCGGCCAGGCGGAGCTGCGCGAGCTCATCGATGCCGACGCCCTCGCCGAGGTCGAGCGCGAGGTGCAGCGGCTGCACCTGGAGCTTCGCGACGAGGAGTCGGTGGCCGACCTGCTGCGCGTCGTCGGCGACCTGTCGACCGCCGAGCTCGTCGCGCGCGGTGCCGAGCCGGCCTGGCTCGCGTCGCTCGAGGAGCAGCGCCGCGCGATCCGCGTGCGGATCGCCGGCGAGGAGCGGTGGGCCGCGATCGAGGACGCGGGCCGGCTGCAGGACGCCCTCGGGGTCGCCCTCCCGGTCGGCATCCCGGAGGCCTTCCTCGAGCCGGTGCGCGACCCGATCGGTGACCTGATCAGCCGCTACGCCCGCACCCACGGTCCTTTCCTTGCAGGCGACGCCGCCGCGCGCTTCGGCCTCGGCGTGGCCGTGGTCGACAGCGCGCTGGCCCGGCTCTCGGCGACCGGTCGCGTCGTGCACGGCGAGTTCCGTCCCGGCGGCGTCGGCCTGGAGTGGTGCGACGCCGAGGTGCTCCGGTCGCTGCGCCGTCGCTCCCTGGCCAAGCTGCGCAAGGAGGTCGAGCCCGTCCCCGCGACGTCGCTCGCGCGCTTCCTCCCGGTGTGGCAGGGCATGGGTTCGTCGGGCGGGCGCGGCATCGACGGGCTCGTCCGCGCGGTGGAGCAGCTGCAGGGCGCGCTCGTCCCGGCCTCCGCCCTCGAGACGCTGGTTCTGCCGTCGCGGGTCGCGGGCTACGAGCCGCCGATGCTCGACGAGCTGACCTCGTCGGGCGAGGTGCTCTGGGCCGGTGGCGGCTCGCTCCCCGGCAACGACGGGTGGGTGTCGCTGCAGCTCGCCGACTCCGCTGACCTGATGCTCCCGGCACTCCTGCCCGTCGAGATGTCCGCGTTGCATGAGTCGGTCATGGATGCTCTCGCCGACGGTCAGGCGCTGTTCTTCCGCTCGCTCTCGGACCGCGTCGGCTCGATCCTGCTCGACGGTTCGACCGTCCCCGACGACGCATCACTGCAGCAGGCGGTGTGGGACCTGGTCTGGGCAGGCCAGCTCACCAACGACACCCTGTCGCCGCTGCGCGCCTCCCTCGGCACCGGCAGGTCGTCGCACTCCGCACGCCGCGGCCCCGTGCGCACCCGTGCCCGGGTCGGCCGCGCCCTCCCGTCACGCACCGGCCCGCCCACCATGGCTGGTCGCTGGTCGCGCCTGCCCGACCGCTCGACCGACGCCACCCGTCGCAACCACGCCCTCGCCGAGGCCCTGCTCGACCGGCACGGCGTCGTCACCCGCGGCGCCGTCATGGCCGAGCGGGTCGTCGGCGGGTTCTCTGCCGTCTACCCCGTGCTGAAGGCGTTCGAGGAGGCCGGTCGCGTGCGTCGCGGCTACTTCGTCGAGGGCCTCGGTGCTGCCCAGTTCGCTGCCCCCGGCGCCGTCGACCGGATGCGCTCCCTCGGCAAGCCGCGCGAGGAGGAGCCGCTCTGGACCGTCCCCGTCCCCGGTGGCTGGGACGCGCAGCGCAAGCGCCGCGACGAGGCCCGCGCGGTCGTCCTCGCCGCCACGGACCCCGCCAACCCGTTCGGCGCCGCCCTGGAGTGGCCGCGCCTCGAGGGCCACAAGCCCGGCCGCAAGGCGGGCGCGCTCGTGGTCCTCGTCGACGGGCAGCTCGTCCTCTACGTCGAGCGCGGCGGCAAGACGCTGCTCTCGTTCACGGTGGACGAGGCGCTGGTCAGCCCCGCGGCCGACGCGCTGGCCCTCGCCGTCCGGGACGGGGCGCTGGGCAAGCTGACCGTCGAGAAGACCGACGGCGCGGCGGCGCTCACCACTCCCCTCGGTGCCGCTCTCGAGGCCGCCGGGTTCCACCCGACGCCGCGCGGCCTGCGCCTGCGATCCTGACGCTTGCGCTGTCGGTCAGGTCGACACGGTCCCGAAAGGCCAAGCCCGTGCGGTTGTTCGTCTCGATCCCGCTGCCTGCTGAGCAGCGCGATCACCTCGAGCGCGCGCTCGTCGGACGACCGCAGGACCCGGACCAGTGGCACATCACGCTGTGCTTCATCGGCGACCGCGACGAGCCACCTCTGCTCGACCAGGTCACGGCCACCCCCTTCGAGTTGCACCTTGCCGGCAGCGGGTCGTTCCCCGGCGTCGAGTGGGCCGGCGTCGACGGCGACCTGCCTGCGCTGCACGACCTCGCGGCGTCGGTGTCCGCTGCCTGCCGGGTGCAGCAGGGCGTCTACCGGCCGCACGTGACGTACTCGCGCCGCGGCCGGGCAGCCCTCGCGCCGACGTACCAGGGGCCCGCCTGGGCGGTCGCGTCCTTCGACCTCGTCGAGAGCGTACGGACCCACCGCTACGAGCACACGGTGCTCGAGACCTATCCCCTGCTCTGACCTGACCGGAGCGCGACCACGAGCAGCGCGATGCCGACAGGCAGAAGGCCGACGACGGCGGCAGGGACGGCGAACAGGATGCCGCCCTCGATCGGCGCGGCCCAGATCACGGTGTCGTAGCGGATCCCGCGATACTGGCCCCAACCAGCACCGACGAGGCCGGCAAGCATCACCCAGCAGCCGTAGACCTGCCAGGCCCTCCTCATGACGCGCGCCGACGGCGTACGAGGTCTGCGGCGGCTTCCGGCCAGAGCGGGTGCTCGAAGGCGAACCTGTCGGCGAGCAGCGCGCTCGGGATCACGCGTCGGCTCTTGAGCAGCAGCTCGGTGTCCGTGCGCAGGGCGAACGCACCGAGCTCCGCCATCGCCTTGGTCGCCGGAAGACCGGGTCGGTGCCACGCGCGGCGGAGCGCCCGCATCAGGTCGCGCTGCACGATGGGCGCCGGCGCGCAGACGTTGACGGGACCGCTGAGCTCCGAGCCGATCACGTGGTCGACGGCGCGGCAGAAGTCATCGCCGTGGATCCACGAGACCCACTGCCGACCTCCCGCAACGGAGCCGCCGAGGCCGACGCGGGTCAGCCAGGACAGGTAGTCGAAGACGCCGCCGCGGTCGGGCGTCATCACCATGGCAGCGCGCAGCAGCACCCGTCGCGTGTCGGGAAGGTCGGCGGCGAGACAGGCCTCTTCCCACTCCCGGGCGATGCGGACGCTGAATGCCCAGTAGTCCGGCACCCCCGGCTCGGCGCCGCCGAGCTCGCCGGACTCGTCGTGCGGCTGGCCGAACGTGTGGGCGTAGATCGTCGCGGTGCTCATCTGCAACCAGACCGGGGGCGGGTCGTCCGCGGCGGCGATCGCCTCGCCCATGACGCTCGCCGAGTCGACGCGGGAGCGGAGCATCTCGTCGAGGTTGGCCCGGGTGTAGCGGCAGCTGACGGAGCGGCCCGCGAGGTTGACGACGACATCTGCGCCGTCGACGTGCTTCGCCCACGGCCCGAGGGTGCGACCGTCCCACCGCACGTCGCTCGACGACCTGCTGATCACGACCACCTCGTGACCAACCAGGTGCCGCTGCAGGAGGCGACCCACCTGACCGGTTCCGCCTGCCAGTACGACCTTCACGACATCCTCCTGCGATGTGAGCCACGAGACATTGAACGCGTTCAACTTCGGGGATACTGTCATCGTTGTTGAACACGTTCAAGTCCTTGAAGGGGGACACGTCATGGACAGCACCGTCGCCACCTACCTGCTCTACCTCGCCGTCTCGGTGCCGCTGACCGTCTGGGTCGGCCGCACGCTCTACCGCAACGGGGGCCTGTTCCTCATCGACGTCTTCAAGGGCGACGAGGTCCTGGCCAACGCCGTCAACCACCTGCTCGTCGTCGGCTTCTACCTGCTGAACCTGGGCTACGTCTCACTGGCGCTGAAGCTGAGCCACCCGGTCTTCGGGGCGCAGGGCGCGATCGAGGCGCTGAGCCTCAAGATCGGCCTGGTGGCGGTGGTCCTCGGGATCGTGCACCTGTTCAACGTGTTCGTGCTCAACGCCTTCCGGAAGCGGGCCAACACGCCGGTCAACCCGTTCGACCGCTACCAGCAGCAACAGGCTTGGGCGACGCCCCAGGCATGATGGGGGACGTGACGACCCCACGGCAGGAGCGCGGTCAGGAGACCCGGCAGCGCATCGTCGACGTGGCGCTCGAGCTCTTCCGGGAGCACGGCTACGACGGCACCACGATGCGGATGATCGCCAAGGAGGCCGGGGTCTCGCTGGGCAACGCCTACTACTACTTCAGCAGCAAGGACGACCTGATCCTCGGGTTCTACGACCAGCTGCAGAACGCCCACACCGTCCGCGCGGAGACGGTCCTCCAGCAGCACGCCGAGCTGGAGGACCGCCTCCGACTCGTGATCCGGGCCTGGGTCGACGAGGCCGCGCCCTACAAGGACTTCGCCGGCAGGTTCTTCCGCAACGCCTCGGACCCGAAGAGCCCGCTGTCGCCGTTCTCCAAGGAGTCGAGCCCGATCCGCGACAACGCGATCGCGCTCTACGGCCGGGTGCTCGAGGGAACGAAGGTCTCGCCCGTGGTGGCCGACGACCTGCCGGAGCTGCTGTGGCTCTACGCCATGGGCATCGTGCTGTTCTGGGTGCACGACGACTCGCCCGGCACCGCCAAGACCTACGGCCTGGTCGACACGTCCGTGCCGCTTGTCGTGAAGCTCGTCAACCTCACGCGCTTCCGCCTGCTCCGCTCCGCCGTCGAGGACGTGAAGGCACTGCTCTTGGAGATCAAGAGGTGAGCTCGGGGCGCGCAGACGTCGTGCGCCTCACGAAGCCGCCAGGGGTCGCAGAATCGCACCGCTCACGGCCTTCCGGATGCCACCGCGCGACCCCCAGCCTCACCGCCTCAGTCAGCCACCGCCAGGGGTCGCAGAATCGCACCGCTCACGGCCTTCCGGATGCCACCGCGCGACCCCCGCCCAACCAGTGACGCCAGCGCAGGCGCCAAGGACAAGGGCGGTACGCGCGTCTCAACGCGGTCCTCCGGGGGGATGGGGTGAGGGACAACACTGAGCTGCTGTCACTTCTCCTTCGCGCTGGCTGCTCCTGCCTGCGTCGGAGGTGACGAGCGGCGCATCTGGCGTCTTCGCGGTTGACACGGAGGGAGGAGAAGGTGCCTGAGGGCGACACTGTCTGGCTCGCCGGGCGCCGGCTGGACGAGGCGCTCGCCGGCAAGGAGCTCCTGCTCAGCGACTTCCGGGTGCCGCAGCTCGCGACGGTGTCGCTGGTGGGCGAGACCGTCTTGTCCGTCGTCTCGGTCGGCAAGCACCTGCTGACCCGACTGTCGTCCGGCCGGTCGCTGCACACGCACTTCCGGATGGAGGGAAGCTGGCACCTGTACTCCCCGGGCTCGCCCTGGCGCGGCGGACCCGACCACGAGGTGCGGGTGGTGCTCGGCGTCGCCGACCGCGTCGCCGTCGGCTACCGGCTGCCGGTCGTCGAGCTGGTCAGCGACGAGCAGTCGGTGGTCGGCCACCTCGGACCCGACATCGTGACCGAGGACTTCGACCGGTCAGAGGCCGTACGGCGGTTGGCTGCCGCCCCCGACCGCGAGATCGGGATGGCGCTGCTGGACCAGCGCAACGTCGCGGGCATCGGGAACCTCTACCGGCTCGAGGCGTTGTTCCTGCGCGGGGTGCACCCGTGGACACCCGTGCGCGACGTCGACCTGCCGGCCATGCTCGATGTCGCCCGGCGGCTGATGCGCGCGAACCTGCGGCACGCCCAGCAGTCGACGACCGGGTCGATGCGGCGCGGTGAGGAGCACTGGGTGTTCGAGCGTCCGCGCAAGCCCTGCCGGCGGTGCCGGACGCCGATCAGCGTGGCCGACCAGGGCGAGCCCCCGTACGCCCGGATCACCTACTGGTGCCCCAGGTGTCAGCCATCCGTGACGGGGAAGTAGCACAGAGTCACTCGGCTTGGCTGACTCATCCCGTCCTGCGAGGATCATGCACATGCGCAAGGAGATCGCTGGCTACGACCCGGTTGCGGTCGACGCGTTCCTGGCGCGCTGCCTGGCCACGCCGGGCATCTACCGCAGCCGCTTCCCCGAGCTCCGGGGACGCACGCCGGGCGGTGCGCGGGTGACGCCCGAGGAGATCCGCCGGGTCCGCTTCCGCAAGGCCGTCCTCGGCTACCAGATGCGGGTCGTCGACGACCTGCTCGACGCGCTCGCCGTCGAGCTCGAGCTCACGACGGGAGCAGCTCCAGTGCCTGCAGCCGGAGAGGCGGCGGCGGCTCGGACGATCTCGCTCGTGGAAGCTGAGCGAGGGTCACTCGCGCGTACTGCAGGGCGTCGTTGACCAGGGCGTCGTGGGTCCAGCCCTCGGCGCGCCCGTGATCGGTCAGCGTGACGCGGTAGATCGTGATGTCGTAGCGGGTCGGCGTGCCATAGACCGCCCCGATGCTGCCGACCACCTGCGCGCGCCCCTTGGCGCCCCAGTGCCCGTCCCACGGCCGGTCGTACCGCTGCCACAGGCCGATGCTCGCGCACCAGACCCCACCGAGCGACACGTCGTGCGACTCGAGCGACGAGATGACGTCGGCCGCGACCCAAGCCGGCAGCACCGCTGACGGTCGAAGGACGAGCACCTCGTCTTGCATGCCTTGGTGATCGGCGTCCGTTCGGCGGGACCTTGCGCGGCAAACGGGTGAACTCGCGCTACCTGCCGGCCCGGAAGAGCGGCAGGACCGGGATCCACGGCTCGGGGTCACCGGCCCAGTCCATCGCCCGCACCTGGTCGTCGCTGCGCCGGGCGCCGATGACCCGCCCGAGCTCGCCTTCGTCCGGCGCGACCAGCGTCGCGGACGGCTCGCCCTCGCCGAGCGTCCAGGTCCGCTCACCGGCCTTCAGCGTCAGCGTGCCCCTGCCCTCGGCCCGCAGGCGCGCCCGGTCGATGATCCCGTCGAGGACCACGGCGTGCGTGGGTGTCGTGCCGAGGCGTAGGCCCAGCGCCTCGCGCACGTCGTCGTGGTGCATGGTCACGTCGTAGGTGAAGACCCAGCCGAGGAATCCCTTGTCGTCCAGGGACTCCTCGAACGGCGGGCCCTCCTCACCCCACTCCGCCAGCAGGTCCGCGACGGACGCGTCGCGCCGGCCGTCGACCTGTCGCTGCGTCCACGCCGGCGAACCGGCGTCGGCGAGGTCGCCGGTCCGCACCGCGACGGTCTCTCCCGTCAGGTGCGCCAGCACATCGCGTACTCGCCACTCCGGGCAGCCGGGGACGACCCGCGCGAGGTCGTCCGCACCCAGCGCGCTGTACAGCTCGGTGATCGCGAGCCGCTGGCCGCGGTAGTGCCGGGTGGGCGTCACTCGGTCTTCTCGGCGGCTGCGTCCTTCTCCGCAGGGGCCTCCGTGGCCACGGGTGCGGCCGGCGCCTGCTGGGCGGCCGGCAGCTGCCCGCTCATGGACGCGCGGATCTGGTCGAGACGGGTCTGCCCGGCGACGTCGAGCGTCGCCTTCTCGACCTCGAGCATCCGGCCCTCGACGCTGCTGCTGGCGAGCTCGGCACCGCCGAGCGCCTTGGCGTAGCGGGCCTCGATCTTGTCGCGCACCTCGTCCAGGCTCGGCGTCGTGCCGGGCGCCGAG
This sequence comes from uncultured Frankiales bacterium, assembly GCA_966212015.1. Lineage (GTDB taxonomy): Bacteria > Actinomycetota > Actinomycetes > Mycobacteriales > SCTD01 > RYN-111. Next base: position 11,851 of record CBIHPE010000048.1, on the reverse strand, counting down.
AGCTCGCTCACGGACTGCAGGCTCTTCGTGACCTGCTCCTGCATCTTGGCCTGCTCGAGCTGGCTGAGCAGCTGGGTCCGCTCGGCGAGCTTCCGCTGCAGGATCAGCGCGTTGTTCTCGACGGCCTTCTTGGCCTGGTCCGCGGCCTGGAGCGCCTGGTCGTGCAGGCTCTTCAGGTCCTCCATCTGCTTCTCGGCGGAGACCAGGTTGTTGGAGAAGGTCAGGGCGGTCTGCTCGTACTCGGCCGCCTTCTTGGTGTCGCCCGCGGCCTTCGCCTGGTCGGCGAGCACGAGCGCCTGCCGCGCCGAGCCCTGCAGCTTCTCGACCTCGTCCATCTGGCGCGCCAGCTTCATCTCGAGCTGGCGCTGGTTGCCGATGACGGCCGCGGCCTGCTGCGTCAGCGCCTGGTGCTGCACCTGCGCCTCGGCGATGGCCTGCTGGATCTGGACCTTCGGGTCGGCCTTCTCGTCGATCTTGGCGCCGAACGCCGCCATCATGTACTTCCAGAGCTTCACGAACGGGTTCGCGGCCAACGCCTTCTCCTTGATCAGCTGGTCAGCAGCATCCTGTCACGCACCCGGGCCGCGCACGGTCAGGCAGGCCAGCCGAGGGCGGCGGTGCTGGCCGGTGCGGTGGCGACGGGCTGTGCGGGCACGGCCGCCGTGCGGGCGCCGAGGCCGCGCACGAGCGCGTCGGCCCCGGAGCGGGCGTCGTCGCGGGCCAGCGGCCACAGCACCTGGCTGGTGCACCAGCGCAGCACGGTGTCGACGTCAGCGGGGGTGCTCGGTGCGCCGCCCGCGGTGAGGACCGCAGCCACGCCCTCGCGGGCGAGCTGCCAGCCTCGCGAGCTGCTGGGGGTGAGCAGCGGGGCCAGCAGCTGCTGCTCGCCGTCGGCGGCCTTGCGCAGCGCCGGGTGCTCGCCGATCACGGTCGCCACGTGGGCGAGCGCCTCGACCAGGCCGGCGCTGCTGGCCGTCGTGACGCAGGCGCCGACGAGGTCGGCGACCTGCTGGTCGACGACCGCCGCCAGCACGTCGTCCTTGGTGCGGAAGTGGTTGTAGAGGGTGGCCTTCGCGACGCCCGACTTGCTGGCGACGTCGACCATCGTGGTCTTGCGGATGCCGTAGCGCGCGACGCACTCGGCGGTCGCGCCGAGCAGCGCGGACCGGGTGCGACCCATGGCGTTGCCGCTGCGGGCACGCGTCCCAGGCTCGCGGACGGGGACGTCGGACGGGTTCGTCACCTGACGATCAGGCGGCGGACAGGACCGCGCTGACCGGCGCGGGCTCGGGGACGACCTCGAGGACCGGGACCGGGTGCGGCTCGTGGACCGCGAGCTCCTCGCTCACGTCGCGCAGCACGTCGGAGAGCCGGACGCCCAGGGCGCGGCAGATGCTCGCCAGCAGCTCCGAGCTCGCTTCCTTCTGGCCCCGCTCGACCTCGCTCAGGTAGCCGAGGCTGACCCGGGCGGCGCTGGAGACCTCGCGCAGCGTGCGGTGCTGCTGAAGGCGCGTCTCTCGGAGGGCATCACCCAGCAGGCTGCGGAGCACCACGGTCTCGCCCACTCGTCCACCTCCGGTCTGTCGCTGTGCCCAACGCTACCCGCATCCTGCGACGGGAGCACGGCCGCCCTGGTTGTTCTCTGACAGCACAACCGTCCAGATCGCTCGGACGATCCCGCGCGAATGTCTACGGGCACTCGCTTCTCGGCCCGGAAACCGAGTGCCCGTATCCGTTCACGCGGGGAGGTGGCGACGGAGCAGGTGGAGCGCTGACTGGACGGTGAGGGTGCGGATCCGGTCGCGGTCGCCGGGGAGACGCGCCTCCAGCACCTCGCTGGTGGGTCCGTCGACAGCCAGGAACACGGTGCCCACCGGGTGGCCCTCCTGCTCGGTCGGCCCCGCAACGCCGGTCACGGCCAGGCCCCAGGTGGCGCCGAGGCGCTCGCGCGCTCCGGCAGCCAGGGCCTGAGCCGTCGCCGCTGACACGGCCCCGTCCTTCACAGCGGTCGCGCCGGAGAGGGAGTCCTTGAGGTCGGTGGCGTAGACGACCAGGCCGCCGCGGAACACCGCCGAGGATCCCGGGCGCGAGGACAGGGCCGCCGACAGCAGCCCGCCCGTCAGCGACTCGGCGACCGCCACGGTCTGCCCGCTGCGCTCGAGGCGCTCCTGCAGCACGCCCTCGACGGTGTCGCCGTCGTAGCCCCAGACCGCTTCCCCGAGGGCTGAGGCGGCGTGCGCCACGAGCGGGTCCAGCACCGCGGGGTCGCCGCTCGTCGTGAAGCGCACCCGGACCAGGCCGCCGCTGGCGAGGTAGGACATGCCGACGCCGTCCGGGACGACCAGCCCCGGCTCGACCAGCTCCGCCACCGCCGACTCCCCCACGCCGTGGACGAGCACCTGGCGGGTGGTGACGACGCGGCCGGTTCGCGCCGCCAGCCGCGGCCACACCGTCTGCGACACCGCACGCACCTCGTTCGGCGGACCCGGCAGCGCGACGACGACCTTGCCGTCCTTCTCGAGCCACAGCCCGGGCGCCGTGCCTGCGCTGTTGTCGAGGGCCTCGGCACCGGCGGGTACGTCGGCCTGCGCGAGCACCGCTTCGGTGATCACGCGACCGCGGCTGGCCCAGAGGTCGCGGAGGCGCTGCTCGATCAACGGGTCCCGCTTCAGCGGGGCGTCGAAGGCCGCCGCGATCACCTCGCGGGTGAGGTCGTCGCGGGTCGGGCCGAGCCCGCCGCACAGGACGAGCACGTCCGCCTCGGCCAGGTGCCGGTGGACGGCCCGGACGAGCAGCTCGAGGTCGTCAGCGAGCGCCTCGTTGGCCACGACCTCGACGCCCGCCGCCGCGAGGGACTTCCCGAGGAGGGCGGCGTTGGAGTTGACGACGTCGCCGAGCAGCAGCTCGGTGCCGATCGCGAGGACAGCGCCCCTCACTGCTGGCGGGACGCTTTCCGGGCCCGCTTCATCGCGGCTCGGTCACTCGTCTGCCGGAGGGTCAGTGCCCTTGCCACGTAGTCGATCCCGGTCACCACGGTCACGATGATGGCGGCCGTCATGACCACCGCGCGACCCGAGGCGAGCCAGCCCGTGAAGGGCAGCACGTAGAGACCGATGGCGACGGCCTGCAGGAACGCCTTGAGCTTGCCGCCGCGGGACGCCGGGATGACGCCGTGCCGGATCACCCAGAAGCGCAGGGCGGTCACGCCGACCTCGCGGACCAGCACCAGGACGGTGATCCACCACGGCAGGTCGTCGAGCAGCGACAGCCCGATGAGGGCTGCTCCGATGAGCGCCTTGTCGGCGATGGGGTCGACCAGCTTGCCGAACGACGTGACGAGGTTGCGGTTGCGGGCGATCTGCCCGTCGATCCGGTCGGTGTAGGACGCCACCGCGAACACGCCCCAGGCCGCCCAGCGCCAGCCGGTCGAGTGCCCGCCGTCGGCGAACAGCACCACGACGAACACCGGGACGAGGACCAGCCGGAAGACCGTCAGCTGGTTGGCGAGGTTCCAGGTCGCGGCCTTCGGGTTCAGCGGCAGCGCGAGCGGGTCGACCTCGGTGGACTTCGGGTCGATGACGGGCTCGGTCACAGCTCGGCCACCAGGTCGACGCCCTCCGAGGCGACCACGGTGGCGGTCACGACACTGCCGAGCTCTGCGCCGGCCACCGTCGTGGTGCCGTCGACCTCGGGGGCCTGGTGCAGCGCGCGACCCTCACCGTCCGGCCCCTCGATGAGCACGCTGACCGTCGTACCGACCCTCTCCTCAGCGCGCTGCGAGGTGAGCTCCTCCACCAGGTCGGTGATGCGCGCGACCCGCGCGTCCACCTCGTCCTGGTCGAGGTGGTCGGGCAGGGTCGCTGCCTCCGTACCGTCCTCGTCGGAGTAGCCGAACACGCCGACGACGTCGAGGCGGGCCTCGATGAGGAAGCGCTCGAGCTCGGCCACGTCGTCCTCGGTCTCGCCCGGGAACCCGACGATCACATTCGACCTGACGCCGGCCTCCGGGTCGAGGGCGCGGACCTGGTCGAGCAGCGTGAGGAACGCGTCCGTGCCGCCGAAGCGCCGCATCCGGCGCAGGACCGATGGGCTGCTGTGCTGGAACGACATGTCGAAGTACGGCGCCACGCCCGGTGTCTGCGTCAGCACCTCGACCAGGGTCGGGCGCATCTCGGCGGGCTGCAGGTACGACAGGCGCACCCGCGGCACGATCCGCGCGAGCTCCGGGAGCAGCGTCTCGAGCAGCTTGAGGTCGCCGAGGTCCTTGCCGTAGGACGTGCTGTTCTCGCTGACCAGCACGACCTCCTGCACGCCGTGGTCGGCGAGCCAGCGGGCCTCGGCGAGGACGTCGGAGGGCCGCCTGCTGACGAAAGCCCCGCGGAACGACGGGATGGCGCAGAAGCTGCACCGGCGGTCGCAGCCGGAGGCGAGCTTGAGCGGCGCAACGGGGCTGTCGTCGAGGCGCTTGCGCAGCACGGTCGGGCCGCCGGCGTGGCCGGGGATGCCGACGGACAGGTCGGCTGCGGGCTGCTGCCGCTCGACCGGGCTGATCGGCAGGAGCAGTCGCCGGTCCGACGGGACGTGCGCCTCGACGTGGCCGCCGCCGAGCACGGTCTGCAGGTGCGTCGACAGGTCCGCGTAGGAGTCGAAGCCGAGGACCGCGTCCGCCTCGGGGAGCTGGTCGGCGAGCTCCTTGCCGTACCGCTCGGCCAGGCACCCCACGGCGACGACCTTCGCGCCGGTGTCGCTGGCCGCGAGCAGCGTGTCGATGCTGTCCTTCTTGGCGCTCTCGACGAAGCCGCAGGTGTTGACGACGACGACGTCAGGCGCCTCGTCGGTGAGCTCCCAGCCGGCAGCGTCGAGGCGTCCCGCGAGCTCCTCGGAGTCCACCTCGTTGCGGGCGCAGCCCAGGGTGACGAGGGACAGACGACGGGACACCTGGCGAGTCTAGTTGCGTCAGGTGGTGCTGAGCCCCGACGGCGTGCAGGAGAAGTGCCCCACCTTGCGGCTGTTAGGGGCGACCGGACCGCTGTCCTTGCCGTTGCAGTTGAGGCTGACGACAGGGGGGTTGCCCACGATGACCTTGAGCTTCGCGCCGTCGTGGAAGTCCTTGTACTGCCCGTCGCCGAGGGTGCCTTCGAACAGGGTCTGGCCGCCGGCGTTGCTGATGCTGACCCACGACTTCCCGCCGATGACCCGCACCCGCAGCTGCGCACCCGACACCGGCGGCTTGTTGGCCGTCAGCGGGGGCTGCGAGGGCTCGACCGCCGGCTGGGACGGGGCGGGCGTCGCCGAGGGGCTGGTGCCGAGGGCCGTCGGCGTGCGGGTGCCGCCACCCCCGCCCAGGCTGCCGATGCCGATCAGGGCGATGAGGACGGCGGCGGCGCCGGTGAGCGCTACGCCCCAGCGCGGCCCGCGGCGGTCGGGGCGGAGGGAGGCTGTCTTGGCCGCGGCGAAGTCGGAGCCGCCCAGGGTCGTCATGACCGGCTCGGTCTGGGCGAGCAGCGCCTCCGCGGGCGCGGTCCCCTCGGCCTGGTCGAACAGGGCCAGCAGCGGAGCCGCGTCGACGCGCAGGGTCGCGGCGATCGACTTGACGTGACCGCGGGCGTAGACCGTGCCGCCGCTGGAGGCGAACCGGTCGGCCTCGAGGTCGCGCACGAGCGTGGCCCGGATCCGGGTGTCGGCGCTGACCTGCTCCACCGTGAGCCCGGCGGCCTCGCGCGCCTCGCGGAGGGCAGCACCGAGCGTGAGCTCGGGCTTCTCGGCAGACACGGAAAGGGCCTCTCGGTGGAGGGGGAAGGTCGAGGGCAGGGCCCAGTCTAGGGGCGGCCGAACGGCGTAGACAAAGGCCGCCTCTCAGGCGCTGCCCAGGCCCTCTCGCCGGCTGCCGAAGCGGCGCAGGCCCGCCGTGCCCGACCGCAGGTCGCAGTGCATCAGCACCTGGTCGAAGCGGTCGTCCCCGACGGCGATCGCGTCCGGCCTGCGTCCCGTGACGACGAACCCCACGCTGGCGTACAGGGCCTGCGCGGCGTGGTTGTTGCCGCGGCACTCGAGGGTCAGCAGCTCCCGCCCGTCGGCCCGCGCGAGCTCGATCAGCGCGCGGACGACGGCCCGCGCCGCGCCTCGGCCCCGGGCCTCCGGGTGCGTCATCACCTTGGTGACCTCTGCCATCCTGCGCATCACCGGGTTCGCCGGCCGCTTCAGCGCGCCGCAGGCGAGCACCTGGCCGTCCTCGACCGCCAGGAGGAGCTCGGCGTGCAGGCCCAGCCGCCACTGCTCGACCTCGTCCGCCGTCGGCACCTCCAGGAAGCCGACGGCGCCGCCCAGCGCCGCGACCGGCTGGACGAGGGCGACCAGGCCGTCGCGGTCTCCGTCCTGATAGGGGCGCACATCCACCCGTTCGACTCTAGGGTTCCGGAGGTGAGCGAGTTCGCCGTCGAGGTGCATGGGCTGGTCAAGACCTTCGGGCACGTGCAGGCCGTGCGCGGCGTCGACCTCCGGGTGCCGCGCGGCGCCTTCTTCGGTCTGGTCGGTCCGAACGGGGCCGGCAAGACCACCACCCTCTCGATGGCCACCGGGCTGCTGCGACCCGACCACGGGGTCGTCCTCGTCGACGGCGTCGACGTCTGGCAGGACCCGCGCGAGGCGAAGCGCCGGATCGGGGTGCTGCCCGAGGGGCTGCGCACGTTCGAGCGGCTCACGGGTCGCGAGCTGCTCGAGTTCTCGGGCCGGCTGCGCGAGCTGCCGGAGGACCTCGTCCGGGAGCGGTCCCAGGAGCTGCTCCACACCTTCGGGCTGGTCGGGGCGCAGAACCAGCTCGTCGTCGACTACTCGACCGGCATGCGCAAGAAGGTCGCGCTCGCCGTCGCCCTCCTGCACAACCCGGGCGTGCTCTTCCTCGACGAGCCGTTCGAGGCGGTCGACCCGGTGTCGGCCCGAACGATCCGGGACGTGCTGTCGCGCTTCACCGCCCGCGGGGGCACAGTCGTGTTCTCCAGCCACGTCATGGAGCTCGTCGAGCGGCTCTGCGACGAGGTCGCGGTCATCGTGCACGGCCAGGTGGTGGCCTCCGGCGAGGTCGACGACCTGCGCCAGGGCCGCTCTCTGGAGGACGTGTTCGTCGACCTCGCGGGTGGGCGGGGGTACGCCGCGGGAGCGCTCGACTGGCTGGGTACGCCGTGATCCTGCTCGCGGCCCGGCTCAAGCTCGCCTTGCTGCGTGGGGGCCTTCGGTCCGGACCGGGGTCGACGCAGCGCCGGGTCGGGATGGGCATGAGCATCCTGCTGGGGTCGCTGCTGGCCCTGCTCGGCTTCCTCACGCTGGCCGCGCTGCGCGGCAAGGGTCAGGCCGACGACGCGACGGTCGCGCTCTTCTGCTTCCTGGTCGCGACCTGGTCGGTGATCCCGATCCTCACGTTCTCCAGCGACGACCTGGTCGACCCCGCGAAGCTCGCGCTGCTCCCGCTCTCCCGCCGGCAGGTCCTGGTGCTGCACGGGGTGGGCGCCCTGGTCGGCGTCGCGCCGGTCGCGACCCTGCTCGCCGTCTCCGGCGCGATCGTCGGCACGTCCTCGTCGTGGCCCTCGGCGGTCGTGGCGGCTGTCGCCGTCGCCCTCGAGCTGGCGCTGTGCGTCGTGCTGTCGCGCACCGTCGTGTCCGCCCTGTCGCGGCTGCTGCGCTCCCGCCGCGGCCGCGACCTGGGGGTCGCTCTCACCGCGCTGACCGCGATCTCGGTGCAGTTCCTCAACCCCGTGCTGCAGAAGGTGAGCCGCTCCGCGCACGCCTCCGAGGAGCTGCGCTCCGTCGCGCGGGTGCTGGGCTGGTTCCCGCCCGGCCTGGCCGCCACGATGCCCCGGGAGGCGCGGCAGGGCCACTGGTTCGCCGTGCTCTGGCACCTGGGCCTCGTGCTCCTCGTGCTCGCCGTCCTGCTCCGGCTGTGGGAGGGGTCGCTGCGCCGCGCGGAGGAGGTGCCCGACGCGACGACCTCACGACCCGACCGCGGCGACTCGGCTCTCGTCCCCGCCTTCCTGACCCGGGTCGTCCCGCGCGGTCGCATCGGCGCCATCGCCGGCAAGGACCTGCGCTACCTGAGCCGCGAGCCGCGGCGCCTCGTCCAGCTCGTGACCAGCGCGATCTTCCCCGCCCTGTTCGTCGTCATCTCCCCCGCCCTCTACGGCTCGCGGCTGACGCACGGCATGGTCTTCGCGATCTGCGGCATCGCGCTGTTCTTCGGGTTGCAGGGAGCGAACCGGTTCGGCCAGGAGAGCACGGCGTCGTGGCACTTGATCGCCTCCGGCATCGACCTGCCCAGCGCCCGGCGCGACCTGCTCGGTGGCGACGTCGCCGCGACGCTGGTCGGCGTACCCCTGGTGCTCCTCGCCGGGCTCGTCCTCGGCGCTGTCACGGGTGGCTGGGAGCTGCTCGTCCCCGCCCTCGCCTCCGCCCTCTGCGTGCTGGGGCTGTCGTTCGGCGGCGGTGCGCTGCTCTCGGTCCTCGCGCCGTTCCCCGTGCCGGACGGGCCGCGCAACGCGTTCAGCAACGGCGGCGGGGGCCAGGGCGTCGCCGCCGGTCTGCTGGGCCTGCTCGTCATGGCGGGCGTCGTCGTCTCGGCGCTGCCGATGCTGCCCCTGCTGCTGTCGGCCGTGCACGGCCACCCGGTCTGGCTGGTGCTGGTCGCCCCGGTCTACGGCCTCGCCGTCGGCTCAGGGGTCCGCGAGGTCGCCGCGCGCCAGTGGTCGGTGCGCGGCCCCGAGATCCTGCTCAAGGTGTCCGCCCAGCGGTAGACCATGTGAGTTCGACCGCGCCTGAGCGCTGCCCCCCTCACATCGTCCCCACGAAGGTCGGCGCTGGCCGCGGTCGCCGTGGCATCGATGTGAGCTGGACAGCACCAGAGCGCTGCTCCCCTCACATCGTCGCGCTCGGACGCGCTCAGCCGCGGAGCATCATCAGGGTGCCCGGCAGGTCGTCGGGCTTGATGAGGACGTCGCGCGCCTTGGAGCCCTCGGACGGCCCGACGATGCCGCGGCTCTCCATCAGGTCCATCAGCCGGCCCGCCTTGGCGAAGCCGACGCGCAGCTTGCGCTGCAGCATCGACGTCGAGCCGAACTGCGTGGAGACGACGAGCTCGACGGCCTGCAGCAGCAGGTCCATGTCGTCACCGATCTCCTCGTCGATCTCCTTGGACGCCGCGGCGGGCGCGGTGAGGTCCTCCCGGAACGCCGGCTGCCTCTGCTCCTTGCAGTGCTTGACGATCGCGGCGACCTCGGAGTCGCTGACGTAGGCGCCCTGCACGCGGATCGGCTTCGAGGAACCCATCGGCAGGAAGAGCGAGTCGCCCTTGCCGATGAGCTTCTCCGCACCGGGCTGGTCGAGGATGACCTTCGAGTCGGTGCCGGACGATGTCGCGAAGGCGAGGCGCGAGGGCACGTTGGCCTTGATGAGGCCCGTGACGACGTCGACCGAGGGCCGCTGCGTCGCGAGCACCAGGTGGATGCCGGCGGCGCGGGCGAGCTGCGTGATGCGGACGATCGCGTCCTCGACGTCGCGCGGCGCGACCATCATCAGGTCGGCGAGCTCGTCGATGATCACCATCAGGTACGGGTACGGCGTGTAGACCCGCTCGCTCCCGGGCGGAGCCACGAGCTTGCCGGCCCGCACCGCGGCGTTGAAGTCGTCGACGTGCCGGAAGCCGGACGCCGCCAGGTCGTCGTAGCGCTGGTCCATCTCGCGCACGACCCACTGCAGCGCTTCGGCGGCCTTCTTGGGGTTGGTGATGATCGGAGTGATGAGGTGCGGGACGCCCTCGAACGCCGTCAGCTCCACGCGCTTCGGGTCGACGAGGATGAGGCGCACCTCGTCGGGGGTCGCGCGCAGCAGGACGCTGACGAGCAGCGCGTTGATGCACGTCGACTTGCCGGCGCCGGTCGCGCCGGCGACCAGGATGTGCGGCGTCTTCGCGATGTTGGCGCAGACGAAACCGCCGTCGACGTCCTTGCCGAGGCCGACGAGCATCGGGTGGTGGTCGCTGGTCGCGACGGAGGACCGCAGCACGTCGCCGAGGCTGACGTTCTCGCGGTCGGTGTTGGGGATCTCGATGCCGATCGCCGACTTGCCGGGGATCACGTCGATGATCCGGACCTCTTCGGTCTTCACGGCGTAGGCGATGTTGCGCTGCAGCGTCTTGATGCGCTCGACCTTCACGCCGACGCCGAGCTCGATCTCGTACCGGGTCACCGTCGGGCCGCGACTGAACCCGGTCACCGTCGCGTCGACCTGGAAGTCCTCCAGCACCTGGCCGAGGGCCTTGATGATCTCGTCGTTGGCGGCGCTACGGGCCTTCGGCGGCGTCCCCTTGCCGAGCACGTCGGGGCTGGGCAGCGTGTAGTCGCCCTTGAGCACCAGCTGCTCGGTGACCTTCGGGGCAGGCGTGTGCACGGGCGGCTCGGCGACCGTCGCGTTGACCGCCGGCACCGACTCCGCGGGCGGCCCGACGATCACCGGGTCGAGGTCGGCAGGATCCTCCTGGATCGCGATCTTCGGCCGCGGGGCGCGCTTCTTCGGCGCCTCCTCCTCGACGACCTCCGGCTCGGGGGTCTTGAGCAGCAGCGCGTTCTTGAGCTGCGTCAGCCGCTGGGGCACCTGGTGCACCGGGGTCGCCGTCACGACCAGCAGGCCGAACCCCGCGACGAGCAGCAGCAGGGGCAGGGCGATGTACGGCGACAGCATCCGCTCCAGGGGGTCCCCGAGCAGGAAGCCGACGACCCCGCCCCGGTCGCGACGGGCGCCGCTGCCTGCGACGTGCAGGACACCGAGCGCACCGAGCAGGAGCGTGGTCCAGCCGACGAGGAGCCGGCCACGGCCGCCGGGGCTGGAGGGGTGGCGCAGCACGACGACGCCGGCGACGAGCAGCACGACCGGCAGCACCATCGCGCCCCTGCCGAAGCCGCCCTCGACGAGGTCGGCCAGGCCGTTGCCGGCCGAGCCCGCGTGCCACCAGGCACCGGCTGCCGACAGCAGCGCACCGACGAGGCAGAGCAGGCCGAGCCCGTCGCGGCGGTGCGCGGGGTCGAGATCACGCGCGCCGTGGCCGACGGCGCGGGTCACCGTGCCGACGCCGGTCGCCGCCATCTTCACGGTGCCGCCGACCGCCTTGACCAGCGGGTTCGGTCCCGTGCGCTTGGCGCGGGCCGGCGCATGCCGGGAGGCCGGCTTCTTCCGGGCGGCCGTCTTGCGGGCAGCGGTCTTGCGCGCCGCGCTCTTCGGAGGGGCAGCCTTCTTGGCGGCCGGGCGTGCGGGCGTACGTGTGGCCATGATCGGACGCTACCGGGGAAGTACCACCCGTCACACCCGTCCCACGTGCGACACGCCGACCGGGACACATGCCCGCGATCTTCCGCACCTTGCGCCCGACACGCCGTCACGCGGCCCGAGACGGGGAAGATCACGCAGACAGCGGCGACGATCTTCCGCACCTTGCGCCCGACACGCCGGCAGGCGGCCCGAGATGCGGAAGATCGCGCATCGCAGGAAGCAGCCGAGAACGCCGGGTCAGACCTCGAGGACGACGGGGATGATCATCGGGCGGCGGCGGTAGGTGTCGTTGACCCAGCGGCCGAGGATGCGGCGGCACTGCTGGCCGAGCTGGTAAGGGTCGTTGACGCCCTCGAGCGCAGCCCGGTCGAGCTCCGCCTCGAGCAGCGGCAGCACGTCGTCGAACGCCTTCGGGTCCTCGGTGAAGCCCTTGGCCGCGATCTGCGGGGCGCCGGCGATCTTGCCGGTGACCGAGTCGACGGCGAGCGTGAGGGAGATGAAGCCCTCCTCACCGAGGATGCGGCGATCGCGCAGGGTGGTCTCG
>CBIHPE010000047.1:0-20412 GCA_966212015.1 uncultured Frankiales bacterium | reverse complement strand
AGTAAGTACGCCCGTGACCGGCCTCCTGTTCCAGCCACGCGAGATACTCCGGACCTTCCAGGCCCCACCAGCCCGGCCACCCCTCACCCGAGGCACACCCATCAAGGGTGATGATCAGGTCCACCATCAGCTGGCCCACGGCAATCAGAACCAGTCGCCGTCGGCGTAGGCGCTGCGGACGTGGGCACGCAGGTACTCCCCCACGACTGCCGCACCAAGGTCGCCCACCTCCGGGGCGACAACACGGCCCTCCACGCGCCGCGCCATACGCTGGATGAACCGCTCCAGGCCGGGATCGCTGCCCAGGCGGAAGAAGGTGGCATGGACGCCGGCGCGGCCAAGGCGGTCCAGCTCGGCAACCGTTGCGCGGATGGTCTCTGCGTCCGGCGGCCAGTTGAACCAGGAGTCCCCGTCAGGCAGGAGGTGTGCCGTGGGCTCGCCGTCCGTGACCACCAGCAGGACCGGCTGCATGGACGGGTGCCGGCGGAAGAAACGCCCGGCCAGCAGCAGGCCGTGATGCAGGTTGGTTCCCTGTTCCCGGAATGCCGGCAGGGCCGTCAGTTCCCCAATGTCCATGGACTGGGCATAGCGGCCGAACGTGATGAGCTCGAGGCGGTCACCGCGGAAGCGGGTGGAGACGAGGTGGTGCAGTGCCAGCGCGGTCCGCTTCATGGGAACCCACCGCCCTTCTGCAGCCATGGAGAAGGAGACGTCCACGAGCAGGGCAACTGCGGCCTGGGTCCTGGCCTCCGTCTCCGAGACTTCAATATCGCCCACCGCGAGGCGCAGGCCGCGCGCCGGGTCGCCGCCTTCGGCCATGGTGCGCCGGATGGCGTTGGTCATGGTGCGGGTGACGTCCCACGGTTCGGCGTCCCCGAACTCCCACTGCCGGCTGGAGCCCGTCTGTTCTCCGGCGGCACCGGCCATCCGGGTGTCACGGCTTCCCTGCCTGCCGGAAAGTTGCTTGGCGGCGTCGCGCAGCAACGATTTTCCGAGCCGCCGCATGGCTTGCGGGGATAGCCGGAGGTCACCGTCAGCGCCACGGCGAAGGTAGCCGCCCTCCTGCATTGCCCGTTCGATCTCCGCCAGGGTACGGGCGCTCACGGCGGCGCTTTCCCCCAGCTGCCGGGCCAGGGCGTCGAGGCGTGGCACGCGGCCGCGGGGCTGCAGGCCGGGACAGATCCCCGCATACAGCCCCGCCGGCGCTGGCCACCCCGTGGTGGTGCGCAGGACTAGCTCGCAGCCAGGCGGATCACGCCGTAGTCGTAGCCGTGCCGGCGGTAGACCACGCTCGGCAGCCCGGTCTCCTTGCACGCGAACAGGAAGAAGTCGTGGCCGACGAGCTCCATCTCGTGGAGGGCCTCGGCGGTCGTCTTGGGGATGGCCTCGTGGACCTTGTCCCGCACGATGAGCGAATCGGTGTCGTCCGCACCAGGGGCGGCTTCATCGACGTCCTCGAGCACCGCCACGCCACTGTCCCCGTCTCCGGAGCCGTTCGGGGAGATCGAGGCCGCGAACTCCGCCGCCGAGGCGGGGGTGCGCAGGCCGTGGTGCACGCGGCGGCGGTCGTGGCTCTTGCGCAGGCGCGCCTCGAGCTTCAGGACCGCGGCGTCGAGGCTGGCGTAGAAGGTCTCGCCGCACGCCTCTGCGCGGATGACGGGGCCCTTGCCCCGCACCGTGATCTCCACCCGCTGGCACTGGGCGGACTGTCGTGGGTTCTTCTCGTGGAAGAGCTCGACGTCGACGTGGTAGACGCGGGGGTCGAGGCGTTCACTGAGCGCCATCTTCTCCTGGACATGGGTCCGGAAGTGCTCCGGGACCTCGACGTTGCGTCCCTTCACGACGATGTCCAACGCGATTCTCCTCGCTTGTGAGCCAGTGCAGGCGCCCCGCTGTCTCAGCGGTGTGGCAGACCTCCTGTCTCTCGGCGAGAACCCCGTGGGGTGGCGCCGTGCGGGTGCCGCTCGGGCACCTGACTCGACCATAGAGCGGCAACCGCGCACGCGGGAAGGGGTCTGGTCAGAATGGGTCACCTTCCCCGCCTTTCGGTCGCCGCGACGACCGCAGCACCGGCGACCGGATGGCCCTGCGCTGCGAGCGCACGGGCCGCCTCGACGAGCGTGGCGCCGGTGGTCATGACGTCGTCGACGACCACGACGGGGGGGGCCGGGCCGCCCACCCCCCCCAGTGCTCCCGCCAGGTTGCTCGCACGTGGCTTCCTGGTGAGGCCGGACTGGTCCGCCACGGCGCGTGCGGGCACCAGCAGCCGCAACGCCGACGTCCCGAGGTCGTCGGCGGCGGCCCGCGCGAGCCGCATCGCGTGGTCGTGCCCGCGGTCGCGCACCGCCTTCGCGGAGCTCGGCACCGGGCACAGCACGGCCTCGCCGACGTGGAGCGACCGGACGGCCGACGCGAGACCGGCTCCCAGAGGTCGGGTCAGTCCGAGCTGTCCTCTTTCCTTGTGCGCCAGGAGAAGTCGCTGCAGAGGACCTTGGTACGAGGACAGCGCGGCGACCACGGGCAGGCCTGCAGGGCAGGGTGCGGGGCGGACCCGGCCCAGCGGCTCACCGTGAAGGAGCGCGCGGCAGGCGGGGCACAGCTGCGCACCGGGCGCGTCGCACCCGCTGCAGGTGCGAGGGAGGACGAGGTCGAGGAGGGCGGCGAGCACCGACGAAGCCTGGCCGTTCTGGGCGGACGCCCGCGCCGGGCCTGTGGATCAGCCTGGGTAGACAGGTGAGGAGCCGGCCTGCTGCAGGGCCGCCGACTGGCCGACGCCGAACACCTGCGACCTGCCTCCCGAGGAGACGAGGACGCTCGCACCGGCCGCCGTGATCGCCGTCGGGCTCACCGCAAGGGGCAGCGGCTGGGCCGGCAAGGGCCCGCTGCCGTCGACGGTGAGCCGCTGCACGACGCGAGCCGCACCGCTGCCCCGCAGCAGCACGACCAGGTCCGTGGAGGTCGCCCACGCGACCTGCTGGACGATGGCGTTGGAGGCCACCTGCTGCTGGACCGTGACGCTGGTCGCCAGGGGACGGAGGTCGACGACGCGCGCTCCGGCCGGACCCCAGACGATCCGGCCCACCCGGACGGTGCGCCCGACGGCGAGGGCGACCCGTGCGCCGTCGCGGGACACGGCCAGCGACGTGATGCCCGTCAGCGGCTGCGAGAGCGGCACGCGGCTGAGCCGCCCCCCGAGCGGGTCGAGCCGCACGACGCGGTCGTCGCCCTGCAGCATCCAGAGCCCCACCTCCCCCGAGCCCCAGGTCGGCGACGAGAGGCCGACAGCCCGGTCCGGAGTGGTGACCGACCCCGACCGCGTGCTGCCCAGCAGCACCTCGACCCGGTCCCCGACCCGGTGCAGGGCGGCCACCCGGTCGTCGCGCGGACTGATCGCGATGGCCTCCAGGCGGCGCGGGCCGACGGTGAGCTCGGACCGGGCCAGGCCCTTGACCGAGGACCGCAGGTGGCCGTCGGCCAGGAAGTAGTAGGGCGGGTTCGCCGGCAGCCCGTCAGGGTCGTACGACGCGAACTCCGTGACGGGGATGACGTCCGGCTCGCCGTCGACCCGCACAGGCAGGCCGTCCTCCCGCAACCTCAGCCCGGTGACCTGCGACTCCTGCCGCAGCGTCCAGACCAGCTGCGCAGCCAGGTCGCGCAGCGCCTCACCGGACAGGGCCCTCACCTGGTTCGACAGCGCGACCGTCACGACGCCGTCGCGGGAGCGGCTGACGTCCAGCACCTTCAGGCCGGGGACGCCGGTCGGCGCGACGCTCCCCGACAGGCCCTCGTACGGCGTGCCGAGGACGCGGCGCACGAGCAGCTCGCTGAGGTCGGGGGCGGCCGGCAGGAACACGCGGTCCGGCACCAGGTGCCGCAGGTCGGTGGTGTGCCGCTGAGGGGCTAGGTAGTAGAGGTTGCGCACCGCGAAGGTGCGGGCGAGGTCGGTCTGGGACAGCTGGAGCCCGACGCCGTCGGGGAGGGAGCTGATCCGCCATCCGCCGCTGCGGTCCTTCGTGACGCCGTAGGTCTCGCTTGGGGTCCCGCGCACCGGGGTGTAGTGCCCCGTGCTGGCGCCCGTCGCGACGGTCGACATCGTGACCCGGATGATGCTCGGGTCCTGCCGGTCGGAGCTCACCGTCTCGAGGTCCGGGCGGAAGACCCGGATGCCGCTCTCGGGCGACCACCTCAGGGCGGCCTGCCCCACGAGGTACTGCCGGGCGATCGCGTAGTCGCCCAGGGGGCTCGCCTGGGCGGCGATGAACCCGGCCACGGCTCCTCGCGCGCCCTGGCTGAGCGACGGTCCCTCCGGCAGGACCTGGAGCCCCGCGCGCCCGTCCTGACCGGTCACGTCCGACGGCGTCCGCACGCCGTCCGGGAGCGGCAGCGAGCACCCCGCCACGAGGGCGACGGCGAGCGCGGCCAGAGCGCGTCTCATGTCCGGGCCCGCCCGGCGTCCAGGGGCAGCGGGCTGCCCTTCAGCTGACCGTGGATGCGGCGCGGGAGGGTCATCCGGAACACGGCACCGTGCCCCGGGCGTCCGCGCGCGTCGAGCACGCCGCCGTGCACGCGGGTGTCCTCCTGGGCGATGGCCAGCCCCAGGCCGGTGCCACCCGTGGTCCGGGCGCGCGAGGGGTCACCTCGCCAGAAGCGGGTGAAGGCCAGCCGCTCCTCCCCCGGCTTCAGGCCGACGCCCGAGTCGCGGACCGTCACGGCGACGGCGTCGTCGTCCCCGGCGACCCTGATCTCGACCGGCCGGCCCTCCCCGTGCTCGATGGCGTTGACGACGAGGTTGCGCAGCACCCGCTCGATGCGCACGTGGTCGAGGTCGGCGACGACCGGTCCGTCGGCGGAGACGACCAGCTCGCTGCCCTTGCGGGCTGCCAGCGGGCTGACGGAGTCGACGACGCGACGCGTCAGGGCGACCAGGTCGGTGGGCTCCGGGTCGAGCTGCGCGTCGCCCGCGTCGTACCTCGAGATCTCGAGCAGCTCCGAGAGCATCAGCTCGAACCGGCCGAGCTCGTTCTGCAGCAGCTCGGCGCTGCGGGCAGCGGCCAGGGGGAAGTCGGTGCGGGCCTCGTGCAGCACGTCCGCGGCCATCCGGACCGTCGTGATCGGGGTGCGGAGCTCGTGGGTCACGTCGGCGACGAAGCGGCGCTGCACCCGGCTGAGGTCCTCCAGCTGCCGGATCTGCTTCTGGAGCGCAGCCGCCATGGAGTTGAACGACGCGGCGAGCCGCGCGATCTCGTCCTCGCCCTTCACCCGCATCCGCTGCTCGAGGTCGCCGAGCGCCAGCAGCTCGGCCGTCCTGGCCGCGTCGCGCACGGGCTGGACGACCTGCCGGAGCACGGCGAACACCAGCAGCGGCAGCAGCAGCACGAGCACGATGCCGACGATGACGGTGGTGCGCCGCACGAGGGTGAGGGTCGACTGCTCCGACGCCAGGGAGAAGACCTGGTAGAGCCGGAAGTCACCGAGCGAGGTCCGGACGACGCCGCCGACGACGAGCTGGTTGGCGTCGTGGCGGTAGGTGTAGGCCAGACCCGTGTCGTCCAGCCGGGTCTGCAGCGCCTGCGGCACGTCCCCGATCGTGAGCCCGTCGGTCGCGAACGTCGCTCCGCTCCCATCGGCACGGACGAGCAGGATCGAGTACTGGTTGCCCACCTGCCCCGCGTCGGACAGCGCCTTGGCCTGCGACTGCAGGGACTGGTCCACGGCAGGCGAGTCGACCGTGCCCGGTGTGATCGCGTTGATGCCGTCGGTGAGGGTCGCGATGCTCGACTGCGTCGTGACCAGAGCGGCTCGGGTGCGGGCGCTCACCAGGCCGCGCCCCACCTGACCGATCAGGAGCGACGCGAGCAGGATCACGGCGACGGCGCTTCCGACCATGGTCGTGACGACGACGCGGGTCTGCGCCGACCGCCGCCAGCGCCGCGAGACCCGGCGGACCAGCCGGCCTCCGCGGCTCAGCCCGGCCCTGCCTTGTAGCCGATGCCACGGACCGTCAGGACGACCGTCGGGTGCTCGGGGTCGCGCTCGACCTTGGCGCGGAGCCGCTGCACGTGCACGTTGACCAGGCGGGTGTCGGCGGCGTGCCGGTAGCCCCAGACCTGCTCGAGCAGCACCTCGCGCGTGAACACCGTCTTCGGCCGGCGGGCGAGAGCGAGCAGCAGGTCGAACTCAAGGGGCGTCAGGCTGATGACCTTGTCCTCGCGGGAGACCACGTGTCCCGGCACGTCGATCGAGACCGCGTCCTCGGGAGGTCCGATCGTGAGCGACTCGGGCTCGCTGTCGTGGCTGCGCAGCCGGGCCCGGACCCGGGCCACCAGCTCCTTGGGCTTGAACGGCTTGACCAGGTAGTCGTCGGCCCCCGTCTCCAGGCCGCGGACGACGTCCTCGGTGTCGCCCTTCGCCGTGAGCATCACGATCGGCACGCCCGACTCGGCCCGGATCTGCCGGCAGACCTCGATGCCGTCGGTGCCCGGCAGCATCAGGTCGAGCAGGACCACGTCGGGCTTCTCGCGACGGAAGGCGCCGAGGGCGGCGTCGCCGTCCGACACGAAGGCAGGCTCGAAGCCCTCCCCCCGCAGCACGATGCCGAGCATCTCGGCGAGAGCCGGGTCGTCGTCGACGACGAGCACGCGGGCGGTCGTGGGTCGGGCAGGTGCCATGGCTCCATCGTGGCACCAGAACCGCCCGGGCCGTGGAAGCATGGGGCGCATGACCGACCCTGGAGGCAACTGGGCCTCTCCTAGCGGGGGCTGGCAGCCGCCGACGTACGACCCGAGCTACCCGCAGACCACGCCGCCCGCCGCCCCCGCGCCCGCGGCTCCCCCAGCACCGGCGTGGCAGGGCTGGGGACCGGCCTGGATCCCGATGCCGGGCGTGGTGCCGCTGCGGCCGCTCGGCGTCGGCGAGCTCCTCGACGGCGGCGTGAAGATCATCCGCAAGTACCCCCGGCCGACGCTCGCCCTGTCGGCGCTGATCGCCCTCGTGGTCGCCGGGATCAACATCGCGTTCAGCCTGACGTTCCAGGAGAGCCACACGATCTCGGCGACCAATCCGTCGAACAACAGCAGCTTCAACAGCTTCGACCTGTCCAGCCTGCCCGGCTACCTGCTGAGCGGTCTCGGCGGCGTCGTCCTGACCGGCGCGCTCGTGACGGTCGTGAGCAGGGCCATCCTCGGCCAGACGGCGTCCTTCGCCGACGCGTGGGCTGCCACCCGGCCGCGCTTCTGGGCCCTGCTGGGCCTGGCCCTGCTGCGAGGCGTGATCCTCGGCGGGCCAGCCCTCGCGGTCGTGCTGCTCGGCCTCCTGGTCAGCCCGGCCCTGTTCCTGCTGCTCCTGCCGGTCGTGCCGCTCGAGGTCTGGCTGTGGACGGTGACGAGCCTGGCCGCGGCTCCGCTCATGCTCGAGAAGGTCGGCGTGATCACGGCCCTGCGCCGCTCGCGCACCCTGGCGATGCGCAGCTTCTGGCGGACCCTCGGCGTGCTGTGCCTGTGCTTCGTCATCACCTACCTGCTGTCGAGCATCCTGCTCTTCCCGGTCATCCTGATCTTCGAGCTCCCGCTGTTCACCAACGGCGAGGTGACCTTCGGGGCGGCGTACTTCATCACGGTCGCGGTGGCCTCCGGCGTCGTCCAGACGCTGGTCGCTCCCTACACGGCGGGGTTCCGCGCCCTCGTCTACATCGACCAGCGAATGCGGACCGAGGGGCTCGACGTGGCCCTGCAGGCCGCGGCCAGCACCCCCGCCGTCAACCCGGCGACCCCTCTCGCGTGATCCCGTTCCTCGACGGCACGGGTCTCGACCGGGAGGCGGCCCGGCAGGCGGCGCGCGACGAGCTCGGCCGCAAGCAGTACCAGGACGCGAAGCCGCCCTGGGCCTACCGGCTCCTGCAGTACCTGTTCCAGCAGATCGACAAGGCCCTCTCCAAGGCGGCGGGTGTCACCCCGGGCGGCGCGCTCGGACTGGTGCTGATCGTCCTCCTGGTCCTCGGGCTGGTGGCGCTCGTCTACTGGCGGGCCCGGCCGAGCGGGCTCGATCGCAACCCGGAGGCGCTGTTCGGGCTGGGGGCGGTGACGACCGCCGCTGCCCACCGCGCGCTGGCCGAGGAGCACGCCGCCTCCGGGCGGTACGACGAGGCGATCCGCGAGCGGCTCCGCGCCGTCGCCCGCGAGCTGGAGAGCCGGGGGGTCCTCGACGCGCGCCCGGGTCGTACCGCCGACGAGCTTGCCCGCGAAGCGGGCGCCGCGGTTCCCGCGGTCGCGGATCCCCTTCGGCGCGGGGTGCAGGTCTTCGACGACGTCTGGTACGGCGGCCGGACCGCCGACGTCGGGGGCTACGCGGTGCTGGTCGAGGTCGACGGTGTCGTGCGCGAGGCCAGGCTGGTGACCTCGTGACGCTGCTGGCCGAGGCGCCGGTCAGCACGGCGGCGGGCAGCACAGCGCGCGGCTGGCTGCGGCGCAACCGCGGACCGGTCCTGCTGGGCCTGGCGCTGCTGCTCGTCCTGCTCGGCCTGGTCCTCACGTCGGGGGTCGGCAAGAGCGGGACGCTCGACCCGGACTCCTACGAGCCAGGCGGGGGACGTGCCCTCGCGAGCCTGCTGCGCGGCCAGGGCGTCACCGTCGACCGGGTCGGCGACGTGCCCTCCGCGACGCGGGACCTCCCCGGGAAGTCGACCATCTTCGTCAGCGACCCGTCGCTGCTGTCGGCCGAGGAGCTGAGCGACCTGCAGGGCGCCGGCGCGCACCTGGTGCTGACTGCTGACCTCGGCACGGCCGCTGAGCTGGGAGTCCCGGTGGAGCTCGACGACCTCGTCGACGAGAAGGTCCGCCAGCCCGGCTGCGACGACCCCGTCGCGCAGGCGTCCGGGCCGGTGCGGGTCGGCGGCGTCCGGTTCGCCTCGGCCGACCCGCACGCGGTGCTCTGCTACGGCGGCACGCTGGCGCTGCTGCCCGACCAGGACGTCGCGCTGCTCGGCGGCGGGAAGGCCCTCACCAACCAGCGGCTCGGCGAGGAGGGCAACGCGGAGCTCGGCCTGCAGCTGCTCGGGCAGGGCTCGACCGTCCGGTGGCTCGTCCCCGACCCGCACCGCGCTGTCGTCGGCGAGCGCAAGCCCAAGAGCCTCGGCGACCTGCTGCCCCACTGGGTGCACGCCGTCGAGGTGTGGCTGGCCGTGACCGCCGGCTTCCTCATCGTGTGGCGGGGACGCCGGCTCGGCCGCGTCGTGCCGGAGCCGCTCCCCGTCGTCGTGCGCGCCGCGGAGAC
This sequence comes from uncultured Frankiales bacterium, assembly GCA_966212015.1. Taxonomy (GTDB): domain Bacteria; phylum Actinomycetota; class Actinomycetes; order Mycobacteriales; family SCTD01; genus RYN-111. The sequence goes on along the minus strand of CBIHPE010000047.1, from coordinate 11,145 downwards.
GGTCGAGGGTCGCGGCCGGCTCTACCACGCAGCAGGTGCCCGGTCGTCCGCGGCGGAGGCGCTCCGCTCGGGTGCCCGCGACCGGCTGGCTGCCCGCCTCGGCGCCGGCCGGCACCCCGTGCCCGAGGTGCTCGTCGACCTGGTCGCAGACCGCACGGGTCGACCGGCCCCCGACGTCCACGCGCTCCTGTACGGTCCCCCACCGACGGACGACGCAGCGCTGGTGCTGCTCGCCCGCGCCCTCGATGCCCTGGCCCTGGAGGTGTCTGGCTCGTGACGACCCCTCGTCGTCGTACCGCTCCTGCCCGTGATCCGCGCGAGGCTCTGCTCGCCCTGCGGACCGAGGTCGCGAAGGCGGTCGTCGGGCAGGACGCCGCCGTCACCGGCCTCGTCGTCGCCCTGCTGTGCCGCGGGCACGTGCTGCTCGAGGGCGTGCCCGGTGTCGCCAAGACGCTGCTGGTTCGCGCCGTCGCGGCGTCGATGGACCTGTCGACCAAGCGCGTGCAGTTCACGCCGGACCTGATGCCCGGCGACATCACGGGGTCGCTCGTCTACGACGCCCGCACGGCGGCCTTCTCGTTCCGGGAGGGGCCGGTGTTCACCAACCTGCTGCTCGCGGACGAGATCAACCGCACGCCGCCGAAGACACAGGCAGCGCTGCTCGAGGCCATGGAGGAGCGGCAGGTCTCCGTCGACGGCACCCCGCGTCCGCTCCCCGACCCGTTCCTCGTCATCGCCACGCAGAACCCGGTGGAGTACGAGGGGACGTACCCCCTCCCGGAGGCCCAGCTCGACCGCTTCCTGGTGAAGCTCACGGTCCCGCTGCCCGAGCGAGCCGACGAGCTCAAGGTGCTCGAGGCCCACAACAGCGGCTTCGACCCGCGCGACCTCTCGGCGCTGTCGCCGGTGGCGACGGCCGCCGACCTCGAGGCCGGGCGGGCGCAGGTCGCCGGCCTGACGGTGTCGCCGGAGGTCCTCGGCTACGTCGTCGACCTGTGCCGCGCGACCCGCACCTCGCCGTCGCTGCAGCTCGGGGCCTCCCCCCGCGGCGCGACGGCGCTGCTCGCGACGTCGAAGGCGTGGGCGTGGCTGTCCGGCCGCGACTACGTCACGCCCGACGACGTGAAGGCCCTGGCCCGTCCGACGCTGCGGCACCGCGTGTCGCTCCGCCCGGAGGCCGAGCTCGAGGGCGTCTCGAGCGACGCCGTCCTCGACGGCGTCCTGGCAACGGTCCCCGTCCCGCGCTGATGGCGGTCACCGGCCGGGCGGTGCTGCTGGCCCTGCTCGGCCTGCTGCCTGTCGCGGTCTCCCCTCACCTGCTGACGGGGCTCGTCGTGCTGGGCGGCATCCTGCTCGTGCTGGCCGTCGACGCCGTGCTCGCCGCCTCGGTGCGGGGCCTGCAGCTGTCCCGCTCGGGGGCGACGGCGTGCCGGCTCGGCACCTCGGTCGAGGTGCACCTGTCGGTGCAGAACCGCGGGCGGGCCGTGCGGGGTCAGCTGCGCGACGCCTGGGTCCCCTCGGCCGGAGCCTCGCCGCGCTCGTGGGCGATCCGCATCCCCGCCGGGGAGCGCCGCGTGCTCACGACGACCCTGACACCGACGCGTCGCGGCGATCGCCACCCCGACCGCGTGACGGTCCGGACGCTCGGGCCGCTCGGTCTCGCGGGCCGGCAGGGCCGGCACGAGGTGCCCTGGCGGGTCCGGGTGCAGCCACCGTTCACGTCCCGCAAGTTCCTGCCCGAGAAGCTCGACAAGCTGCGTCAGCTCGACGGGCAGCTGGCGGTCCGCACCCGCGGGCAGGGCACCGAGTTCGACTCCCTGCGCGAGTACGTCGTCGGCGACGACGTCCGCTCCATCGACTGGCGCGCCACGGCTCGGCGCGCCGACGTCGTCGTACGGACCTGGCGACCCGAGCGCGACCGGCGCGTGCTCATGGTGCTCGACACCGGCCGCACCTCCGCCGCCCGCATCGGCGACGTGCCCCGCCTCGACCTGCACCTCGACGCCGCGCTGCTCCTCGGCGCGCTGGCCTCTCGTGCCGGTGACCGCGTCGACGTCCTCGCCGTCGACCGCGACGTTCGCGGCAGCGTCGAGGGCGTCAACCGCACCGAGCTGCTGGCGCGGATGGTCGACGCGCTCGCCGTGCTCGAGCCGGCCCTGGTCGAGACCGACGGCCGCCGCCTCGTGTCCGAGGTGCTGCGCCGCTCGCGCCGCCGGTCCCTCGTCGTGCTGTTCACCGCCCTCGACCCCGCGCCGCTGCGCCAGGGGCTGCTGCCGGTGCTGTCGTCTCTCACGTCCCGGCACACGGTCGTGCTCGCGTCGGTCGGCGACACCCGGCTCGACGACCTGGCGGCCGGCCGCTCCGACCCGGCCGCCGTCTACGCCGCCGCGGCTGCGGAGAAGACCCGCGCCGACCGCCGCGCCCTGACCGCCGAGCTGCGCAAGCGGGGCGTGGAGGTCATCGACGCCGGTCCCGAGATCTTCGCGTCGCACGTCGCCGACGCCTACCTCACCCTGAAGGCCGCCGGCCGCCTCTCACGGGGCGCCCCCGAAGTCCCTGGGACATTCGGTCGCGACACGCCGGGCGAGTCCCGCCACGAGGTCCCAGGGACTTCGGGGGTCAGCCGGAAGTGGGGAGGGTGTCGCCCCGGAGCTCGAGGTCGAGGTCGCCAGTGACGCCCGCCTTCACGGCGCGGCGGCCGAGGAAGAAGACGACCCACAGGAAGAACAGCTCCGCCGAGACGCCGATGCCGATGCGGGCCCACGTGGGCAGCCCGGACGGCGTCACGAACGCCTCGAGCAGGCCGCTGACGAACAGCATCACCGTGGTGCCGAGGCCGCCGATGACCAGGGCCCGGCCCTCCTCGGCGAGGGCCTGCCCACGGGTGCGCCGGCCGGGGTCGACCACGGTCCACCCGAGCTTCAGGCCGAGCCCGGCGGACACGAAGATCGTGGTCAGCTCGAGCAGGCCGTGCGGGAGGATGAGCCCGAAGAACAGCTGGGTGCGGTCTCCCGCGATCATGAACGCGGCGTCGATCGCGACGTTGACCGCGTTCTGGTAGAGCAGGAAGAGCACGGGTACGCCGAGCAGCAGGCCGCTCGCGATGGTCATCAGCGCGATGAAGGCGTTGTTGGTGAACACCTTGGCGGCGAAGTCCTGCGCCGGTGCCTGCTTGTAGTAGTCCTGGAAGTCGTGGTCGACCAGCTGCCGCACCTGCTCGGGCGTGGCGATCTGGTTGCGCTGGTCGGGGTGGGTCAGCAGGTAGGCCGTCAGGGCGACCGAGATCACGAGGAAGAACACCGTCGTCCCGAGCCACCACCACCGCGCCCGGTAGAGGACGGCGGGGAAGTCGACCGTGAAGAACCGGGCCACGTCCCGGAGCGCACCGCGACGGGTGCCGGTCACGGCGCTGCGGCCGCGGGCGACGAGGGAGGACAGCCGCCCGACGAGGACCGGGTCGCCGCCGCCGCTCTGCACGGTGGACAGGTGCGTGGCGGTGCGCTGGTAGAGGTCGACCAGCTCGTCCACCTGCTCGCCCGACAGGCGCCGGGGGGACGAGGCCTGCTTGATCAGCTGGTCGAGGCGCACCCACTCCCCGCTGTGCCGCGCAACGAACACATCGAGGTCCACGAGAGGGCAGACTAGGTCCTCCACAGCCAGCAGGAAGGGGAGTTCGGGTGTCGCAGCTCGTCACCGGCGAGGCGGTCGCGCTCGACCTCCGCGAAGCTGCCCTGCCGTCGCGCCTGCTGGCCGCTTTCATCGACGGCCTCGTGCAGGGCGGCGTCTTCTACTTCCTGACGTTCGTGTTCATCGCCGTCGGCGCGCCGAGCGCCGCGGCAGGCCTCGCGATCGTCCTGGTCATCTTCGTCGCCACCGGCCTCGGCTACCCGGTCGCGATGGAGACGCTCTGGAAGGGCAAGACCCTGGGCAAGGCGGCGATGGGCCTGCGGGTCGTCCGTGACGACGCCGGCCCGATCTCGTTTAGGCAGGCGTTCGTGCGCGGCCTCATCGGCCTCTTCGTGGAGCGCCCCGGGATCACCCTCTACAGCGCAGGGGTCATCTGCTCGCTCGTGAACTCCCGCGGCAAGCGGCTGGGCGACCTCGCGGCAGGCACCATCGTGATCCAGGAGCGGGTGACCGGCGGCGCTCAGCAGTTCTACGCCGTCATGCCCACCCCCCTCATCCCGTGGGCGCAGACCCTCGACCTGTCCGGGCTCTCGGACGACCTCGCGCTCTCCGTACGCAGCTTCCTGGCCCGCGCCCCGCAGCTCAGCGACGCCAGCCGCGCCGATCTCGGTGGCCGGCTCGCCGCCGCGGTGGCCGCGGTGACGGCACCGCCGCCGCCTCCGGGAACGCCGGGCTGGGCCTACCTCACCGCCATCCTGGCCGAGCGCCGGCGACGGGCCGAGATGGCCGCGGTCCACGTGCCGCCGCCGTCGTACGGCCCTCCGCCCACCGCCCTGGAGGCACCTCCCGCACCACAGGTGCCGCAGGCACCGCCGCCGCCGATCCCCGACGGCGGCTTCCACCTCCCGGGCTGACCCGGCCTGCGAGACTGCAGCCCCATGAGCGCTGCCCGACCGCTGTCCCGCGACCGGATCCTCAAGGCCGCTTTCGCCATCGCGGACAAGCGCGGGCTCGAGGCCGTCACGATGCGCAGCGTCGCGGCGCGGCTCAACGTCGAGGCCATGTCGCTCTACCACCACGTCCCCAGCAAGAAGGCGGTGCTGAACGGCCTCGTCGACCTGCTCATCCAGGTCGCGGAGCTGCCCACCGGCGAGGTCACGGCAGAGCAGTGGATCAGGGGTACGTCGGACGGGCTGCGGTCACTGGCCCGCGCGCACCCGAGGCTGGTGACCCTGCTGAGCACCAGGACCGTCCCCCTCGACGACCCGGAGTCAGCGCGGCCCTTCGAGGCCGGCCTGGCGGCCTTCGTGCGGGAGGGCCGCGACGTCGCGCAGGCCTTCGCCGCCGTGCAGGCGGTGGCCCTGGCCCTGCTGTCGATGACCGCGCTGGAGTCGAGCGCGGCTCTCGCGCCGGACCTCGAGGCTGACGGGACAGCCATCGCGTCCCTGCCGGAAGACGAGTTCCCCCTGCTGCTGCAGGTGCCGGACGTCGGGACCACCCTCGACGACTTCTGGACGACCCTGACCGACGGGCTGGTGCGCGGGCTCACCTCTTGACAAGTGCCTTACGACGTAAGACCCTCCTTACACCGTAAGGAGGTGGGGTCATGGCGTCCCTGCAGGAGAAGCTCACCGAGCTCGCGACCGAGCTCAACGTCCCGGGCGTCGTCGCCGGCATCGTGCGCGGCGGCGAGACCGAGGTCGCGCTGCACGGCATCACCAACGTCGACCACCCGCTGACCGTCGACGAGGACACGCTCTTCCAGTTCGGCAGCACCGGTAAGACGCTCACCGCCACAGCCGTCATGGTGCTCGTGGAGAAGGGGCTGCTCGACCTCGACGCCCCCGTCCGGACGTACCTGCCCGGGCTGACGCTCACCGACGAGGACGTCGCCGCCAAGGTCACCGTGCTGCAGCTGCTCAACCACACCGCCGGCTGGATGGGCGACGTCTTCGAGGACACCGGCGACGGCGACGACGCGCTCGAGAAGTACGTCGCCTACATGGCGACGCTCCCCCAGGTGTCGCCGCTCGGCTCCGCGCCGTCGTACAACAACGCGTCGCTCAGCCTGGCCGGTCACCTCATCGCGACGGTCCACGGCACGACGTACGAGCAGGCCGTCCGGGAGCTGGTCCTGGACCCGCTCGGTCTCGACCGCACCTTCGGGTTCGGCAAGGAGATCATGACGATGCGCTTCTCCAGCGGGCACAACCGGCACGAGGACGGCAGCATCGTCGTGCTCAAGCCGTGGGGCATCCCGCGGTCCGCGACCCCGGCCGGCGGCTGGACCGCGACGGTCGGCGACCAGCTGAGGTGGGCGCAGTTCCACCTCGGGCACTTCGGCGACGAGGTCCTGAGCAAGGCCGCTCGCGAGCAGATGCAGCAGCCGACGGCGGCGATGCCCGGCTCCGCTCTCGGTGATGCCGTCGGCGTCTCGTGGCTGCTTGCCGAGCTCGACGGCGAGCTCCTCGTCGGGCACGGCGGCACGACCCACGGCCAGCACTCCGACTTCGTCATGGTGCCCGCGAAGGACTTCGCCTTCGTCTGCATGACGAACTGCGGCCCGACCGGCGCCGAGCTGCACCACAAGCTCCGCGCCTGGGCGCTCGAGGAGCACCTCGGCCTGTCGACGAAGGAGCCCGAGCTCGCCGACGTGACCCCGGAGCAGCTCTCCGAGTACGAGGGCCTCTACCGCACGACCGCCGTCGAGGTGCGGGTCGTCGCCGAGCACCCGAAGCTCGTGGTCAAGGCGCGCATCACGGACCTCACGTTCCTCCCCGAGGGCGAGGACCCGGAGCAGCCCGACACGTTCCTGCGGCTGACGACCGACGGCCCGGACCGCTACGTCGTCGCCGAGGGCGACGCGAAGGGCCTCAAGGGCTACTTCAGCCGGAGCGAGGACGGTCTCGTCGACGGCATCAACTTCGGTGGCCGGCACATGCAGCGGGAGGCCTGATGCTCCGCATCGGCGTCCAGGTCATCACCCGACAGGAGCTGGAGCTCGCTGCCCGGCGCGGGCGACGGGTCTCCGCCGTCTGCGTCGGGTGGACCCACCTGTCCCGCGGCATCAGCCAGGAGCTGCGGGAGAAGGCGCTCGGGCGGGTCGTGACGATCGGCGCGCGGACGGGGTTCTAGAGGCTCGGGACCCGTCGCTTGTTCGAGTACTTCACGCACGTGCAGCTCGGCACCCAGTTCAGGTCCCAGGCCTGCACTGCGGTGTCGTGCTGGTTGGGGGACGTGAAGGTCGGGCCGACGGTCGGCGAGACGTAGCTCCCCCCGATCCTGTCGAACCCGGCGAGCAGACCCGCCGGGCTGAGCGAGGTCGCGAGGGAGAGGGCCTTCTGGAGCATGAAGACGCTGTCGCAGTCGCCGAGGGCGATGGTCGCGGCGTTCGTGCTGGTGTACTGCTGACCGGTCCGGCGCTTCATGATCTCCAGGCAGCGCTTGGTCTCGCTGTTGCTGTAGGCCGCCTGGGCCGGGACGGGGAGGTCCAGCGTGGGCAGCCAGCCGTTGCCGGAGATCCCGTTCAGCTGCTTGGCCGTCGCGAGCCCCGCGTCGTAGATGGCCTGAGGCGCAGCGCCCGACGTGACCCCGAACCGCGGGTAGTAGTTCTGCGTCCGGGCGTTGGCCGCGAAGAACTCGAGGATGAGCGCGCTCGCGTCCCCCAGCACGACATGCGTGACCCCGTCGGACTGGAAGCGCAGCACGGCGCTCTTGATCTGCGCCGAGGTCGTGGCCGTGTCGGACTGCTGCTGGACCTTCTGGACCTGGATCACGTCCGGCTCCGCGGCGGCGTGACCCGCGGCCTTCAGCGCCGGGAGGATCACGTTGCGCAGCGAGCGCGTGAAGCTGGGCGTGTTGTAGGTGATGACACCCACCTTGGTCGACGCGCCGGGGGTGCCGTTGACCGCGTTCCAGCCGGTGAAGTACTTCTGCCGCTGGAAGGACTGGGCCTGGTCCTTGAAGATGCGGTCCTGCGACATGGTCGCGAGCAGCCGCTCGTTCGAGTACTCCTTCAGGTAGGTCTGGTCGGCGTCGACGATCTGACCGGCCTTCACGTAGACCACGCCGCGCGTCTTCAGGCAGGCGACGAGGGTGTCGGTCAGCGCGCTGCTCGCGACGGCGATGACCTTGTGGTCGACGGTCCAGTCGTCGCACGCGGCCTGGTCCTGGGTGGAGCCGGAGTCTGCCGACGTGACGTGGTAGGCGTGGAAGACGGGGTTGAGCTTGCGTCCGGCGATGCCGCCGTGGGCGTTGATCTCGTCGACCAGGGCCTGGATGTTGGCCTTCTCGTCTCCCGAGGTGAAGGCACCTCCACCGATGGCGGAGTTGGCGGCGTCCGCGTCAGGTGAGTAGGCGAAGCCGACGCTGATCGCCTTGGCTGTGACCCCGAGGCCCGTGCTCGCCTGGCTCGGCAGCGGCGAGCCGCCCGTGGTGTCGCTGCCCGCGCCTGAGCCGCCCCCGGTGGTGCTGCCGAGGCCGGTCGACCCGCTGCCTGTCATCGAGCCTGAGCCACCAGACGTCGCGAGACCCGACGTGCTGCCGCTGGCGCCCGTCGAGCCGGGGCCAAGACCGGTGGAGCTCCCGTCTCCCGTGGTCGTCCCGGCGGTCGAGGACAGGCCGTCGCCGCCGGTGCCGTTGAGCGTGCTGGACGACGTCTGCTGAACCGTGCTGCCGCACGCCGAGACGGCGAGGACGGCCACCACGGCGAGGGCGATCCGGGGGCTCATGTCCGCATTCTGCGTGGATCCGGCCGCCGGCGGGTGCGCGAAAAGGCACAAACGCCCCCTCGCGCGTTGTGCTGGCGCACGAAGGTCACCGGCGGAGCGTGGCCCAGCGCTCGATCCAGGCTCGGTACGCAGCCACGATGCCGGCGTCGATCCGCAGGTCGTTGTGGTACGTGTGCGGGTACTGGACGTTGACCGCGCCCCGCAGCGCCGGGGACTGGGCGTACGTGTCGCCGACGTACGCCGGGTCGCCCGCGCCGCTCCCGTCGTACACCGTCATCCACCGAGCCGGGCCGTAGGTCTCCCCCGCCGCGTTGAGCCGGGCCAGCCACGCCGTGCCCGCGGCGATCTCGTCGCAGCTCACCACGTTGCCCTCCGAGCCGGGCGGGCAGAAGGTCGTGCCGTGGTTCGGCCCGGCGATGCCGACGAAGGCGACCAGGTCCCTGCGCAGCTCTCGGTGCACGCGCAGCGTCTCGCGGGCCAATGAGACCCCCAGCGAGTGGCTGACGATGACGAACCGCTTCGATCCGGTGTAGGCCTGCACGACGTGGATGAAGCGGTAGAGGTCCGCGACGTTGACGTCGTCCTCCGTGATGTAGGTCGACCCGTTGTCGCCCTGCGCCTTGCGCTCGGAGTCCGCCTCGGGGTTCTGCCGCATCAAAGCCGTGCCGTTGTGCCCGCCGAGGCCGCCGTACGACAGGCCCCACAGCTCCTGCCTCGTCCAGCCGGCCTTGAGGAAGTCGTCGCGGACCGGGTACCAGTCGGCGGCGTCGACGTTGTTGCCGTGCACGAAGATGACCGGTACGTGCCTCAGCGGGTAGCCCCGGCGGATCCCGCCGAAGCCGCCGATCGGCCAGCCCCACTCGGAGTCCTTCAGCACAGGGACGTCGCGCGCGAACCTCACCGCCGCGGGCCCCTGCGGCTTGGTGCGCGCGGGCTTGCCAGGATCGGCATGAGCAGACGTCGTCAGCGCCAGCAGGGCAGCGGCGAGGACGACGAGGACGCGAGGCTGGGACATCGCGCTCTCCTTCCTAGGGCAGGGAGAGGTGCGCGACCTGGGTGCGGATGACCTTCTTGTCGTACTTGCCGACGGACGTCTTGGCGACGTCGTCGACGATCACGAGCTCGTCGGGCAGCCACCACTTCGCGACCTTGCCGGTGAGGAAGGCGCGGAGCTCGTCGAGGGTGACGGGCTCGTGGACCGACGCCACGACGACTGGCCGCTCGTCCCACTTTGCCGACGGGACGCCGACGACAGCCGCCTCCTTGATCGCTGGGTGGCCGAGGCACGCGCCCTCGAGCTCGACCGAGGAGATCCACTCTCCGCCGGACTTCACCAGGTCCTTGGACCGGTCGACGATCGTGAAGTAGCCGTCGTGCTCCATCTTCGCCATGTCGCCGGTGCGCAGCCAGCCGTCGTGGAACTTCTCCGGAGCACCGCCCCAGTAGTCGGTCGCGACCCAGGGCCCACGGCACTCGAGCTCGCCGACCGACTCGCCGTCCCACGGCAGCACCGTGCCGTCCTCGCCGACGACGCGGGCCTCGAGGCCGGGCAGGATCGTGCCGGTCTTCGTGCGGATGTCGAGCAGGTCCCCGTAGGGCAGCCCGTCGTGGCGTCGGCGCGGGCGCGACGTCGAGGCGAGCGGACCGGTCTCGGTCATCCCCCACAGCTGCAGCAGCGTGATCCCCAGCTCGTCGTAGGCGGCGATCAGGGCGCGGGGTGAGGCGGACCCCCCGACCCCGAGGGTCTTGAGGCTGGGCAGGTCCTTGGCCAGCGGCAGCAGGCCGTTCCAGATCGTCGGGACGCCCGCCGCCCAGGTCACCTTCTCCTCGGCGATGACCCGGGCGAGGTTGGCCGGTGACGTGTCGGCGCCGACGAGGACGAGCTCCGCACCGGTGAAGGGAGCGCTGTAGGGCAGGCCCCAGCCGCACGCGTGGAAGAGCGGTACGACGGGCAGCACCCGCTCGCGCTCCGAGAGGGCGAGACCGTCGACCATGCACGCGGTCAGCGCGTGCAGGTACGTCGACCGGTGGGTGTAGACGGCGGCCTTCGGCATCCCGGTGGTGCCGCTGGTGTGGCACAGCCCGGCCAGCATGTCCTCGCGCAGCTCGGGCAGGTCGGTGCACGGCTCGGCCTGAGCGATCAGCTGGTCGACGTCGGCGCCGAGGGCGAGCACCTTCTGCACCGACGGCAGGTTGAGGGAGCTCAGCCGGTCGACGAGGTCGGCATCGGCGAAGACGAGGACGTCACCGGCGTCGGCGATGACGTGCTCGAGCTGGTCGTCGTGCAGCCGGATGTTGACCATGTGCAGCACGGCACCGGCGAGTGGCACGGCGTAGTAGAGCTCGACGTGGCGGCTGGTGTTGTTGGCGAACGACGCCACCCGGTCCCCCGGCTGCACGCCGAGGTCCTGGAGCACCGTCACCAGTCGCAGCACGCGGTCGCCGAGCTCGCGGTAGGTCGTGCGGGTCGTGCCGCCCGGCAGCGCGTCGATGACCAGGTTGTCGCCGTTGACGGTGTGCATCCGGTCGAAGATGGTGGCGACCGTGAGCGGCTGTCCTCCGACGTACGTCATGGATGCTGCTCCTCCTGAGGGAGACCGAGCCCGAGGACGAGCAGGGCGCTCTCCCGGGGAAGGCGGGGATCGAGCCCGGTGAGGTCGCGGACCCGACCCAGGCGGTACGACACGGTGTTGGGGTGCACGACCTCGCGCCGCGCGGTCTCGGGGACCGAGCCGGTGTCGAGGAACGTGCGCAGGGTGTCCAGCAGCGAGCCGCCGGGGTCGCGGCC
>CBIHPE010000046.1:0-20494 GCA_966212015.1 uncultured Frankiales bacterium | reverse complement strand
GACGGCGTTGGGAGGTGCCCTGGTGTGGGGTGGGCTCGCGGGGCGCACGCCCGTCGTCGACCGGCGGTCCGCGGTGATGACCGCCGGTCGGCGATCAGATCAGCTGAGCACCATGTTGGGCTCGCCGTAGCTGTTGAGCCCATTGGCCCCGCGGGTGCAGGTGCCACCGCGCGGCGCGCCGTTGTTCCAGGCCAGCGTGAGGCAGTTCGCCAGCGCCCCCTGACCCCAGTAGTTCGGGTGCAGCGACTCCTGGATGTAGTAGTTCGAGCCGCAGCAGGTCGAGACCGTGCGGATCTGGTTGATCCACTCGGTCTGGTCGACGGCACCGGTGGACCACCAGCCGGCGAGGCCCTTCTCCTCGATCAGCCCGACGGTGCTCTCGCACAGCCGGCGCCCGTTGAAGGCCGAGGCCAGGTTGAGCAGCTTGGTGTTGGCGATGCCTGCCTGCGACGCGGCGTTCGCGACGGCGCTGTTGATGGTCGGCAGCGCCGTGTTGTTGGCCCAGTTGAGGTCGTTGTTCCAGAACCCGCAGCCGCCGGTGTTCTGCCGGGTGTAGCCGCTCTCGCCGTACCGCATGCCGCCCGACAGCGGGAGCGGCGACTCGTAGTTCTGCACGATGAGCGAGTAGGAGCCGTCGGCGTACCCGGCGTTGCGCATCGCCGTCCGCAGGTTGAGCAGCCCGTTCTTGATGGCCGTCGTCTGCGCCGTGATGTTGGCGCTCGTGAAGTTCGCCGTCACGGACGAGTCGTCGTTGCAGTAGTCCTTCGCCCAGGTCGGGGACGTCGCCCAGTCGCTGACGCAGGACTGCACGACCGAGCCGAAGTTGAAGTTGTTGCCGCCGATGCTGACGGCGATCGCCTTCACGTTGTGGCCGGCGGCGAAGCTCTGCAGCAGCGCGGCCTGGCCGCCGGCGGCGAAGTCCAGACCCGGCTTGAAGTAGCCGTTGCTGTCGGTGAAGGTCGACGTCTTGGCGCCGGAGCAGGCGAGGTTCATGCCGTTGACGACGCCGGTGTAGACCTCGGCAGCCAGGCTGCGGTGGCAGCGGTTGATGGTCTCGGCCGTGTGGCCGGCGTTGTCGAAGTACGCCGTGCTGCCGAGCGCGTCCGTGTAGGACTCGCCGTTGTTGGAGTTGCCGGCCCAGCGGCCGGCCTCTCCCGAGATGTAGGAGTCGCCGACGGACACGATCCAGGGGGATCCGACCCCCGGGCCGTCCGCGAAGGCGGGGGACTGCAGCGTGCCGGTCAGGCCGGCCGCGAGAGCGGCGGTGGCGAGCAGTGCCAGAGGCTTGCGCAAGTGCTCCTCCAGGAGCGTCGGACGAAGCTGGGTCCGTTACCGGTCGGTAACACCGACGAAAGGTGACACACCTCACAACTCGGGCGCAAGCACCGCCAGCCGATCGAGGAACGGCTCCTGCCGCGGGTTGATCTTGACGCGTGCCGTCGGCAGGTCGAACCAGGCCACTCGGTCGATCTCGGGGAACTCCTGCAGCCGCCCGCGCCACAGCATCCGGAAGGTGTTGCTCACGCACGCCGTGGGGTCGACGTCCCCCTCGACCGCCCAGCAGACGACGAGCTTGCCGCCCTTCTGCTGGACCTCGCCGAGGTCGAGCGCGGGCCCGGCGGGCACGGGCTGGCCGGTCTCCTCCGCGAACTCGCGGTAGGCAGCGTCGATCGCCGACTCGCCCGGCTCGTACTCGCCCTTCGGCACCGTCCAGACGTCCTTGCTGGCGTGCAGCGGCCCACCCGGGTGCGCGAGCAGGACCTCCAGAGCAGGACTACGGCGGAACAGCAGGATCCCGGCGCTGCGACGTGGCACGTGCCCGACTCTGCCAGGGACCTCCCAGGCCGTTGCCAGCGCGGTCGCGGCTGCGCGCCCGACCTTGGTGCCATGACCGACGAGACCTCCGCTCAGCCCACCGCCTCCCAGGACCTGGAGTGGCTCTCCCAGCCGGCCGGTGCGCCGGCGACGGCCACGCTCGAGCGCCCGGCCGACGAGCCCGCCTCGGGGCGCTCGTTCTCCCAGCGCGCCAAGGCAGCCGGCGTCTTCGCGACCGCCCTCGTCGTCGGCGCTGTCGGCGTCTTCACGCTGCAGAGCTCGTCCGCCTCGCCGCAGGCCGGCAACGGCCCAGGGGGCTTCGGCCCGCCGGGGGCCAACGGGCAGGCTCCGGGCGGTACGAACCCCGGCGGCCGCTTCGGCGGCGTCCAGGGCACCGTCAGCGCCGTCAGCAGCTCGAGCATCACGGTCAACGGCACGGCCTACGCCGTCGGCTCCAGCACGCGCGTCATCGTCGACGGCGCGCCGTCCACCGTCGCCGCCATCAGGCAGGGCGACACCGTCATGGTGCGGGCCAACGGCACGGCCGCTGAGCTGGTCGTCGCGGGCACGCCCGGACAGGGCGGTCCTGGCGGCTTCGGCGGACCGGGCGGCCAGGGAGGCTTCGGTCCGCCCGGGCAGCCGGGCACGCAGCAGGCGCCGACCGGCGGAAACGGGACGACCAGCAGCACCTGACCCGCATAGCCTGAGGGAGCCATGTCTGCTCCCTCGATCGCGCAGCTGCGGGAGCACCTCCCGGAGCTGATGCTGCGCGACCGCCGACGGCTGGCGCGACGGCTGGACGACCCCCGGGTCGACCTCGGTCGGGTCGCCGCCGAGTTCACCCGCGCGTCCGAGCGCATCGCTGCCCGTCGTACCGCCGTCCCGGAGATCAGCTACCCGGACCACCTGCCGGTGTCGCAGGTGCGGCAGGACATCGCGGCCGCGATCCGCGACCACCAGGTCGTCGTGCTCGCCGGTGAGACGGGCTCCGGCAAGACCACCCAGCTGCCCAAGATCCTGCTCGAGCTCGGCCGCGGGGTCACGGGCTTCATCGGTCACACCCAGCCGCGCCGGATCGCGGCGCGCGCCGTCGCGGAGCGGGTGGCGGAGGAGCTGGGTACGGAGCTGGGGGACCTGGTCGGCTACACCGTCCGCTTCCACGACCAGGTGTCGGACACCTCGATGGTCAAGGTGATGACGGACGGCATCCTGCTGGCCGAGCTCTCGCGCGACCGGGACCTGCTGGCCTACGACACGATCGTCATCGACGAGGCGCACGAGCGGTCGCTGACGATCGACTTCCTGCTCGGGTACCTCAAGCAGCTGCTCCCTCGTCGTCCCGACCTGAAGGTCGTCATCACGTCGGCGACGATCGACCCGGAGCGGTTCAGCCAGCACTTCGACGACGCGCCCGTTCTCGAGGTCAGCGGCCGCACCTACCCGGTCGAGGTGCTCTACCGCCCGCTCGACGAGGAGGAGGACCAGGTCGGCGGGATCGTCCGCGCGATCGAGGAGCTGCCGGTCAGCGGCGACGTGCTCGTGTTCTGCAGCGGCGAGCGGGAGATCCGCGACGCGGCCGACGTGCTGCGCGGCGCGATCGACGCCGAGGTGGTGCCGCTGTTCGGACGGCTGTCGGCCGCCGAGCAGCACCTGGTCTTCGCGCCGCACTCGAAGCGTCGCATCGTGCTCGCGACCAACGTCGCCGAGACGTCGCTGACCGTCCCCGGCATCCGGTACGTCGTCGACCCGGGAACGGCTCGCATCAGCCGGTACTCCCACCGCACCAAGGTGCAGCGGCTGCCGATCGAGCGGATCAGCCAGGCGTCGGCGACGCAGCGGGCGGGTCGTTGCGGCCGGGTCGCCGACGGCATCTGCATCCGCCTCTACAGCGAGGAGGACTTCGACAGCCGGCCGGAGTTCACGGACCCGGAGATCCTGCGCACCAACCTGGCGAGCGTCCTGCTGCAGATGGCGTCGCTGGGGCTCGGTGACCTCGAGGCCTTCCCGTTCGTCGAGCCGCCGGACAAGCGCAACGTCAGGGACGGCCTGCAGCTGCTGGAGGAGCTGGGTGCGCTGCAGGAAGACGGGCGGCTGACCCGCGTCGGGCGGCAGCTCGCGCAGCTGCCGGTCGACCCGCGGATGGCGCGGATGATCGTCGAGGCGGGCCGCCTCGGATGCGTGAAGGAGGTCCTCGTCATCGCTGCCGCGCTGTCGATCCAGGACCCGCGCGAACGGCCCCTCGACAAGCGCGAGCAGGCGACCGAGGCGCACTCCCGGTTCACGGACCCGTCATCGGACCTGCTCGGCTGGCTGAAGCTCTGGAAGCACGTGCAGGAGCAGCAGAAGGCCTTGTCCTCCAGCGCCTTCCGCAGGATGTGCAAGCGCGAGTTCCTCAACTACCTGCGCATCCGCGAGTGGCAGGACCTGCACAGCCAGCTCCGCCGCGTGGCCCGGTCCATGGACCTCGACCTCGACTCCACCGGCGACCCCGACACCGTGACGACCGCCCTGCTCGCCGGACTGCTCAGCCACGTGGGGCTGAAGCAGGAGGCGACCCGCGACTACCTCGGGGCCCGCGGTGCGCGCTTCGTCATCGCACCCGGCACGCCCCTGGCGAAGAAGCAGCCGGCGCTGGTCGTCGCGGCCGAGCTGGTCGAGACGTCACGGCTGTTCGCCCGCCAGGTCGGCAAGGTCACGCCCGAGCAGGTCGAGGCCGTCGGCGGGCACCTGCTGAAGCGGTCGTACTCCGAGCCGCACTGGGAGAAGAAGCGCGGTTCCGTCGTCGCGTTCGAGCGGGTCATGCTCTACGGCGTCCCGATCGTCGCGCAGCGAAAGGTGCAGTACGGGAAGGTCGACCCGGTCCAGTGCCGGGACCTGTTCATCCGGCACGCCCTCGTCGAGGGCGACTGGGAGACCCACCACGCCTTCTTCCGGCAGAACCACGCCCTGCTCGACGACGTCGAGGAGCTCGAGCGACGCGCCCGACGCCGCGACATCGTCGTCAGCGACGACGTCGTCTACGACTTCTATGACTCACGCATACCTCAGGACGTGGTCAGCGGGGCGCACTTCGACCGCTGGTGGAAGAAGACGAAGCCCGCTGATCCCACCCTGCTCGACCTGCGGATCGACGACCTCGTCGCGGGCGACGTCGACCCGGGCGAGCACCCGTCGGTCTGGGTCAGCGGCGACCTCCGGTTCGACCTGTCCTACGCCTTCGACCCCGGCACCCATGCCGACGGCGTCACTGTCGACGTGCCGCTCGAGGTCCTGAACCGCGTGAAGCCCGAGGACTTCGCCTGGCAGGTGCCGGGGATGCGGCTCGAGCTCGTCACCGCCCTCATCAAGACGCTCCCGAAGCCGCTGCGCGTGAAGCTGGTCCCGGCCCCCGACACGGCCAGGGCCATCCTCGACCGGGTCTCGCCGCGTGAGGAGGACCTGCTCCACGCCCTGTCCCGCGAGGCTCGGCTGCTGAAGGGCGTGACCATCCCCGTCGAGGAGTGGGGCCTCGACCGGCTGCCCTCGCACCTGCGTCCGACCTACCGCGTCATGGACGGCGACGAGGCCGTCGCGGAGGGCAAGGACCTCAACGCCCTGCAGGCGAGTCTCGCGAAGCCGGTGCAGGCGGCGATCGCCTCTGCCGCAGGCGATCTCGAGCAGGCGGGCCTCACGAGCTGGACGGTGGGCGACATCCCGGCCGAGGTCACGTCGGGCGCCGTCGTCGGCTACCCGGTGCTCGTGGACGAGGGCAGCACCGTCGCGCTCCGCGTGCTCCCGCAGCCGTCACCCGCGACGCACCACGCGGGCGTACGCCGGCTGCTGCTGCTCAACACCTCCTCACCGGTCAAGGCCGTGAGCGGCAGGCTGACCAACGCCATGAAGCTCGCGCTGGCCAACAACCCGCACGGCTCACTGCCCGCTCTCATGGAGGACTGCCTCGCCGCCGCCGTCGACTCGCTGATGACGGCAGACCCCCGCACCGAGGCCGACTTCGACGTGCAGTTGAAGACCGTCCGCGACAGCAGCGTCGACGCGCTGCTCAGGGTCCTGCAGTCCGTGGAGAAGGTGCTCGCCGTCCCGGCCGCCACCCTGCCCGGCCCGGCCGGCGTCGACCTCGCCCAGCAGCGCGAGCGCCTGGTCCACAAGGGGTTCGTCACCGAGCACGGAGCCGCGCGCCTGCCAGACCTGGCCCGCTACCTCCAGGCCGCCCAGGTCCGCGCCGAGCGACGGTCGCCGCGGGACGCCGAGCTGATGGGCGACGTGCACGCGGTCCAGGAAGAGTGGGCCAAGCTGCCGGCCGGTCCCGGCAAGGACCAGGTCGGGTGGATGCTCGAGGAGCTGCGCGTCTCCCTGTTCGCACCCACCCTCAAGGCGAAGGGCCCGGTCTCGATGCAGCGCATCTGGCGCGCCATCGACGACCTGCTTCCCTGACCCCGGAGTCCCAGGGACTTCTCCATCGCGACACGCCGGCGTGTCGCGCCGGGATGTCCCCGGGACTCTCAGCCCTCGAGGAAGGAGCGCTCCTCGTCCGACAGCGGTCGGGACTTCCCGTCCTCGAGCGCCACCATCGTCACGTGCCCCCGGCCGACGAGATGCCCGTCGGCGGTGATCTCGTGCAGCAGCGAGAACGACGACCTGCCGACCTTCTCGACCGACACCGTCACGTCCACCGCGCGGATCCCGCCGCGGATCTGGTCCTCGTAGTCGCACGAGGCGTGCCGCACCACCATGTGCCCCTTCAGCGACCGCGGCAGCTTGCGCATCGCCTCGACACGCGCCGTCTCCATGATCTCGAAGAAGGCCACGTTGTTGACGTGGTTGAGCGGGTCGAAGTCGCTGAACCGGATCTGCACGGAGGTCGTCACGCTGAACACCCGACAGACCTTAGGCTGTCGCCCAGGTGAGCCGGGAAGTCTGGTCGGCAGTCGTGTCGCCGTGCCCGGAAGGGAAGCCGTGAAGCCGGTCCTCTACCTGCTCCTCGCCGCGCTGCTGCCGGTGAGCGTCGAGCAGGATCACGTCGAGGTGGTCGTCTCGATCGCGCTCGTCGTGATCCTCTTCGACGGCGGCCGAGGCATGGGCGGTCGGTTCCGTGCAGAGGCCCCGGCCATCCTGGGTCTCGGCCTCGTCGGCACCTTCGCCACCGTCGCCGGCGGAGCGCTGGTGACCCACCTGGTCCTCGGCACCAGCTGGTACCTCGCCGTGCTGCTCGCCGCCGCGCTGGCACCCACCGATCCTGCGGTCGTCTTCAGCCTGCTCGGCTCGGTGACGGGTCGCGGTGCCACCGTCCTCGAGGGCGAGTCCGGCGCGAACGACCCGGTCGGCATCGCTCTGATGGCTGCCCTCCTCGATGCCGGTTCGCTGTCCGGTCAGGCCGTGTCGGACGCCGCTCTGACCTTCGCCCTGCAGCTGCTCGTCGGGGCAGCTGTCGGAGCCGCCGGTGGCCTGCTGGCGCAGCGGTTGCCGCGCCTCCTCGCCCTCCCGGTGGCGTTCGGGCTGTTCGCCGTCGCAGACGTCGCGCACGGCTCCGGCTTCCTCGCTGTCTTCGTCGCGGGCATCGTCGTCGGCGGCGACCAGCTGCACGTTGCCGTCGGCACCGCAGGAGAGGCCGTCGCGTTCCTCTCGCTCGGTCTGCTCGTGGACCCGGGTGATGTCGGCGGCGTCTGGCTCGAGGGGCTCGCGGTCTTCGTGCTCCTCGCCTTCGTCGTACGCCCCCTCACCTGCTGGCCGTTCGTGCTCGGCATGAGCCGACCCGAGCGATCCTTCGTCCTGCTCGCCGGCCTGAAGGGCGCCGTCCCGCTCCTGCTCGGATCGATGCTCCTCGACGGGCCACAGGGACATCGCCTGTACGCCGTGACGACCGTCGTCGTCGTGCTCTCGGTCGTCGTGCAGGGCGCCCTCGTCCCGAGGCTCGCAGCACGCACCTAGGCGCAGCCGAGAACCGCATCCGCAAGGGCCACGACGAGGTCGTCGCCGTCCGAGGCGAGCTCCTCGACGTCGCCCTTGCGGAGCACGACGCGCCACAGCTCGCGCCCGTCATCGACGCGGTGCGCCGTCAGGCTTCCCGGCTCGTCAGGTCGTGCCGTGCCCGCCGCCACGTACACGACGCCTCCGCGCAGGAGCAGACGGGAAGCGCCCGCGGCACCGTGGAGCACGACTCGCCAGCGCTGCGCTCCCGTGGCGGGGTCCAACGCGATGAGTCGCAAGGCGCCGTAGCCGTCGCCCGACAGGGCGATCACGTGCGAGGACGAGCCCAAGGCTCGATCGCCCGTCACGTGGTAGCGCGTTCGCAGGTTCCAGACCTCACGGGTCCCGCGCAGGCCGCGCAGCGTGCGACCGCTCAGGACGACGTGCACGCCGCCTGCGACGGCCACGACCGTCTTCGCGGGGGAGCTCCAGACGCGGACGTCGCGCGCGCCGGAGTCGATCGAGGTCACGGTCCGGTAGCTGGTCACGCCTGTGCGGATCTGCAGGTCAGGCCCCACGACGCGCGTGCCGTAGAAGAAGGGCAGCTTGTCGATCGCCGTCACGGAACCGTCGTGCGAGGACACGTGCAGCAGCGAGCCCGCCGGGTCGGGCCGCGTTCCTCCGCAGGTCTGCTGGTGCGTGCAGGCCGACAGCGGGAGGGCAAGCAGCAGAGCCAGTGCGCGGCGCATCTCCGCAGGGTGCGGCATGCGAGGGCTCATCCACAGATTCGCGACCGCACCGTTACCCACAGGACTTTCTCGACAGGCTTCTCGCTCATGAGCCGCACACCTCGCAAGAAGCCCCGCCGGATGGCGCCTCCGAAGGACGTGCCGATCGTGCGGATGACGACCCCCGCCCAGATGGTGGCGGCGCTGCCGATCCAGATCGGCTACACGCCGCAGGAGAGCCTGGTGGTGCTCTGCTGCCACGAGCCGCGCGGGCGGATGGGCCTGACGTTCCGGCTGGACCTGCCGTCGGCAGAGCACGAACGCGACGTCGTGGACTACGTCGAGCAGACCGTCCGTGGGCAGCAGGCGACCCGCGTCGTGCTGGTCGTCTACACCGACGAGGCGGACGGCGAGGAGAAGGCGCGGGGGCGGCTGATGAACCAGCTGCTGGCGGCGTTCGAGGACCTGATCGTGACCGAGGCGCTGCTCGTCCGAGGCGGCCGCGTCTGGTCGTACCAGGGCGACGACACCCGCTGCTGCCCGGGCGAGGGCACGCCGATCGACGACGCGGCGGAGTCGGCGGCGGTGCAGGTGCTGAAGCTCGAGACGCTCGCGCGGGGATCGGGAGTGGTCGGCACCCGCGAGGACCTCGAGGCGACGATCGCCGGTCCGACCTTCCTCGCAGAGGAGGCCGCGCTGGACCGGTGCGACGAGTCCGTCGCCGCGCTGCTCGAGCGGGTGGTGGAGCGCGGGCTGACCCAGACGAGGAAGGAGGTCGTCGAGCGGTGGAGCCGAGCCCTGACGCAGATGGCCGACCCGCGGTGGGAGCCCGACGATGCCGAGGCGGTCGCCCTCACCGTCAGCCTGTTGGACGTCCTCGTCCGCGACACGGTGGCCGGCATGTGGGCCGAGGGCGACCTGACGCTGCGGCGGCTGCTGGAGTCGGTCGCGCGGCGGACGCCGGGGGAGTACGACGCGCCGATCTGCACGCTGCTGGCCTGGGTGACCTACTGCGACGGGGCCGGGACCATCACCTCGATCGCGCTGGACCGGGCCCTGCGGTCGGACCCGGAGTACTCCATGGCGCAGATCCTCGACCACGCCCTGCGCAACGCGTTCCCGCCGGAGTTCCTGCGTGACGTCACCAGGCGGACCAAGGCCGCGCTGCGGGAGAGGCTGGAGGACGCGGCCTGACCCTGCGAGGCTGCGCGGGTGACCACCTCCGTTGCCGACGCCTTCGTCGGCAGGGCTCGAGAGCTCGAGGCCGCTGCTGCCCGGCTCGCTGAGGGTCGAGGTGGAGTGCTGCTGATCACCGGTGAGGCAGGGATCGGCAAGACCCGACTCGCACGGGAGATCGCGGGCCAGGCCCTGGCGACGGGGATCGCCGTCGTGTGGGGGCGGTGCGTCGAGGGAGAGGGCGCCCCGCCGTACTGGCCGTGGCGGCAGGTGGTGCGGTCTCTCGGCACCGACCCCGACACGGTGTTCGGCGGCGGCGTGGAGTCGCCCGAGGAGCGGTTCCGCCTGGTGGACTCCGTGCATGAGCTGCTGGTGCAGAAGCCGCTCGTCGTCGTGCTCGATGATCTCCACGTCGCAGACGAGGCGTCTCTCTCCCTGCTGCGCCACGTCGCCGGCGGGCTGCTCGACCAGCCGCTGCTGGTCGTCGCCACAGCACGGGAAGCCGGGCCCGACCTGACGGACCTGACCCGAACGCCGGGCGCGGACCGGTGGGACCTGCGCCGGCTCGACCTGAGCGAGGTCGAGCAGCTCGCGCCGGACCATGCCGAAGACGTGCACCGGGCGACCGACGGCAACCCGCTGTTCGTCCGGGAGCTCGCGCGCGCGATCGCCGACGGCACCTGGGACCCGGGCCGCCCGCCTCGTACCGTCCTCGACGCCGTGACCGCCCGTCTGGACCGGCTGACACCGCAGACCAAGCTGTTCCTGCAGCTCGCCGCGGTCGCCGGGCGCGACGTGCCCCTCGATGTCGTCGCTGCGGCTCTCGGGAACCAGGACCTGCTACCGCTCGTCGACGAGGCCGTGGGGCACGGGCTGCTCGAGGACGGCCCTCGCTTCGTGCACGCCCTCACCCGCGACGCGGTCGAGCTGTCACTGACCCAGACCGAGCTGCGCGACGCCCATGAGCGGCTCGGTCGCGCTGTGCACGACCTCCGACCTGGTGACGTGGGCGACCTGATGCGCCACGCACTCGGCGCAGGCGACACGACCGCGGCCCGCGACTTCGCGGTGCGAGGGGCCGAGCAAGCCTTCGAGCAGCTGGCTTTCGAGGACGCGGCGAGGCTGTTCCGGGTCGCGCTCGATCGGGAGCCGCACGACCTCCGTGCGCTGCACGGACTGGCCCGATCCGCTTACTACGCAGGCGATCTCGACACCTGGGTCGATGCCGTGAAGCGAGCGGCTGACCTGTCCCGCGGCACCCGGCACCTGGCCGACGTCGCGCTGCTGCTGGAGGCGGTTCCGCAGCCGGGGGTCAACGCACTGGCCGACGCCCTCTGCCTCGAAGCACTCGAGCAGGACGTCGAGCTGGCCACCCGTGCTCGTCTGCTCTCTCTGCGCAGCAACGTCGCCTACTACGCCGGGGACCGGTCGCGGACCGGGGCGCTCAGCGCCGAGGCGGTCGAGGGCGCCCACGACGCGCAGGACGACGAGGCGCTCGCGACTGCCCTGCGGTCCCGGTGGGAGGCCCTCGCCGGTCCGGCGGGTCTCGAGGAGCGCACGGCGTTGGTCGACGAGCTGCTGCCGGCTGCCCAGCGCCTGGGGAGCCGACGCAACGAGATGTGGGCGAGGCTGTGGCGGATCGAGGTCCGCTGCGAGCGCGCCGACATCGCCGGCGCCCAGGCGGACCTGCCGGCTCTCGCCGAGGTGTGCGCCCTCGTCGGCGGTCCGGTCGCCGGATGGCACCTCGATCGCGTCTCGGCCTGCGTGGCGCAGGCGGGGGGCCGGTACGACGAAGCGGTGGCTCTCAGCGCCCGCGGGCTCGAGCGGATGGCGCGGGTCGAGCCGGCGCCCGCTCGCGGGGCCTGGTTCGGCCTGCAGGTGTCCCTCGCGCAGCACGGCCGTGTCGAGCAGAGCGCCGTCGCCGCGGCGCGGCAGGGCTGGGACCCGCCGCCCCGCTTCGTGACGATGGGCCGGCTGTCCCGGGCGACCCTGCTGGCCCTGGCCGGCGACCTCGACGCCGCACGTGCCCTTCACGTGCAGCTCGGCGCGCCCTCCTCCTGGGACCTGCCGGCGTTCTTCGAGCTGCCGGGGCTGGGGATCGGTGTCACCGTGGCGGAGCTGCTCGGCCGCAGCGACCAGCTCGAGGAGCTCGTCACGCTGCTCGAGCCCTGGCGGGGCCGTCACCTCATCGGCGGCGGCGTCGCCTACGGCGGCCCGGTCACGCTGGCCCTCGGCAAGGCCCGGGCAGCACTCGGCCAGGACGCGACCGCGGACCTGCGCAGCGCGATCGCGGAGACCGCCGCTGCGCCGGCTCACCAGGCCGAGGCCAGGCTGCGGCTGGCAGCCCTCCTCCCTCCTGGCGCCGAGAAGCGCGAGCTCCAGAGCCAGGGGGAGCAGGTCGCGAGGGCTCTCGGGCTGACGGCGCTGCTCCCGAGGTCGACCGCGACCGTGCTCAGCGCGCGCGAGGAGGAGGTGGCCGCGCTCGTCGCCGAGGGGCTGTCCAACCGGCAGATCGCCGAGCGGTTGTTCCTGTCCGAGCGGACGGCGCAGAACCACGTCCAGCACATCCTCACCAAGCTCGACCTGAGCAACCGGGCGCAGGTCGCTGCCTGGTGGATGAGTAGGTAGCTGAGCATTCCGGCGGATTCGGGCAGGCCGGGTCCGCGGAACCCTCCAGGTCGTCAGCACAGCACTCGACCAGGAGGTCCCCTCATGAGCGTCATCACCATCGCCAAGCCGCCCGTCCGCGACGTCGCGCAGGTCCGTCAGGTCATCGCCACCGCCTGCAGCCCGGAGGAGCCGGAGGGCCTGCTGCACCGCTTCGTCGGGCCCGACGAACACCGCAGCGACCGCCTGATCGCCCACTCGGAGACCCGCCATCTCGCCCCGCACCTCTTCGCCACTCGCCTCGGCCCGGCGATCGCCCAGGTCCTGGCGCCCGAGCCGGCCGGCATGCCAGAGGTCATCTGGGTCGACGTCGCCGACAGCTACGTCCCCACCTTCGCCTGACGGAGGTCCTCCGGGGTCAGGCCTGCAGCCGCCAGGCGTACAGGGCGGCGGACAGGGCGGTCGCGAGGTTCAGCGACGACACGCCCTGGCGCATGGGCAGCGACACGACGCGGTCGGCGCGCTCCCGCAGGCCCGGGGAGACGCCGGCCCGCTCGCTGCCCACCACGAGCACCACGTCGTCGGGGACCTGCGTGAGCGGGTCCCCGCCGGCGTCCAGCGCCCACACCGGGCCCTCGAGCTCGGTCACGCCCGCGGCCAGCACGGGCAGCGCGAAGTGCAGCCCAGCCGACCCGCGCACGACCGCCGGGTGCCACGGGTCGAGCGACCCGACCAGCGCCACGCCCGAGGCGCCGGCCGCAGCGGCGACCCGGATGGCGGCGCCGGCGTTGCCGGGGTGGCGGGGGTCGTCGAGGACGACCAGGGGAGCGGTACGACCGGAGAGGACCGACCGGTTCTCCGCGGGTCTGTCGGCCGTACCCGCCACGCCCGTCGGGTGGTCCGACTGTCCCTCGGTGACGCGCATCGCGAAGACGGTGACCAGGTCGGGTGCGAGCTGCTCGCACAGGCTGACGGCGGCGCTCGGGTCGCGCGCGATCACCGTCCGCACCAGCGAGGGGGCGAAGCGCAGCGCGTGCTTGACCGCGTGGAAGCCCTCCAACGTGACCGTCATCGCACCCAGCATCCCAGCGGATGTCACGCGTGTCTGCGACAATGGTCACGTCCCCGGGTGATGCGCCGCGTCCTATCGCGTCTGTGACAGCTCCCCGACGGGCCTCTCCAGCTTTGAGGAACAACTTCACCATGAGCACCACCACGTTCGCCGATCTCGGTGTGCCCACCGCGCTGTGCGCCGAGCTCTCCCGCCAGGGCCTCACCTCGGCGTTCCCGATCCAGGCGGCCACGCTGCCCGACACGCTCTCCGGCAAGGACGTCCTCGGCCGCGGCCGCACCGGCTCCGGCAAGACCCTCGCCTTCTCCCTCCCGCTCGTCGCCCGGCTCGCTGGCGGCACCCGCCGCCCCAAGCAAGCCCGCGCCCTCGTCCTGGTCCCGACCCGCGAGCTCGCCAACCAGGTGCTGGCCGTCGTCCAGCCGCTGGCCAAGGCCGCCAACCTCACGACCGCCGTCGTCTTCGGCGGAGTCGGTCAGAACCCGCAGGTCAACGCGCTCCGTCCCGGCGTCGACATCCTCATCGCCTGCCCCGGCCGGCTCGAGGACCTCATCAAGCAGGGCTGCGCCGACCTGACCGGCGTCGAGATCACGGTCCTCGACGAGGCCGACCACATGGCCGACCTCGGCTTCCTGCCGTCCGTGAAGCGGCTGCTCGACCAGACCCCGCGCAAGGGCCAGCGGATGCTCTTCTCCGCCACGCTCGACAACGGCGTCGACGTCCTCGTGAAGCGCTACCTCACCAACCCCACCACGCACTCGGTCGACCCGGCCGTCGCGCCGGTCAGCACCATGGAGCACCACGTCTTCCAGGTGTCCGCAGCCGACAAGCTCGACGTCGTCCGCGGCCTCGCCGGCGGCCAGGACCGCGCCGTGCTCTTCATGCGCACCAAGCACACCGCCAAGAAGCTCGCGAAGCAGCTGTCGATGGCCGGCATCCCCGCCGTCGAGCTGCACGGCAACCTCAGCCAGGGCGCTCGCTCTCCGCGTTCACCGAGGGCTCGACCCGCGTCCTCGTCGCCACCGACATCGCGGCCCGCGGCATCCACGTCGACGACGTCGCGATCGTCGTGCACGTCGACCCGCCGACCGAGCACAAGGCCTACCTGCACCGCTCCGGCCGCACGGCTCGCGCCGGTGCCGGCGGTGTCGTCGTCACGCTCGCGACGCCCGAGCAGCACCGCGACGTCCGGGGGCTCGCCAAGGCCGCCGGCATCGCGCCGCAGGTCCGCACGGTCCGCCCGGGCGACGCCGCCATCCTCGAGCTCGCCGGCCCGGCCGCGCCGCTCGTCGACTTCGTGCCGCCGCAGGCGGAGCCCCAGCAGCAGCGGCAGCGCCCCGCCCGCCGCCCCGAGCGCGACGGCCAGCGCCCCGCCCGCGGCCCGAAGGCCGGCGGTGGGCAGAAGGCCGCGCGCCCGCAGAAGCAGGCCCGCGGCCACGCCGTCTCGAGCCCCGAGGCGCGCGAAGCCACCCGTACCGCCGCCTCCGGCACGCCGAGCACGGCGAGCACCGCGCCCCGCAAGGGACCGCGCCGCGCCTCGTCGCCGCAGGCCCCGGCTCGCACCCGCGCCGAGCTCGCCGCCCGGATGGGCCAGCAGCAGCCGGCCACGCGCCGCGGCCGCTGATCCATCGGCATCGATGTGACGGGAACAGCGCTCTAGCGCTGTCCCTGTCGCCTCGTCGCGTGACGCGCCTGGCTGGCAGGATGCACCAGTGACCTTGCAGCCTGTCGCCGGAGGACCTGACGCGGTCCTCGGGGCGTTCACGGACTGGGCACCGGTCACGCTCTACCCGGCGCAGGAGGAGGCCCTCCTCGAGCTGCTCGCGGGCAGCCACGTGGTGCTCGCCACGCCGACCGGCAGCGGCAAGTCGCTGGTCGCCCTCGGCGCGCACCTGGCGGCCTGGTCCGAGGGACGCCAGTCGGTCTACACCGCGCCGATCAAGGCGCTCGTCAGCGAGAAGTTCTTCGCGCTGTGCGACGTCTTCGGTGCGGAGAACGTCGGCATGGCCACCGGTGACGCGAGCGTCAACACCGACGCCCCGATCGTGTGCTGCACCGCCGAGGTCCTCGCCAACCGCGCGCTGCGGCACGGCAGCGAGACCGGCGTGGGTCTCGTCGTGATGGACGAGTTCCACTACTACGGCGACGTCGAGCGCGGCTGGGCCTGGCAGGTGCCGCTGCTCGAGATGACGACCACCCAGTTCCTGCTGATGTCGGCCACCCTCGGCGACACCAGCGCGATCCGGGAGGACCTCACCCGTCGCACCGGCCGTGAGACCGCCGAGGTCGCGCACGCGGAGCGCCCCATCCCGCTGACGTTCGAGTGGTCGCTCGACCCCCTGCACGAGAAGCTCCAGGAGCTCCTCGACACCAAGCAGGCACCGGTCTACGTCGTCCACGCGACGCAGGAGTCTGCGGTGGAGCGGGCGCAGGCGCTGATGTCGGTGAACGTCTGCACGCGCGAGGAGAAGGACCAGATCGCCGAGCTGATAGGCGGTTTCCGGTTCACGACCAAGTTCGGCGCCACGCTGTCCCGGCTGGTCCGGCACGGCATCGGCGTGCACCACGCCGGCATGCTCCCGAAGTACCGGCGGCTCGTGGAGACCCTGGCTCAGGCGGGCCTGCTGAAGGTCGTCTGCGGGACGGACACCCTCGGCGTCGGCATCAACGTCCCGATCCGCACCGTCATGTTCACGACCCTGGCCAAGTACGACGGCACGCGCACCCGCCACCTGCGGGCGCGCGAGTTCCACCAGATCGCCGGCCGTGCCGGGCGGGCGGGCTTCGACACCGCCGGCCTCGTCGTCGTACAAGCACCGGACCACGTCATCGAGAACACCCGCGCGCTCGCGAAGTTCGGCGACGACGAGAAGAAGAAGCGGTCCTACAAGCGGAAGTCGCCGCCCGAGGGGTTCGTCAGCTGGGACGAGAAGACGTTCGAGCGGCTCGTGCACGCACAGCCCGAGACCCTCACGTCGCACTTCAAGGTGACCGCCGCGATGCTGCTCAACGTCGCCGCGCGAGGTCAGCTGTTCACCGACATGTGGCGGTTGCTCAACGACAACCACGAGCCGCGCAAGCGACAGCTGCAGCTGATCCGCGAGGCGATCCGGCTCTACCGGTCGCTGGAGGCGGGCGGCGTGATGGAGCGCAGCCCCGGCGAGGAGCCGACGCTGACCGTCGACCTGCCGGAGAACTTCGCCCTCGACCAGCCCCTCGCGCTGTTCGCGCTGGCGGCGCTGGACGTGCTCGACCCGGAGCTTCCGTCGTACTCGCTGGACGTCGTGTCCGTCGTCGAAGCCACCCTCGACGACCCACGGCAGGTGCTGAACGCGCAGCGCAAGAAGGCCCGCGGCGACGCGGTCGCGGAGATGAAGGCGGACGGGATCGAGTACGAGGAGCGGATGACGCTCCTCGAGGACGTGACCTACCCGCGGCCGCTCGAGGAGCTGCTGACGGCGGCGTACGACATCTACCGGCAGACCCACCCGTGGGTGCTCGACCACGAGCTGAAGCCGAAGGCGGTCGCGCGCGACCTCTGGGAGCGGGCGATGACGTTCAACGAGTACGTCGCGTTCTACGGCCTGCAGCGCTCCGAGGGGCTGGTGCTCCGGTCGCTCGCCGACGCCTACAAGGCCCTGCGCCGCTCGGTGCCGCCGACCGCGATGACCGAGGAGCTCGAGGAGATCGTCGAGTGGCTCGGCGAGCTCGTCCGGCAGGTCGACTCCTCGCTGCTCGACGAGTGGACCGCCCTGACGTCCGGCGACGGTCCTGTCGAGGTCACGCCGGTCGCCGTCACCCGGTCCGACCGGGCCTTCAAGGTGCTGGTCCGCAACGCGATGTGGCGGCGGGTGCACGCCATCGCCTACGACCGCGGCGACCTGCTGAAGGCCCTGGACCCGGACGTCGACTGGGACGCGGCGCTCGACGGCTACTTCGCCGACCACGAGGAGGTGCTGCTGACCGCCGACGCGCGCGGGCCGGCGTTCTTCCGCTGGGCCGGCGACACTGTCACGCAGGTCCTCGTGGACGAGGCCGGTGACCACGACTGGGCGCTCACGGCGGAGGTCGACCGCGCCGCCAGTGACGAGGCCGGCGAGGCCGTTATCCATGTCACATCCCTGGCACCGCTGGGACCCGGTTGGATGGAGGGGTGAGCGACACGCCCCTGTTCGACGCGACCCTCAGCGACCTGCTGCTGAGCGCGCGCCGGGGCGTGGAGCGGGCCGAGGCCCAGGCCGCGCTCGCAGCCCGGCGGGCCGCCGAGCAGGCGGACGAGGCGCGCCAGCAGGCCCGGGTCGAGGTCAGAAGGGCCCAGCACGTGGCTGCCCGCACCGTCGCCGAGGCGCACGCACGCGCCGACCACGCGATCCGCCAGGAGCGGGTCCGGCGGGCGTTCCTCGCCCAGGAGGCGGAGGAGCGGGTGCGGCATGCGCTCGTCGACCTCCCGCCGCTGCCGGACCTGGCAGGCCGCACCGTCAACCTCGACGCGCCCGCCGAGCAGGTCGAGCCCGACGCCCCACCCGTCCCGTCCATGACGGAGCTGCTGAAGCCGTCGCCGGGGGTCACGAGGTTCCTCGACACGCTGCTGGGACCCTCAGGGTCGTGACCGGACCCGCGCGCCGCCTCGGCGAGGCCGACCGGGGCAGCCGCGCGGTCGAGCTCGCGCGGCGGCTGCGCCGCGCCCTGCCCGGCGACCCGGGGTTCGGCGACCCGCTCTCCGCTGCCGGTCGGGACTCCGCCGGCACCGTGGCGCGCATCGCCGACCGGTTGTTCGCCGACGAGCAGCCCCGGGCCTCGCGCGAGGTGGGCCTCGGCGTGCTGCAGGTCTGGCAGGCGCTCGCCGAGCGGTCCGGTCGGGGTGCCGGCGACGCAGAGGTCACGATCCTGTTCACCGACCTGGTCGGGTTCTCGTCCTGGGCGCTCGGCGCCGGCGACGACGCGGCGCTCGCGCTGCTTCGCGCCGTGTCGCGGGCCCTCGAGCCGCCGGTGCTCCACCACCGAGGGAGGGTGGTGAAGCGGCTCGGCGACGGGCTGATGGCGACGTTCCCTGCACCCCAGCTGGCGTTCGACGCTGTCCAGGAGGCGCGCACCCGGCTCGCGGCGGTCGAGGTCGCGGGTCACCGACCTGTCCTGCGCGCCGCGCTCCACACCGGCCGGCCCCGCGCGCTCGGTGGCGACTACCTCGGTGTCGACGTCAACATCGCCGCGCGGCTCTGCGAGAAGGCCGGCGGAGACGAGGTCCTCGTCAGCGACACCGTCCTCGCCGGGCTCGACCCGGAGCGGGTCAGCGTGCGGCGCAAGAAGACCTTCGCCTGGCAGTCCGTGAAGGGCGTGCCGGGCGACCTGGTCGTGTACAGCGCACGGCCCGCCTGACCGCAGGGCGGTCAGACGGGCCGGCAGACGAGGGTTACTTCACCGCGTCGACGAACTTCGTCGTGAACGTCTTCGACAGGTCGATGCTCGACTCCTTGCCCTTCACCGCGGGGTTGAAGGTGCCGAGGACCCGCAGCACCGTCGCCGGACCGTCGGAGGGCATGACACCGTTGCTCGTGAACATCGGCTTGGTGTCACCGACGGCCTTCGCGTACAGCGCAGGGTCGTCGCCCTTGAAGTCGGCGGGCATCTTCGCCGCGATCTCCGCCGCCGAGTGGGTGTCCATCCAGCCCAGGGTCTTCACCATCGCATCGGCCAGCTTCTGGACCGTGGCCTCGTTCTTCTTGACCCAGCCGCAGTCCATGTAGAGCGAGCTCGACGGGTAGGCGCCACCGAGGGCGGCCTTGCTGCCCTCCTCGGTGCGCATGTCGACGAGGACCTTGCCGACGCCGCTCGACACCAGCTTGGCCACCGTCGGGTCGGTCGTCATGCCCGCGTCGATGGCGCCCTGGGACATGGCGGCGATGAAGGTGGTGCCGGCACCGGCCTTGACCGTCGTGTAGTCGGAGTCCTTCACGCCGTTGCGCACGGCCAGGGCGCGGGTGAGGAAGTCGGTCGACGAGCCCGGGCTCGTCACACCGAGCCTCTTGCCCTTGACCGCGGAGAAGCCAGTGACGGCGCTGCTCTTCGTCGACACGACCTCGACCTCGCCAGGTGCCTTCGACATCTGGACGACGCTGGTCAGGCACTTGCCCTGCGGCTGCAGCGCGATGGTGTGGTCGTAGAAGCCGACCACCCCCTGCACCTGACCGGACAGCAGCACGTTCTCCGCCTGCGCGCCGGCCGGCTCGGAGAGCAGCTGGACGTTGACGCCGGCCTGCTTGAAGTAGCCGAGCTGCTCGGTCAGCTTGGCGGGGAGGTAGATGACCTTGTCGATGCCGCCGACCATGATCTTGACGCTCGGTGTGCCGCCCGAGGAGCTGGAGGGCTTCGACGTCTGGCAGCCGGTGAGAGCGGCGGTGGCCAGCAGCGCCAGACCGGCGGCGGGCAGGAGACGGGTGGTGCGCATGGCAGGGTTCCTTCGGGACGTTGGGGTGCTCACGCCGAGAGCTCGGCTGAGGTGGACTGCGGGCGCCAGGACAGCAAGCGGCGCTCGAGGCGGGTGAGGGCGAGCTCGGCGACCAGCGCGATGACCGTCGTGATGATCATCCCGGCGTAGATGCCGGCGGCGTTGAACGTGCCCTGGGCGTTGTTGATCAGGAGGCCGAGACCGCGGTCGGCCCCGGTGAACTCGCCGACGATGGCGCCGATGAGGGCGAAGCCGAAGGCGGTGTGCAGGCTGGCGAGGATCCAGCTCGTCGCACTCGGCAGCACGATGCTGGTGAGCACCTGGCGCCGGTTCGCGCCCAGGATGCGGGCGTTGTCGACGAGGGTCTTGTCGACCTCCCGGGCGCCCTGGAAGGCGTTGAAGAAGACAGCGAAGAAGACGAGGACGACGGCGGTCGCGATCTTCGACGACATGCCGAGGCCGAACCAGATGACGAAGAGCGACGCCAGCACGATGCGCGGGATCGCGTTCGCCGCCTTGATGAAGGGGGCGCACACGTCGGCGGTGAAGCGGCTGCGGCCGAGCAGGACGCCCAGCACGATGCCGAGCAGCGACCCGATGAAGAAGCCCGCGACAGCCTCTTGCAGCGTCACCGAGATCTGCTCCCAGATGGAGCCCTGCGACGTGCCCTCGGTGAACCACGTGACGAGCTGGTCCCAGATGGCGGAGGGCTTGGAGTAGAAGAACGGGTCGATCCAGCGGCTGGCTGCG
>CBIHPE010000045.1:0-20496 GCA_966212015.1 uncultured Frankiales bacterium | reverse complement strand
TTTCTGGGGCGGGGCGCCCCGCCCCCGTGTTTGGGGGCGCGGCCCTGGGGTCTCTGTGTGGGGGGGTGGGTTGTAACAAGGGAGAGCCGCCCCATGGTCGATGTGCGGCATTCGCCCGTCAAGACAGGTGATGACCCGCATTGTTACGGTTCTGCTCGCACCGGACATTCCCGACAACGGGGGACGACAAAATCCTCCTGATCATGACAAGGTGTCCGGCACCCAGCGTCGAAGAGGCTGTCCAACAGGACCCGCCACATGGCGCAGTCATGAGGGAGCCCAGATGCGACACGTCAACCGACGTCTGATCGGCGCGGTCACGGCTGCGGCCGCTTGCCTCGCCTTCGCTGTCGTCTCGCCGTCCGCTGACGCGGCCGGCCGCTCCGCGAAGCCCGGCCCGGTCAAGGCGTCCTGTCGCAAGGCCCCGACGTCGGTGGACACCCCTGCAGCGCCCGGCTCCGTCCTCCAGCAGGGCGCCAAGGCCCCGAACTTCACCGCGACCCGCCTCGACTGCGGCACGACCACGATGAAGCAGCTTGCCGCCGGCAAGGTCACCTTCATCAACTTCTACGCGTCGTGGTGCCACTACTGCATCCTCGAGGCGCCCGACCTCGTGAAGTTCTACAACACCTACCACTCCAAGGGCCTGAACGGCATCGGCGTCGACACCGCTGAGGGGACCCCGGCCGGCGACCCGTCCTTCTTCTACAGCAAGTACCACTTCCCGTTCGTCTCCGTCTGGGACTACCCCGGCCCGGAGACCGGCGAGGGTGACGTGGTCTCCGAGGACCCGATCTGGCACGCCTACGAGACCCAGCCGGGTGTCGCCTGCATCCCGACCACGGTCTGGCTGCACAAGGACGGGACGATCTCCTCGGTGGTCGTCGACCAGATGACGCCCGCCGTGATGCTGCAGAACTTCCAGTGGGCGCAGAAGACCCAGGCCGAGCTGCAGACGGACCCGGCCTACCTCCTCGCCCAGGCGCGAAGCTCCAAGTGCGTCGGCGCGTAGCCCTCTCGCGGGCGGCCCGGCTCCTCGGAGCCGGGGCGCTCGTCGCGACCGTCGTCACTTCGCTCCCGGCCGGAGCGGCGGCGCCGAGGGCTGCCTGCACCGGGTCGCCGACGAAGGCGCTGAGCACCCAGTCGGTGCTCGGCCTGAGTGGGAGCTACGTCCTGCCGGCGAAGGCGCCGACCGCGCTGGTCGTGTTCGCGCACGGCTACCGCTCGTACTCCGGCGCGTGGCAGAAGGCCATGGTCGAAGCGGCGTCCAAGCACAACGCGATCGCGGTCGCGGTCGACTACCGAGGCCTGCGGTCCGCTGACGAGAACCACGCCGGCTGGCCGGTGAAGGCCGGCGCCGAGGACCTTGCCAAGGTCGTGTCGACGTTCACGAGGACCTGCCGGAGCATCAGCACGAAGGCGATCTACAGCGTCGGCATGGGCGGCAACGCCGCCGGGCTGGCGATCGCGCACAACCCGTCGCTGTTCACCTACTGGGTCGACGTCGAGGGTGCCACGGACCTCTACGACCTGTGGACCTCGCTCAGCGCCATCGGTGGTGTCTGCCTCCCGACCGGCACCTGCCTGCCAGGCCTGGACACCTACTTCGCCTCCACCCGCTCCGACCTCGAGGAGGCGACGGGCGGTGCGCCGTACGCCGCCAAGGCGGGGTACGACGCGCTGGACGCGAGCACGCAGCTGCGCGCCGCATCGACGCTGGGGCTCAAGGGCACGGCCGTGGTGCACGCCGCCGCTGACGGCGCGGTCCTCTTCAGCGAGGCCGCTGGCGTGACCGCGATCATGCGGACCAAGGCCGTGCCGACCGACCTCTACACGGTCGGCCAGGGCAACGGCGGCTCGGACCGCACGATCGCGAGCGAGGCAGGCGTCCCGGGTCTCCCGCTCGCCGGCTACGAGCCGGACGGTGCCAGCGGCCAAGTCGTGATCCGCACCGGGCTCACCGCGCTCTGGGGCATGGTCGACAAGACCGGCACCAAGCCGTCCGGCCAGGTCGTCCCGGTCAACGGCTGACGCTCAGCGCTTCCGCGCTGAGCCAGACCCGGTCGAACCCGGCGCTCTGCGCTGACCTGGCCGTGTCGACGAGCTCGCGAGGGCCGACCTCCTCAGCGGACAGGAAGTAGCCGAACGCGGTCATGGTCTGCCGCTACCCCCGAGACGCCGGGACAACCCGAGGCATAGCCGGGGCGGGCAGGGGTAGCCCTCGCGCATGACTGACGCGATCGTCCTGCTCAAGCAGGACCACAAGACGGTGGAGCAGCTCTTCAAGAGGTACGAGAAGACGACTGCGCCCAAGGAGCGGCGCAAGATCGTCGACTCGATCATCCGAGAGCTGTCGGTCCACGCCGCCATCGAGGAGCAGCTCTTCTACCCGACGGTGCGCGAGACGCTCCCCGACATCAACGACGACGTGCTCGAGGGCCTCGAGGAGCACCACGTGGTGAAGTGGACGCTGGACGAGCTGCTGACCCTGCCGGCGGACGACGAGCGCTTCCACCCGAAGGTCACCGTCCTCATCGAGATGGTCCGGCACCACGTCGAGGAGGAGGAGACGGAGATGTTCCCCGAGGTCCGGGAGGGCATGAAGCGCAAGGCCCTTCAGGAGCTCGGCGCCGCCCTGGAGACGGCGAAGAAGGCGGCGCCGACGAAGCCGCACCCCAAGGCGCCTGACACCCCGCCCGGCAACCTCGTCGCCGGCCCGGTGTCGAAGGTCGTCGACGCGATCGGCGACAGGGTCAAGGGCTAGCCGGCGTGCCCCGTCTGCTGGACCTCGCAGGCGTAGAGGCGGTGCTGCTCGACGTCGACGGGACCCTCGTCGACACCACGTACCTCCACGCCTGCGTCTGGTCCGAGGCCTTCGCGCAGCTGGGCCACCCACGACCGACCGCCGACCTGCACGCCCTCATCGGCATGGACGGTGAGCGGCTCGTGCTGGCCGCCCTCGAGGGCACGTCCCCGTCCGACAGGCTCGTCGACGACCTGGTCGCCCGGCACGGCGAGCTCTACGAGCCCCACTGGCCCCACCTGCGTCCCCTGCCGGGAGCCCAGCTCTTGGTACGCGGGCTGCATGCGAGCGGGCGCAGGGTAGTGCTCGCGTCCAGTGCGAAGGGGTCGGAGCTGGACGCGCTGCGCCGCGTGCTGGATGCCGACGAGGCCATGGACGGCGCGACGTCGAGCGACGACGCCGAGGAGGGGAAGCCGGAGCCCGACCTCGTCCTCGAGGCGCTGCGGCTGGCTTCGGTGGACCCGGAGAACGCCTTGTTCGTGGGCGACGCCGTCTGGGACGCCCACGCGGCAGAGAAGGCGGGCGTGCGCTTCGTCGGCGTGACGTCGGGTGGCATCGCCCCCGAGCGGCTGCTGGAAGCCGGTGCTCTCGAGGTCTACGCAGGCCCGGCGGACCTGCACGCGCACCTGGACCTCTGAGTCACTCAGGCTCCTCGTCGGCTGCGGCCTTCTCGGCGTTGATCTTCGCCAACCGGTCCGCACCCTGCTCCTCGGCGTAACCGACGTCGTCGCCGGCGATCCGTCCGACGTACTCGCCCTTGGGGGTCGTCCCGGTCGTGGACGCCTGGTCCGGCGCGTCGGGGTCCTCGACCCCGCCGGTCGCCTTCGACAGGGCCTGCCCGTCGTCGGTGGGTGCGTCCTGCTCCTGCGGTCGCTGGTCAGGCATCGAGGGCTCCTCTGAGATCGCTGGCGTACCAGTCGCAGAACTCCTGCTGGTCCGGACCCACCTGGACGAGGGCCACCTTGGTGAACCCGGCGTCCTCGAAGGCCTTCACCTTCTCCAGGTACGGGCCGACGTCGCGGCCCCACGCTGCGGTCTGACCCAGGTCCTCCTCGCGCACGAAGCGGGACGCCGAGTCGAAGGCCGCAGTGCCGGGCAGCTCGCTGTTCACCTTCCAGCCGAGGCCCATCCAGCGGAACTGCTCGTGCAGCAGCTGCAGGGACGTCGACTCGTCGCCGAAGCAGACGGGGACCTGGCCGATCACGTCACCCCTGCCGCCGGACGACCGGTAAGAGTCGACGATGTCGCTGTCGGGCTCCGTCGCGATCAGGTAGTCACCGCGCTCGGCCGCCAGCTTCGTGGACTGCGCCCCCGACCCGGCGATGCCGATCGCGGGGAGGGACTCCGGCAGGTCGTAGACCTTCGCGCTCTCGACCTGGAAGTGCTGGCCGCGGTAGTTCGTGATGTCACCCCGCCACAGGGCGCGGATGATGTCGACGGCTTCGGTCAGCATCGCGTGCCTGACGTCGACCGGCGGCCATCCCTTTCCGACGACGTGCTCGTTGAGGTTCTCGCCCGCCCCGAGCCCGAGCGAGAAGCGCCCGCCCGACAGCAGCTGGACGGTGGCGGCCTTCTGGGCCACGACTGCAGGGTGGTAGCGCACGATCGGGCAGGTCACGTACGTCATGAAGGGGATGCGCTCGGTCGCCTGGGCCACGGCGCCGAGCACCGACCAGGTGTACGGCGAGTGTCCTTGCACCTCGAGCCAGGGGCTGTAGTGGTCGCTCGCCACGAGGAAGTCGAAGCCAGCGGCCTCGGCGGCGACCGCGTCGGCGACGAGCTCGCGCGGACCGCGCTGCTCGCCCATCAGGGTGTAGCCGACCTGCATGACAGCTCCTCGGGTCAGGGAGTGGATGACGGCACGGTCCTCGCCTACCCCGTCGGTCCGGGCTTGACCCTGAGGGTCGCGGTGACGAAGCGCGGCCGGCCCTCGTGGTCGACGTGGTCCTGCACGTCGTCCCATCGCGCGGCGTCGAAGACGGCCGGTGCGGTGATGCCCTGCCGGTCGGAGTGCTCGACCGCGACGAGGCCGCCGGGTCGGAGCAGCCGGGCCGCGGTGCGCTCGACGAGCCGGATGACGTCGAGCCCGTCGTCGCCCGCCCACAGCGCGATGCCGGGGTCGTGGCCGAGCACCTCCGGGCCGGGGATGTGGGTCTCGTGGGTCGCTACGTAGGGAGGGTTGCTGACGACGACGTCGACGCGGCCGTCGAGGTCGGGCAGGCAGCTGCCCGCGTCGCCGAGCAGGACCTGGACCCGCGGGTCACCGGCGTCGGCTCGCCGGTCCGCGTTGAGCTGCGTCCAGCGCAGCGCGTCCGGGTCTCGCTCGACGGCGTGGACGGTCGCCCCGTCGAGCTCGTTCGCCAGCGACAGGGCGACGGTCCCGGCACCGGTGCAGAGGTCGACCACGACGGGTCCCGGAGTTCCACCCACCGCGTCGACGACCCACTGCACCAGGCTGGAGGTCTCGGGCTGCGGCGTGAAGACGCCCGGACCGACCCCCAGCGTGATGCCGCGGAACGCCGTCTCGCCGAGCAGGTGCGCCAGCGGCACCCGCGCAGCACGCAGCGCCACGAGCTCCTCGAGGTTCCGGTCGGTGATGCGGTCGCTGTGCTCGGCGAGCGCAGCCGCGTCCTGCTCCGCCGTGATGACACCCGCCCGCCGGAGCGTGTCCGCTGCAGCGGCGAGGCGGGGGCTCATCGGGCCGCTGGCAAGGACGCCGGCCTCTCTCATCCGGCGAGCGGGAGCGAGGACGGCGCGGTGGCGTCGAAGAAGCGCAGGTTCGTCCACGCGCGCCAGGCCGCGCCGCGCACGATCCGCCGGCCCCACTCCGGCTGCTCGGCGACGAGCGGCTTCACGGCGTTCTCGACCCAGTCGCGGCCGTGCCGCGGATCCACCTCGGCGTGCTCGCGGTAGAACGGGAAGCAGCCCTCGGGAGCACCGAGCCGCTCCAGCGCCTGGACGATCCGACGGCAGCGGGGCCCGGCCTGCAGCTCGGTCATGCCGAGAGAGCCGAGGAACTCCGGCTGCAGGTAGCGGTTCGTGGCGAGCAGCCCGTTGAGCGCGCTGCGCTCGAGGGCCTCGGTCGGCATCTCGTCCTCGGGCACGCGGGGCATCCCCGAGGCCGCGACGAGGTCGTCGTGAAGGACGGTGTGGACGGCCCCGAGCTCGCCGTTCCCCATCTCGTCCCAGTAGTTGCGGGCCAGCTCGAGCTTGGCCTCGCCCTGGAGGCCGACCTGGCACAGGGCCACCAGGTCGTCGAAGCCGGCATCGGGCCCGCCCTCGACGGCGAGGAACTCGACCAGCTCGTCCCAGGAGGCCGAGCGGGCGAGCCAGGTGTAGACCGCCGGGAGCCGGTCGGTGATCGCGATGTCGAGCAGTGCCTCGTGAACGGCGTCCGGGTCGGGAGCGTTGACGACCTGCGGCTCGACGCAGGCGTCGAGCTCGTGGATCCACGAGGCCTCGAGCCGCTGCTTGAGCGCGGCCAGGGTCGGGTCGCCTGCGAGCACGACGCGGTGCCCGAGCCGGTCGAGCGGTGCGAGCTGGAGGTCGTACAGCTGCTGGAGGGCAAGGGCCCGGTCGCGCCCGTCAACGGGCTCGCGGGTGGTCAGCAGGTCAGGTCGGCCGAGGTCGAGGGCTTCGCGGAGGTCGTCGGACAAGCGGGTCATGACGCGCCTGTGCCCATCTCGCTGCGTACGAATCACCTGTCCTGAGGGCAGCGCTTCCGGTCCTGCGGGCAACCGTGGCGGTCGCCCGAAGCAGGCGCCCGTCATCGGCGCAGGGCAGCGGGCGAGGTGCGTGATCAGGAGTGGGCAGTCCTGGACGTCGCCGCGTGGCCGAACAGCTTGAAGCGACTCTCCATGGCTGGGGGCTGCCCGGTCCCGAGCGGACCAACCGCCGCGCCGAGTGCGGCTCGCCGCGGTCAGTACACGGGCTGCCAGAGCTCGACCCGGTTGCCCTCGGGGTCGGTGACCCACCCGAAGCGGCCGACGCCCTCCATCTCCTGCGGCTCACCCGACACCTCGGCCCCGAGCGCTCGCACCTGGTCGAGCATCGCGTCGAGGTCGCGCACCCGGAAGTTGAGCATCACCTGCTGCGCCGGAGAGCCGAAGTAGTCGGTGTCGGCGGGGAACGCAGCGAACACCGTGGGGCCCGGGTTCTGCGCCCACTGGCCGTGCTCGTCCGCGTCGAGGCCGAGCGCCTCCCGGTACCAGGCGCCGAGCGCCGCCGGGTCCTGCGCGCGCAGGAAGTGACCACCGATGCCGAGGACGCGCTCCATGCGCGGCAGTGTGCCAGCAGGCGCTCTGCCGGCTAGACCAGTGCGGCCGAGTGGGCCATCGCGCCCACGAGCTCGTGCGCGGCCTTCTCGGGCAGCACGGCGCCGAACATGACGTCGGCACCGATCTCGAGGAGCTCGGCCAGCCGCAGGGCGTTCGGGCCCTGGACGCCGATCAGCGTGCTCGGGCTCACCGCTCGGAGGTCGGCGATCACCTCGTCGCAGGACTGCATGCTCAGCACGTCGCTGAGGAGCACCACGTCCGGCTGCTCCGCGGCTGCGATGCCGACCGCGGTCGCGCCGTTGTCACACCGCCCCACGACGTCGACGCCGAAGGACAGCAGGGTCTCCGCCGCGCGGTCCCGGAACCACTCCTGGCGGTGCGCGACCAGGGCGCGCAGCGGCTGGACGACCTGGAGCGGCTCGCCGGACTCGACCAGCCGTCGCTGGGTGCGCTCCTCGGCGGCGAGGCGCTGCTGCTCGCGCACGGCGGCGCGCCGGCGCTGCTCCGTGGCCTGCTCGCGGCTCGGGTGCTCGGGGGCGGCCTCGACGCAGCGGTGCAGGGCCTGCAGGGCCGCTATGCCGGTCAGCTGGGCGACGACGACGTCGGCGAAGCGGCGGGGGAGCGGCGGTTGTCGGTGCGCGCCGGACGGCGCATAAGAGGGCAGAGTGTTCATGTGAGCGTGCTTCCGCGGGGTCTGCGCGGAGGCCGGTCGCGTAGGGGGCGAGTAGTGCGAGCAGTGATGGTGCAGCCGTTCCCACGGCACCACGGCTGAGGGGAAATGTCCAGGTTCGGCAGGGAACACCGTCGTTACCCGGGGGTAAGGCGCTGCGAGGAGCGGTCAGGGGTGACGGTCGTCGATTCTGCTTCCCGCAGAGCAGTCCTGGCCTTGCCTGGACGAGCGGCATCCCTTACATTCAGTCAGAACTGACTGCAAAGGGGAACGTGCATGGCGGCCGACGTCCGCGTCGCAGGGGTGGGCATGGTCCCGTTCGCGACGCCCAAGGCGGGCAAGCAGTACCAGGACCTCGGCGCCGACGCCATCCGCGTGGCGCTCGAGGACAGCGGCGTACCCCTCGCTGACGTCCAGCAGGCGTTCGCCTCCTACGTCTACGGCGACTCCACCTGCGGCCAGGTCGCCCTCTACAGCGTCGGCATGACCGGCATCCCGGTCGTCAACGTCAACAACAACTGCTCCAGCGGCTCGAGCGGACTGTTCCTCGCCCGCCAGGCGGTCGCCAGCGGTGACTGCGACGTGGCCATCGCGTTCGGCTTCGAGCAGATGCAGCGCGGCGCCCTCGTCGAGCACTGGGCCGACCGCGTCAGCCCGCTGCAGGCGTCGCTCGAGCGGCACGAGCTGCTGCACGGCGCCCCGCCCGAGGGCACGCCGATGGCGGCTGTCCTGTTCGGCTCCGCCGGCCAGGACCACATGGACCGCTTCGGCACGTCGGCCGAGACGTTCGCCAGGATCTCGGTGAAGGCCCGAGCCCACGCGGCCAACAACCCCTACGCCGTGTTCCGCGACCCCCTCACCCTGGAGGAGGTCCTCGCCTCCCCGACGGTGCACGGGCCGCTCACGCGACTGCAGTGCTGCCCGCCCACCAGCGGCGGCGCGGCGGTCGTCCTGGTCAGTGCGGAGTACGCGAAGAAGAAGGGCCTCGACGCGAAGGTCCGCATCGCCGGCCAGGCGCTGACGTCGGACAAGCCGTCGTCGTTCACCGGCGACATGCGGCACGTCGTGGGCTTCGACATCGCGGCCGAGGCAGCGCAGAAGGCGTACGCCCAGGCGGGCATCGGCCCGGAGGACATCCCGGTCGTCGAGCTGCACGACTGCTTCACGACCAACGAGCTGCTCAGCTACGAGGCGCTCGGCCTGACGCCCGAGGGCACCGGCGAGAAGTTCGTGCTGGACGGCGACAACACCTACGGCGGGCGGGTCGTCACCAATCCGTCCGGTGGCCTGCTCTCGAAGGGCCACCCGCTGGGCGCCACCGGCCTCGCGCAGTGCGCGGAGCTCACCTGGCAGCTGCGAGGCACCGCCGGCGCTCGTCAGGTCGAGGGCGCCAAGACGGCCCTGCAGCACAACATCGGTCTCGGCTCGGCCGCGGTCGTCACGGTCTACGAGAGCGTCGCGTGATCGCGGACGCCGCCGGCACCGTCACCCCACCCGTCACCGCCACGATCGACCGCAGCCAGCTGCGGCTGTTCGCAAAGGCCACCGGGCAGACCGACCCGACCTGGACCGACGTCGCGGCGGCGCAGGCTGCCGGTCACCGCGACCTGCCGGTCCCGCCGACGTTCCTGTTCGGCATCGAGCTCCAGGCCGACGAGCCGTTCGCCTGGCTCACCGACAACGGCGTCGACATGGGCTCGGTCCTGCACGGGACGCAGTCCTTCGACTACGTCACGCCGGTCTTCGCAGGCGACACGGTCACCGCGACGTCCTCGATCGTCGACGTGCAGGTCAAGAAGGGCGGTGCGCTCACCACCGTGGAGCGCCGCACGGAGATCTCACGCGGTGTCATCACCGTCGCCCGGCTCACCACCGTGACCGTCATCAAGAGCGCCGCATGACGACTCTGCTGCAGCCGACCTGGCAGGTCGGCGACGCCATCGGCCCGCTCGCTGCCGGACCTGTGAGCCGCACCGCGATCGCCCTGTTCGCAGGGGGTTCCGGTGACCACAACGAGATCCACCTCGACGTCGACGTCGCCCGCGCCGCCGGCATGGACGACGTCT
This sequence comes from uncultured Frankiales bacterium, assembly GCA_966212015.1. Taxonomy (GTDB): domain Bacteria; phylum Actinomycetota; class Actinomycetes; order Mycobacteriales; family SCTD01; genus RYN-111. Next base: position 10,680 of record CBIHPE010000045.1, on the reverse strand, counting down.
TCGCCCAGGGCATGCTGTCCATGGCCTACCTCGGGCGGCTGCTCACCGACACCTTCGGCGCGACCGCCCTGCAGTCGTTCTCGACGCGCTTCACCGCCATCACGCCGGTCGGCGCGAATCCGGTCTGCACAGGTGTCGTGGCCGCGGTCGAGGACGGCGTCGCCACGCTCGACCTCAGGGTCGAGCTCGCTGACGGCAGCGTCACCCTCCTCGGCACGGCCCGGGTCTCCCTCGCCTGATCCCCACGCGGGCGCGTCGCACGCATCACCAGGGGGTCACGGGCGGCGGCGGTCGGTCACGACCTTCACGGCGCTGAGGCTCAGCACCAGCACGAGCGACACGGCGTTCGCGCCCAGCAGGGCCAGGTCGTGTCGCCGCGTGCCGTAGACCAGCCAGGACGTAAGGCCGGCTGTCATGGTGCCGAGGTAGAGCCACGAGAGGTCACCGGCTGACCGCTCGCGCCAGGCGCGGAGCAGCTGCGGGAGCCAGGCCGCGGTGGTGAGGACAGCGGCCAGCGTGCCGACCATCAGTGCTCGCGGACCAGCCGCAGGTGCAGCTCGATCCGGGTGGCCGGGTCGTTCCGGAGGTCGGTGCCGAGCAGTTCGAACGCGCGCCGCAGCCGGTAGCGCAGCGTGTTGCAGTGCACCTGCAGCAGCTCCGCGGTGCGGACGACGTCCCCGCCGGCGTCGAGCCACGCCCTGACGGTGCTGACGAGCTCGCCGCCGCGCCGCGCGTCGTGATCGCGCAGCACGCTGAGCGGGTCCGGACCGAGGTCGGGCAGCTCGTCGAGCGCGTCGGCGAGGTGCCGCACGACCGCGCGCGGGCGCGCCTGCTCGAGGGTCAGGCACGAGCCGAGGGGTACGACGGGAAGGGCCGCGTCGAGGCGGCGCCGGGCCTGCACGAGGTCGGCGGTCGGGCCGGAGACCACCACCCGCACGGAGGGGTTGATCTCGGGGGCGCTCGGCAGCGACTCGAGCACGATGTAGACGGCGCCGCGATGGCGTACTGCCGTGCCGCACGTGACGTTGCGGGCGATCACCTGCACCGGCACGCCGGGCGCCTCCACCCGCGCGAGGTGCAGGGCGCGGCCGCGCCACGCGACAGGGACATCGTCGTCGCCGTCGAGCCACGGCGCGAGGTCGTCGATCTCCTCGAGGCGGCAGGACAGCAGCTCCTCGAGCTGCTGCAGCACGCCCGGAGCGTGTTCCAGGTCGAGGGGTCCCGTGCCGCGAGGGAGCAGCCAGACCCCGGCGCCGCTGCGAAGCAGCACGTGCGCCACCCGGTGCCGGCTGTCGCTCAGCACGCCCTCGACCACCGGGCCGGACGGCAGCAGCGTGGTCGTACGCGGAGAGACGAGGACGGCGTGGAGGGGCTGCGCGTCCCCGGCCAGCACGGAGGTCACGAACGCGGGCGGCACGTCGCCGTCGAGGAAGCGCTGTGCCACGAGCCCGCCGTCCGCGCTCTCGACGAGGCACCCGCCGACGAGCCGCGCGAGGTCCTCGGCGCAGCGTGCCAGCCGGCCGACGACCGTCTCCGCGCCGGTGGTGGCAAGCGCCGGGGCGGTCACGTCAGTTCACCGCTCGTGCGGAGCCCTGCCAGTGCCGCTCGCGCAGCTCGCGCTTGAGGACCTTGCCCGCGCCGGAGACGGGGAGGGCGTCGACGATCTCGAGGCTCCGCGGGCACTTGTAGCCGGCGATCCGCTCCTTGCTGTGCGCCCGCAGCGCCTCGAGCTCCAAGGCGGCCCCTGCCTGGAGGACCACGACGGCATGCACCCGCTCGCCCCACTCCTCGTCAGGAACGCCGATGACGGCGCATGCAGCGATGGCCGGGTGCGTCGTCAGGGCGCTCTCGACCTCCGCGGAGTAGACGTTCTCGCCGCCGCTCACGATCATGTCCTTGATGCGGTCGACGACGAAGACGTAGCCGTGGTCGTCCATCCGGCCGCCGTCGCCGGTGTGCATCCACCCGTCGACGACTGCGGCGGCGGTCTCCGCGGGCTTGTTCCAGTAGCCCTGCATGACGTGCTCGCCGGACACGACGATCTCGCCGACCTCCCCGCGCGGGACCTCCTTGCCGTCGGCGTCGACGATCTTCACCATCGCGTGCGGCGCGGCCCGTCCGGCCGACCGGCGGAGCACCGGGTCGTCGTGCTCCTCCGGGCCCAGCAGCGTGGCGACAGGGGACAGCTCGGTCATGCCGTAGGCCTGCGAGAGCACGACGCCGGGGAGGGCCTTGCGGACGCGGTCGAGAACGCCCTCGGAGATCGGGCTGCCGCCGTAGACCAGCTTGCGGAAGGAGCTGAGGTCGGCATCGGCGACGCCGGGGGCGTCGACGAGCATCTGGATCATCGTGGGAACGAGCAGCGCATCCGTCACCCTGTGCTGCTCGATGGCCTGGAGCACGCCGTCGGGGGTGAAGGACGGGACGATGACGTGAGCCCCGCCCGTGAGGTTGCGACCGGTCCAGGCCGCGAGGTCTGCGAGGTGGAACATCGGCGCTGCGTGCAGCAAGCGGCCGCCCGGCACGAGGAAGTCTCCTGAGGCTGCCGAGCCGAGGGAGGAGGCCAGCAGGTTGCGGTGGCTCAGCATGACGCCCTTGGGGAAGCCGGTCGTGCCACCCGTGTAGAAGATTCCGGCCAGGTCGTCTCCGCCGCGACCGGCATCCGGGACCGTGCCCTCGTCGAGCAGGCTCGCCCAGCCGCGCATGCCCTCTGGCACCGGGCCCTCACCGCAGTGCACGACGTTCTTGAGGACGGGCGCAGCGGCCTGGATCGCTGCCGCGGCGGGGATGAACGCGTCGTCGACGAACAGCACCTGCGTGCCGGAGTCCTCGAGGCTGTAGCCGATCTCGGCCGGGCTCCAGCGCACGTTGCAGGGGTTGACCACGCCTCCCGCCCACCAGGTCGCGAAGAGCAGCTCGTGGTAGCGGTCGCTGTTGAGGCTCAGGATCGCGACCCGGTCGCCCTCGCCCACACCGAGGGCGCGCAGGCCCGCCGCGAGCTGGGCGATGCGCTCCGCCGACTCGGCCCACGTGGTCACCCGGTCGCCGAAGATCGTGGCGACGCCGTCCCCGTCCTGCTGGACGTTGCGGTGCAGGCTCTGGGTGAGATGCATGAGCGGGTCCTCAGCGCTAGGGTAAAAACAGTCAGGGCGGACGGTAGAAGTGTTGCGCCAGAATGGCAAGCCTCGTCAGTAGGATCCGAGCAAGGAGGTGGGCATGTCGGTCCAGCCGGCTCGGACGACCCGGACGCAGGGCGAGCGCTCCGCTGCCATGCAGCGGCGCCTCCTCGACGCGACCGTCGCGGCGCTCTGCGAGAAGGGCTACGGCGGCACCACGACGATGGAGGTGCAGCAGCGGGCGGGAGTGTCCCGCGGGGCGCTGCTGCACCACTACGCCTCCCGCACCGACCTGATGGTCGCCGCCGTGGAGCACCTCACCCGCGAGCGCATCGCCGAGGTCGTCTCCCTCGTGCAGTCCCAGGCCCCGAAGAAGGGGCGGCTCGAGTGGGCGGTCAACGTCCTCTGGGGGACCTTCCAAGGGCCGCTGTTCACCGCGTCGCTCGAGCTGTGGCTGGCGGCACGCAACGACCACGAGCTGCTCACGGTCCTGCTGCCGCAGGAGCGGATCGTCGGCCAGACGATCCGAGGCATGGCCGCCGACCTGTTCGGCGCGGAGGTGAGCGGCAAGCCAGGCTTCTCCGAGGCCCTCGAGATGCTGCTCGACGCCCAGCGCGGTGCCGCGGCCCGTTCGGTGCTGCGCTCCACGGACACCGACGACCGGATGATCGCCTCCTGGGTGCGCCTCATGAAGGCCCTCACGAGCTAAGCCGTCAGCATTGACGGTAACCTGTTGGGCTCCTAGGGTGCGGTTGCACACGTGCAACACCGGGGAGGCTCACGTGCCGCTCGCCACCTACCTCGACCCGCTCTACCGCTGCCTGGAAGAGGTCTAGGACATGCAGGACTGGTTGGTCGAGCCCGGGTACGAGCCCGTGCGGGACCTGTTCCTCCGCGAGAACGGCTCCCTCGGCATCGGGGGAGGCGGCTACTGCGCGTACGTCGACGGCAGGCCCGTCGTGGACCTGTGGTCGGGGCAGGCCCACCCGGGCGTTCCCTGGGAGCGGGAGACGACCACCGTCATCATGTCCGCGACCAAGGGCCTCGCAGCTCTGTGCGTCGAGGTGCTCGAGGACCGCGGGCAGATCGACCTCGACGCCCCCGTCGCGACGTACTGGCCGGAGTTCGCGCAGAACGGCAAGGAGCGCGTGCTCGTGCGGCACGTGCTGCTGCACACCGCCGGGCTGTTCGGCTACGAGGGCCAGACCGAGGTGACCCGGCTCGACGGCAGCGGCTGGGACGACTACGAGGCGATCACCGCCGGCTTCGCCGCCGCGCCGCTCGAGTGGGAGCCCGGCAGCCGGCACGGCTATCACGCCCTCTCCGTCGGCTGGCTGCTCGCCGAGATCGTGCGCCGCGCCTCGGGTCGCTCGCTCGGGACCTTCTTCCGCGAGGAGATCGGCGACCCGCTCGGCCTCGAGACCTGGATCGGGACGCCCGCGTCCGAGCTCGGCCGGGCCGCCCACGTGCACCCCACCCGCTACGGCCACCTCCCCGGCTTCCTGCGCAACCTCAACGACGCGATGGAGGCGGCTGCGCGCGACCCCGAGATGCGGCTCGGGCGGGCCTTCCTCGGGGACGGCACGCGCTCCGGCATCGACGAGCTCGAGGTCATCTTCAACAACCCCGCCGTGCTCGCGTCCGAGTTCCCAGCGGGCGGAGGCACCTCGACGGCCCGCGGCCTCGCCCGCTGCTGGGCGATGGTGGCGAACGACGGCGAGCTCGACGGGGTCCGGGTGCTCTCACCCGAGTCCGTCACGCGCTGGGGCACGGTGATCCAGAACGAGCCGGACGCCGCCTTCGAGGGCGTCAAGGTCGGCAGGCTCGCCGCAGGCATCACCAAGGCCAAGACGCCGCGCACCCTCGGCTTCATCGGCAACGTCGCCCTGCCCGGCCTGCCGTCGCGGTTCGGCCCCAACCCGGACGCGTACGGCGCCGAGGGCCTCGGCGGGCAGTACGGCTACTGCGACCGCCGTTCGCGGATCGCGATCGGCTTCGTGCGCAACGACCTCGCCATGCTGGAGGTGCTCCAGCCGCAGCTCACCGCCGAGGTCTACCGCTGCGCCAAGAAGCTCGGTCACGATGTCTACGTCGCGCCGCCCGTGCCCCGCTGGAAGGCTGCGCTCGGCGCCCAGCTCCGCAAGCGCGTGCAGGTCCCGACCGCCCCCTAGCCCCGCACCTGGTCCGGCCGGCGGAGGCTCGTCGTGCTGCTCTGGCGTCAGGGCACGACGGCGGCTGACGTCGTTGCAACAGCCTGGAGGCCCTCCAGGCGGTCGTGAGCGTGGCGGGTGCGGCAACCGACCCCAGGCTGTTGCAGTTGCGTCAGCCACCCAGCGCACAAGGAGCTGTGGGGAGGGTCAGACGGTGAAGGGGCGGCCGCTGTAGCGGACGCAGCTGCAGCTCGGCACGTAGGCGAAGGCGCTGAACAGGTGCGGTCCGTCCTTGTGCGCGCCGTCGAAGAGCGTCTGCGTGTCGATGGCCGACGGGCTCTGGAAGCTGCTGCCGAGACCGCGCAGGCCGGCGGCCAGGACCGCGGGCTCGGTGTGGCCGGCGGTGCGCTTCAGCCCGGCCTCGAGGAAGAAGAACGCCTCGCACACCGGCAGGGCCGTGTTGGCGTTGTCGCGGGCGGCGGCGGGCGGGTAGCCGCGCCACATCGACCGGCAGCGGGCGCCGACGGAGCCGTTGGTCGGCAGCGTGGTGACGTCCTTGGACGGCCGCCAGCCGACGCCCTGGACCCGGGACTGCGCGTCGGAGCTGAGCTGGCTGTCGTTGTAGCCGGCGCCGCCCGAGGAGGTGAGCAGGTAGGTCGGCTTCCAGCCCTGCGTCGAGGCCTGCTGCTCGAAGTACTGGGCACCGACCTGCTCGAAGCCGCTGAGGAACACGACCTGGTCGACGCCGGCGCTGCGGAGGGGGAGCACCGTCCCCTGCACGGACGCGATGTAGCCGGCTGCGTCGCCGAACCCGTGCACGCAGTTGACCTCGCGGCTGACGACCGTGACGCCGCGCTTCTTCAGCTCCGGCTCCAGCACGGAGGTGAGCACCTTCTGGTTCGACGGGCAGCCCTCGACGACGACGCCGACCTTGTGCTTCGACGCGACGACCCCGCGCGAAGCCAGTCCCGTCACGAGCGCGGCGAAGCGTCGCTCGAGGGTGGGGGCCTGCGGGGAGAACATCAGGGGGTACCTGTCGAGGGTGGCTGCGTCCGTACCCCCATCGAGCAGCGTGATCTCCGGGACCTTCGCCTTCGCGACGCAGGACGAGAACGGCTCGGAGTAGAAGCTCCCGTCGAAGGACATCACCACCGCGACGTGATGGTCCTGCGTGAAGTTGGCGCAGGCCGCCGTCGCCTCGGTGTCGTAGTTGCTGCTCGACACGTTGATGTAGCTGGTGACGACGCTGACTCTGCGTCCCGCGATGCCGCCTCGGGCGTTGACGGCCCGGACGAAGGCAGCGATCGCGTCCGGGTACTTCCAGTCGGCCGACGCCGAGCGGCCGATGGCGGAGTTGGCCGCGACCGCATCACCCGCCGCCATGAGGCCGATCTGCAGAGGGGCCCTGACCGTCGAGGTGGGGAGCGCTCCCGAGGTGGGGCCTGTCACGCCGGGTCCGGTCGTGGACGGACCGGCCACGGAGTGCGGACCACCGCCGGTGACCCCCGGCGTGCCGACGCCGGGCGTCGTGGTCGTGACGCCGCCGGGGCCGGTCGGCAGCTGGGCGGTGCCGATGGGTCCGGGCGCGCCGAGCCCGTCGCCTCCCGACGTCACCTGGGCGGCTTGGGGGACCGTGGTCCCGCACGCGGTCGTGAGCGCGAGGACCAGCAGCAGCTTCCGGGACATGCGACCCGCTCTCAGCGAGGAATACTTACGGTCAATCCGGACCGTATCTTTCTGCGGTGAAACCCGCAAGGCACACGCGGCAGGTCAGGAGACCGCCACCCGACGACCCGTCTCCAGGCTCGCCCGGGCGGCTTCGAGGACGCGCACGACGTGCTCGCCGTAGGACGCGTCGATGCCGCCGCGCTCGCCGGTCGTGGCCTGCCGCGCCAGCTCGGTCATCGCCGCGACCGACGCAGCCACGGGGTCGACGGCGCGCACGGCCTCGTCGGGGCGGGCCTCGCCGGCGGTCCCGCCGAACCAGTAGTCGACGCGGTTGGAGCCGGCGGCGGCCTGCAGGGTGAGCACGGCGCTGCTGGTGGCGCCGCTCGCATGGCGCAGCTGCAGCTCCACCAGGTCGCGAGCACCCGCGAGGGCGCTGACCTCGGTGATCGGGCCGAGGACCCATTCGAGGACCGAGCTCATGTGCGGCCCGATGTCCCACAGCGCTCCGTGCTCGGCGCGCCAGGGCGAGGCGTCGAGGAAGCCGGGTGGAAGGGCGGTGATGTGCTCGTACCGGCCGCTCTCCCAGCCGATCTGCTCGCGCTGCCCGTCGAGCCAGCTTCGGGTGCTGGGGTTCCAGAGCGCTGTGAAGAACACCAGCGAAGCCACGCCCGACACGGCGATCGTCTCCGCGGTGACGCGGGCGTCGTCGACGTCGAGGGCGAGCGGCTTCTCGAGCAGCAGGTGCTTGCCCAGGCCGGCCGCTTTCCGTGCCAGCCGCGCCTGGACCTCAGGGGGCACGGAGAAGGCCAGGCCGTCGACGCTCTCGAGCAGCTCGTCCTCGTCGCTCGTCCACGCGCACCTCAGCTTCGCGGCCAGCTTCTCCGCCTTGGCCGGTGAGCGGCCGTAGACCGTCGTCAGCTCCCAGTCCGGTGCGGCCGCAGCTGCCGGCCCGTGCACCAGGTCGGCCCACCAGCTCGTCCCCACGATCCCCATCCGCATGTCGGGCAGTCTGCCGCACGCCATGGACGGTGATGACTGACTGCAGGGAGGGGCGCGAAGGGAACGCCAGCGCTCAGGAGTCCTGCGGGAAGAGCGTTGTCAGCTGGCGCTTCAGACGCTTCCAGCGCGCCCGCTGCTCCTTCTCGGGCAGCTGCCAGCTGCTGAGCACGAGCCCGCGGATCGCGTCCATCGACGTGAACACGGCGTCGCGGAACTCCGTCCTCGTCGTGCGCGACCCCTGGAAGGCGACCGTCACCGTGTCCTCGACCTCGGTGACGTGCTCGGCCAGCTGCGCGTTGGTGCGCGCCGCGATCCACATCTCCGCCGTGGCGACGAAGACTGGCCCGCGGTGCGCCTCCCACAGCTGGTCGAGCACGCCGTCGACCAGCTCCGGCGAGCCCTCGAGCGGCGCGACCATGTCGGCGATCTCCTGCGAGCGCAGCTCGTTGAGGTGCCGCACCGCGGAGATGACGAGCAGCTCCTTGGTGGGGAAGTGGTGCACCTGCGCGCCACGTGTGACCTGTGCCTGCTCGGCGACGCGCGCCACCGTCGTACCCGCGTAGCCGTAGGTGACGAGGCACTCGATGGTGGCCTCGAGGAGCTTGGCGCGGGTCGTGGCGCTGCGCTCCTCCTGCGTGCGTCGCGCTGCTGCCACGCGAGAGACCGTAGTCGTAGGGCGGCTACGACGAGGGCAGCCGCTCCGCGCGGAGCTGAGCGCGACGCACCTTGCCGGCCGCGTCCCGCAGCGGCTCGTCGACGACCTCGAACGTCTTCGGCAGCTTGTACGCCGCCAGCCGCTCCTTGAGGAAGGCGCTCAGGTCGGGACGCGCGTCGCTGCGGAAGCGGACGATGGCGTGCGGCACGTTGCCCTTGTCCTCGTCCGGGAGGCCCACGACGCAGGCGTCGTCGACGTCGGGGTGATCGAGCAGAGCGGCCTCGATCTCGGCGGGGTACACGTTCGAGCCGCCGACGAGGATCATGTCCGACTCGCGGTCGGCGAGGTAGAGGTAGCCGTCCTCGTCGAAGCGGCCGAGGTCGCCGAGCGACTCCCAGCCGGTGCCGTCGCTCTCGGCGGTGGCGCCGAGGTACCGGTAGGTGCTCTGCCCCTCCGGCATCCTCAGCCAGACCTTGCCGACGGTGCCGGCGGGCACCGGCTTGCCCTCGTCGTCACGGATCTCCATGCCACCGAGGGCGACCTTGCCGACCGAGCCGCGGTGGTCCAGCCACTCGCGGCCGCTGATGATGGTCGCGGCCTGCGCCTCGGTGCCCGCGTAGAGCTCCATGACGACGTCGGCGCCGAACCAGTCGATGAAGTCGGCCTTGAGCTGCGGCGGGCACGGGGCGGCCATGTGCATGAGGGTCTTCACCGAGGAGACGTCGTTCGACGTGCGGTCCTCGAGCTTCCACATCCGCGACATCATCGTCGGGACCGCGTAGACCCAGCCGACCCGGTGCTCCTGGATGAGCCGGAGCGACTCCGCCGCGTCGAACCTCGGCATCAGCACCGAGTGCCCGCCGAGCACCAGGTTGAGCATGCACATCATGAAGGGACCGTTGTGCGACAGCGGTGCCGTCACCAGCAGCGGGCTCTGCCCGTCGATGCCGAGCAGGCCGCCGAAGCCCTCGGCTACGGCAAAGACCGCCGGGGTGCCCGCAACGATGACCTTCGGGCGGCCGGAGCTGCCGCCGGACGTGGGCGCCTTCCAGGCGGGGGAGACGGCCTCGGGGAGCGGATCGTCGTCACCGGGCGTGGGGAACGACGTCCGCTCGTCGACGACGGCCGCCGGCTGCGTCAGGTCGAGGATCGCCTGCAGCTCGAGGGGAGGCAGCTTGCCGGACAGCGGCTGCGGCACGGCGCCGAGCGCCCAGGCAGCCAGGCAGCCGATCACGAACTCGGGGCAGTTCGGCAGCACGACTGAGACGAAGTCGCCCTGGGTCACGCCCTGGTCCTTCAGCTGGTGCGCCAGCGCCAGGGCCCGGTCGTGCAGCTCCTTGCGCGTCAGCGTCTCGCCGGCACAGGTCAGGGCCGGTCGGTCGGGCTCCTTCGTCGCGTGCTCGACGACGGCGGACCAGAAGGGGGTGGTGGCGTCCACGGGACTCCTCGGTTCAGGTGCTGAGCATCCGGGTGGCGACCTCGGTCCACATGGACAGGTCGTGACGGGCGGACGCGCCGGAGGGGAGCAGGCGGTCCTGGGCGACGCCGCGCATCGACGAGATGAGCAGCCGGGTCGTGTTCGCGAACTGGGGGTGCTCGGCAAGGTCGGGGCCGAAGAGGATGGCGCAGGTCTTGTCGACCTCTCGCTGCATCATGTCGTCGTGCCGGGCCAGGGCGGCCCGGAGCTCCGGGTCGGTGCGCGTGGCGGTCCAGAGCTCGGAGATGGTGATCGACAGGCTCGAGGTCATGATGGCCCAGAGCACGCGGACGGCCTGCTCGACGCGGGTGCCGGACCGGAGCTGCAGGTTGGCGCGCTCGCGGACCTGCAGGTCGAACAGGTGGGCCACGGTGTCCGACAGCAGGTCGGCGCGGGTCGGGAAGTGGTGCAGCAGGGCGCCCCGCGAGACCCCGGCCCGTTACTGCACGACCAGCGTCGACGTGCGCGCGTAGCCGAGCTCCACCAGGCAGCTGACCGCGGCATCCAGGATGCGGGCGCGGGTGGCCTCGCTCTGCTGCGCCTTGGTGGGCCTGCGGGCAGCGGTCGTCACGGCGGGGAAACTACGAGCAGTCAGGCCTGACCGTCAACTATGCA
>CBIHPE010000044.1:0-20529 GCA_966212015.1 uncultured Frankiales bacterium | reverse complement strand
GGAAGATGACCGAGGCCTCGTCGCGGTTGGCGTAGATGAGCAGCATCTTGTTGCTGCCCTTGGCCAGGCTGGTGCGGATGATGCTCATGACCGGCGTGATGCCGGAGCCGCCCGCGAGCAGCAGGTAGTCGGTGTCGAGCGACTTCGGGGTGAAGGTGCCCGACGGCGCGAGGACGTCGAGCTCGTGGCCCGCGAGGACGTTGTCGCAGACCCAGTTCGAGCCGCGGCCGTCGAGGACGCGCTTGACCGTGACCTTGAGGTGGTCGTCGACGTCAGGGGCACTGGACAGGCTGTAGCAGCGCGCGACGTAGGCGTCCTCCCAGGGCAGGCGCAGCGTCAGGAACTGCCCCGGCTTGTAGCTCACGCCGGTCGGCTTCTCGAAGACGATCGAGTGCGCGTCCCCCGTCTCCTGGACGACCTCGAGGACCTTGAGTCGCAGCTTCTCCGTGCTCATTCGGCGAGCTCTCCGGCAGGGACCTCCAGGAGGCCACTGAAGACGGCGTCGCGGATCGAGTCGGACAGGTGGGGGCAGGTGTCCCCGACGGCGAGCTCGGCTCGTCGTGGGCAGGACGAGCTGTCGACCTCCCACTGGATGGACGTCTGCGCCGCGCTGTTCTTGGACACGAGCACTCCGGTGCCGCAGGTGCCGCAGGTGACCGGCACCATCGGGAGGGCGTCTTCCGGGGTCACGCCTCCTGCGTCTCCAGAGCCGCCTTCTGCGCGGCCTGCTCCACGAGCTCCTTCTGCCAGAAGTCGACGGCCTTCGTGGTGTCGATCTCGAACTCGAAGCGCTGCGTCATCTCCGGTGTGATGTCGGCGACGTCGACGTAGAACTGCGAGTACCAGCGGCGGAGCTGGTAGACCGGCCCGTCCTCCTCGCACAGCAGCGGGTTGTCGATCGGCGCCTTGTTGAGCCAGATCTTGACGTCCTCGTAGAAGCCGGAGCCGATGCCCTCGAGCAGCTTCCCCGCGATCTTGTTGTTGGTCGCGTCGTCCCAGTCGGGGTTCTTCTTCATGACCATGCCGTAGTTGAGCATGAAGCTCGAGCTGCTGATCGGGTAGTGCGTGGTGAGCAGGATCGTCTCGAAGGTCAGGTCGCCGTACTTGGTCCAGAGCTTGTCCACGAGGTAGGCGGGACCCCAGTAGGTCGCGTCGCTGACGGTCTGCTGGTCCTCAGCGACACCGACCGCGATCGGCAGCCCCTTGGCGGCCTCCTCGTGCGTCGTGCCGCTGTAGTACTGCGTGCAGACGTGGCCCTCGAAGACGTTCTTGAAGTAGGTCGGAAGGCCCTTGTGGATGTAGTAGAAGTGGGCCATGTCGACCATGTTGTCGATGATCTCCCGGCAGTGGGAGTTGGGGACGAGCGTCTTGTCCCAGACCCAGTCGGTCCACTCCCCCTCCTCGTAGCCGGGGATCGCAGGGATGGTCACGTCGTCCGGCGGCGGGTTGCCCTCGTGGTCGTGCCAGACGAAGAGCTGGCCGTCGAGCTCCTTGGTGAGCCACGCGTTGGTGCGGGCGCGCGGAGGGATGCGGCGGGCGTAGGGGATCTCCTTGCACTTGCCGTCACCGCCCCAGCGCCAGGAGTGGAAGGGGCAGGCGACGTTGTCCCCCTGCACGGTCCCGGTGGACAGGTCGCCACCCATGTGGCGGCAGTAGGCATCGAGGACGTTGAGCTTGCCGTCGGCGTCCTTCCAGATGACCAGCTTGGTGCCGAACGCCTCGAGGCCGTGCGGCTTGCCGTCGTCGAACTCGCGGGTCAGGCCCAGCAGGTGCCAGCCGCGCGCGAAGCGGTCGGGAGCGCCCTTGCTCTCGATGTGGCGGACGGTGTCGCTGCTCATGCGGTTCTCCTCTTGGTGCCTTCTGCTGACTTCGTGAAGCGGGCGACGAGGTCCTCGACGACCTCGACCATCTGCTGCTTGCGGGCCTCGTCGACATCGGCGAGGGCGAACGCCAGCCGGTCCACGTGGTACTGGTGCACCTTGGCGAGGGCCTTCTTGCCGCTGGCGGTGGTGACGTAGTGCGAGACCCGGCCGTCGCGGTCGCTCGCGTGCCGCACGACGAGGCCGTCGTTCTCCAGCACCTGCAGCACCCGGCTGGCGGTCGGCTGGCTCACGTCGGCGCTCTCCGCGAGGTCGCTCGCCGTGATGCGCGGCGTGTCCTCGATGAGGCTCAGGAAGCGCAGGCCGGTCTGCGTGACCTGCACCCCGGTGACCCGGACGGTGTCGGCGTGCACCCGCGCGCTACCGCTCAGGCGGTAGAGCTCGTTGAGAGCGCGCACGAACTGGTCCACCCGCCCACCGTCGCACAGATGTATTCGCTACGCAACTACTTCCCCGATTTCCACCGCACCCTGGTGCTGTGGAGATCGAGAGGGTGGTCAGACGAGCTGGGACCCCAGGCGGACGAGCTGACGGGAGGGGCCGCCGAGCAGGGCGTTGGTGCGCATCGTCCAGAGCAGACGGCGGTGCACGGGGTAGGTGATGTCGGCGCCGAGCCCGCCGTGCACGTGCTGCACGGTGTGCTGGATCCGCTCCCCCGCGTCAGTGGCCCACCAGGTCGCGACGTCGATGTCCCTCGAGGCCTCGGTGAAGACCGCCTGGCCGACGGTCGCGCGCATCGCCTGCACGTCGCAGTAGCAGTCGGCCAGCTGCTGCTGGGTCGCCTGGAACGTCGCCAGCGACCGCCCGAACTGCTCGCGGCCCGTGAGGTGCTTCGCGGCCTCGTAGACGCCCGCCTCGGCAACACCGAGCTGGACAGCGCAGAGAGCCAATCGCACGAGGTCCCGGACGCGAGCGACGGAGACGTCGAGCGGCGTCGAGGACGCCGACGTCACGTCGTAGGCGAGTGCGTGGGTGGTCGTCTCGACCGCAGTCGCCTGGACCTCGGTGGCGAGCACCACCGACGCCCCCTCCACGGAGACGATCGCGTCGAACGGGCCGGTGACGAGGCCGTCCGAGCCGACGAACGCGGGCGCCACGGAGAGGCGCGCCGAGCCGTCGGCGACGCGCGGCAGCCACTCCTTCGCGGCCGGGCCGTCGAGGAGCAGCGCCGCGGTGAGCGTCTCCCACAGGGGGACGGGCGCCAGGAACTTCCCCTGCTGCTCGAGGAGCAGAGCCACCTCGTTCAGGCCGAGGCCCGCACCGCCGTGCTCCTCGGGGACGGCGATGCCGAGCAGGCCCGCTTCCCCGAGCTCGCGCCACAGCTCGGCGTCCCACCGCTCGGAGGACTGCTCGACCGCCGCGAGCTGCTCGTTGGACGTGCGGCCGGCGAAGATCTCGGCGGCAAGGCCGACCAGCGCCTCCTGCTCCGGGGTGAGGTCGCTCATCGCGCACCCCTCGGCATGCCGAGACCAGCAACGGCGATGAGGTCGCGGAGCACCTCGTTCACGCCCCCTCCGAAGGTGTTGACGATGGCGCCGCGGGCGAGCGTCTCGACGCGGCCGTCGGCGACGCCTGCCTGGCCGCGACGGGCGCCCGCCGAGCCGAGCAGGTCGAACAGGGTGCGGCACACCGCCGCGTGCGTCTCGGTGCCGAACACCTTGGCTGCGGAGGCGCCGGCGACCTCGACCTCGCCGGCCTCGACGGCGCCGGTGAGCTGCCAGTTGAGCAGCTTCATCGCCTCGACCTGGGCGTAGGTCCTGGCGAGGTCGGCCTGCACCCAGGGCTCTGACGCGATGCCCTGCTCGACGCACCAGTCGCGGACGATCTCCCACAGCGCCTCGGTGCGGCCGCTCATCGCGGCCAGCCCGACGCGCTCGTGGTTGAGCTGCGAGGTGAGGAGCTTCCAGCCCTGGTCCACCTCACCGATGATGTTGTCGCGCGGGACGCGGACGCCGTCGTAGTAGGTCGTCGTCGTCGTGTTCCCGCCCACCGTGTGCAGCGGCGTCCAGGTGAAGCCGTCGGACGAGGTCGGGCAGACGATGATCGAGATGCCCTGGTGCTTCGGGACGTCCGGGTTGGTGCGGCAGGCCAGCCAGACGTAGTCGGAGTGGCCCGCGCCGGACGTGTAGACCTTGTTGCCGTCGATGACCCACTCGTCGCCGTCGAGCACCGCACGCGTGCGCAGCGACGCGAGGTCGGTGCCGGCCTGCGGCTCGGTGTAGCCGATCGCCCACACGTCCTCGCCCGCGAGGATGCCCGGCAGGAAGCGGTCCTTCTGCTCCTGCGTGCCGAACGCCATGATCGTCGGCCCGACCGTGTTGACCGTGACGAACGGGAAGGGCGCGCCTGCCCGCTGCACCTCGGTGAAAAGGATCAGCTGCTCGTAGGCGGACGCGCCGCCACCGCCGTACTCCTTGGGCCAGCCGAGGCCGAGCCAGCCGTCCCTGCCGATCTGGCGGACCAGCTCGCGGAACAGCTCGGGGTTGTCCCCCTCGCCGCCGAGCTCGCGCCGGACCTCCGGCGTGAGCATCCGCTCGAAGTAGTCGCGGAGCTCCTGCTGGAGGGCCCGCTGCTCATCGGTGAGAGCCATGTGCTGCATGACCCGCAGAGTAGCGACACAACCAAGCGCTTGCTAGGTTGGCGGCCGTGAGCAGGGTCGTGATCGTCACCGGTGCAGGGCAGGGGATCGGGCGGGCGCACGCGCTCGCCTTCGCGGAGAACGGCGACCGCGTCGTCGTGAACGACATGGGCCCGTCTGCGGACGAGACGGCAGACCTGGTGCGCGAGTCGGGCGGCGAGTGCGTCGTCTCGAAGGGCGACGTCAGCGACTGGTCCTACGGCGAGGAGCTGGTGAAGACCGCGGTCGCCGAGTTCGGACAGCTCGACGCGCTGGTCAACAACGCCGGCCTGGTCCGCGACCGGATGCTCGTCAACATGAGCGAGGAGGAGTGGGACCTCGTCCTCAAGGTCGACCTCAAGGGCCACTTCGTCCCGATGCGGCACGCGGCGGCCTACTGGAAGGACCAGTTCAAGGCGGGTACGCCGATCACGGCTCGTGTCGTGAACACCTCTTCCGGCGCCGGGCTGCTCGGCTCCGTGGGGCAGGGCAACTACTCCGCCGCGAAGGCCGGCGTCGTCGCGATGACGCAGGTCGCCGCCGTCGAGTTCAGCCGGTTCGGTGTGAAGCTCAACGCGATCGCGCCGGCGGCGCGCACCCCGATGACCGAGGTCGTCTTCGCCCAGACCATGGCCAAGCCTGAGACGGGCTTCGACCCCATGGCGCCGGAGAACGTGTCGCCGCTCGTCGTCTGGCTCGCCTCCGCCGAGTGCGAGGTCACCGGCCGCGTGTTCGAGGTCGAGGCCGGCATCATCTCCCCCGCCGACGGCTGGCAGCACGGGCCGCGCGAGGACCGCGGCGCCAAGTGGCCCGTCTCCGAGATCGGCCCGGCCGTCGAGCGGCTGCTCGCGCAGTCGCCGCCGCAGGCCCCGGTCTACGGATCGCAGTGAGCGGCTTCCGCGGGGAGGTCGCCTCCTGGCTGGCCGAGCACCTGACCGGGCGGTTCGCCCCGCTGGTCGGCACGGGCGGCCCGGGTCGCGAGCACGAGAACGTCGAGCTGCGGAGGGAGTGGGAGGAGGAGCTCTCCTCCGGTGGCTGGATCGGCATCGCCTGGCCGGAGGAGGTCGGCGGTCGCGGCTGCTCCATCGAGGAGCAGGTCGTCTTCTACGAGGAGTACGCCAAGGCCGGGGGCCCCGCGCGCATCAACCACCTGGGCGAGCAGCTGGCCGGGCCGACGATCATCGCCTTCGGCACGCAGGAGCAGAAGGACCGCTTCCTGCCCGGGATCCTCGCCGGCACCGAGCTGTGGTGCCAGGGCTACTCCGAGCCCAACGCCGGCAGCGACCTCGCCGGGGTCCGCACCAGGGCCGAGCTCGTCGACGGCCAGTGGGTCGTCAACGGGCAGAAGACCTGGACGTCCCTCGCGCACCTCGCGCACTGGTGCTTCGTCATCGCCCGCACCGACCCGGCCTCCTCGCGCCACAAGGGCCTGAGCTTCCTGCTCGTCCCGATGGACCAGCCCGGGATCGAGGTCCGGCCGATCATCCAGCTCACCGGCACCAGCGAGTTCAACGAGGTCTTCTTCGACGACGCGGTCACGGCCGCAGACAACGTGGTGGGCGCCCCCGGGGACGGCTGGAAGGTCGCGATGGGGCTGCTCGCCTTCGAGCGCGGCGTCTCGACCCTGGGCCAGCAGGTGGGCTTCACCCGCGAGTACGCCGAGGTCGTCGAGCTCGCCCGCCGCAACGGCACCTTCGAGCGGTACGAGGACGAGCTGGTCGATGCGTGGGCGTCCCTGCGGGTCCTCAAGCACCAGGCGCTCCGGACGCTGAACAACGACCAGGCGACGAGCACCGGCGTCGAGGCCAACGTCAACAAGCTCCTCTGGGCGCCGTGGCACAAGAAGCTCGGCGAGATCGCGATGAAGGTGAGCGGCTCCCCTGCCACGCTCGTCGACGGCGAGCTCACGCCGCTCCAGAACCTCTTCCTCTTCACGCGGTCCGACACGATCTACGGCGGCAGCAGCGAGGTCCAGCGCAACGTCATCGCCGAGCGGCTCTGGAAGCTGCCCCGCGACACCTGGACCAGCTCGTGAGCGAGATCGACGACCTGCGGTCTGCGGTCCGCGACTTCCTCGAGGACAACGCCCCTGTCCGCAGCAACCTCGAGGAGAGCCCCGCTGTCTGGAAGCGCCTGTCCTCCGAGATGGGACTGACGTCCCTCCCGGTCGAGGACGCACCGCTCTCCTGGCTGGCCGCAGTGATCGAGGAGACCGGTCGCGTCCTGCTCCGACAGCCGTACCTGCCGACGGTGGTTGCCGCTGCCGCACTCAAGGCGGCTGGCGACGAGCAGCACCTCGCCGGTCTGGCAGACGGATCGCTCACGGCGGCGCTCGCGCTCGACGGCTCGCTCGCCCAGGTGCCGCACGCCCTCGACGCCGGCATCGTGCTCGTGGGCAGGGGTGACGAGCTGTGGGTCTGCGAGGCGACAGCCGTCGAGCCCCTCGAGACCCTCGACCTGACACGTCCCGCGGGCCGCGTCGAGGTGTCGGCTGGCCGGCACGTCGGAAGTGCCCTGCACGCAAGGGATCTCGAATACGTGGCCATCGCGGCCGAGTGCGTCGGCGCAGCGCAGCGGGTGCTCGAGCTGGTCGTCGAGCACCTGCTCGTGCGCACCCAGTTCGGCCGTCCCCTCGGTTCCTTCCAGGCCCTGCGCCACCGGGTCGCGGACCTGACCGTCCTGGTCGAGGCCGCGCGCTCCACCACCTGGTACGCCGCCGGCGAGCCCGACGACGTCACGGTCGCGGCTCCGCTGGCGCGGGCGCTGGCGTCCGAGGCCTTGGTGACCGTCGCCGGTGAGGCCATCCAGCTCTTCGGCGGGATCGGCTTCACGTGGGAGCACGACGCCCACCTCTACTTCAAGCGGGCGTGGACCACCGCGCTCGCCGCAGACAGCAAGGCCCTCAAGAAGCTGGCGTTCGAGCGGAGCGGTGAATGAGCAAGCTGATGACGGAGGAGCAGGTCGTCGCCGAGCTGCGCTCCGGGATGACGATCGGCATCGGCGGCTGGGGCTCCCGCCGCAAGCCGATGTCCCTGGTCCGGGCGATCCTGCGCTCCGAGCTCAAGGACCTCACCGTCGTGTCCTACGGCGGACCCGACGTCGGCCTGCTGTGTGCCGCGGGCAAGGTGAAGAAGCTCGTCTACGGCTTCGTCTCCCTCGACTCCATCCCCCTCGAGCCCAACTTCCAGAACGCCCGCAAGGCCGGCGCGGTCGAGGTCCAGGAGTGGGACGAGGGCATGGTGCAGTGGGGCCTCTACGCCGCCTCGCTGAAGCTGCCCTTCCTGCCGACGAAGGCGGGGCTCGGCAGCGACGTGGTCACCTACGACTCCTCGCTCAAGACCGTCTCCGACCCGTACGGCGGCCCAGACCTGCTCGCGGTCCCGGCGCTGCACCTGGATGCCGCCCTGGTCCACCTCAACGTGGCGGACGCACGCGGCAACGCGGCCTTCCACGGCCCGGACCTCTACTTCGACGACCTGTTCTGCCAGGCCGCGGAGAAGGCCTACCTGTCGTGTGAGCGGATCACAGATGACCTCGGCGAGCTGACCCGGCGGCGGATCGCGCGCTGGATGGTGCACGGCGTGGTCGAGGCCCCGGGCGGTGCGCACTTCACGACGTGCACCCCCGACTACGAGCGTGACGAGCCGTTCCAGAAGGAGTACGCCACCGCCGCGAAGGACCCGGCGTTGTGGGCAGCGTTCGAAGAGCGGTTCCTCAAGGGCAGCGAGGCGGACTACCGGCAGGCCGTGAAGGACTTCCACGACGAGCGGAAGGCGGCGTCCGCATGACCGACATCACGCGTGCCGAGGTGTGCGCGATCGCGTGCGCCGAGGCGTTCCGCGGCGACGGCGAGATCCTCGCCTCTCCCATGGCGCTCGTACCGTCCCTCGGTGCTCGCCTGGCCCGCGAGACGTTCGAACCTGACCTGCTGCTGTCCGACGGCGAGGCCACCTTCGTCGCCGGTCCGTGGGCGCTCGGCGCGAAGCCCCCGGTGACGACAGAGGCATGGATCCCCTACCGGGCGATCTTCGACCTTGTCTGGAACGGCCACCGGCACGTGATGATGGGCGCGAGCCAGATCGACCGGTACGGCAACCAGAACATCAGCTGCATCGGCGACTTCCAGAAGCCCAAGAACCAGCTGCTCGGCGTGCGCGGTGCTCCCGGCAACACGGTGAGCCACCCGACGTCGTACTGGGTGCCCAACCACTCGACCCGCGTCTTCGTCGAGAAGGTCGACATGGTGTCAGGCGTCGGCAAGGACCGAGGTGTCGACGTCCCGCTGCGTCGGGTCATCAGCAACCTGGGCGTCTTCGACCTCGGCGGCCCCGGCGGTGCGATGCGCCTGCTGTCGGTCCACCCCGGCGTGACCGTCGACGAGGTCAAGGAGGCGACCGGGTTCGAGCTCCACATCGAGGACGTGGTGGAGTCACGTCTGCCCACCGACGAAGAGCTCCGCCTCATCCGCGAGGTGCTCGACCCCAAGAACCTGCGCGAGAAGGAAGTCCCGAGCACGTGAAGACGCGCGCCACCGAGCTGTTCGGTGTCCAGCACCCCATCGTCCAGACGGGCATGGGCTACGTCAGCGGTGCGAAGCTCACGAGCGCCACGGCCAACGCCGGCGGCCTCGGCATCATCGCCAGCGCGACGATGTCCTACGAGGAGCTGTCGAAGGCCATCTCCGAGGTGAAGAGCCGCACGACGAACAGCTTCGGGGTGAACCTCCGGGCCGACGCCCCGGACGCCAAGGAGCGGATCGACCTGATGGCCCGAGAGGGCGTGAAGGTCGCCTCCTTCGCCCTGGCTCCGAAGAAGGACCTGATCGCCCGGTGCAAGGACCACGGCATGGTGGTCATGCCGTCGATCGGCGCGAAGCGGCACGCGGAGAAGGTCGCCGAGTGGGGCGTCGACGCCGTGATCGTGCAGGGCGGCGAGGGAGGCGGCCACACGGGCCAGGTCCCGACGACCGTCCTCCTCCCGCAGATCGTCGACGCGGTCGACATCCCGGTGATCGCCGCTGGCGGCTTCTTCGACGGCCGCGGCCTGGTCGCCGCGCTGGCCTACGGCGCCGAGGGCATCGCGATGGGCACCCGCTTCCTGCTGACCAGCGACAGCGCCGTCAGCAACGACGTCAAGCAGGTCTACCTCGACAAGGGCGTGGCCGACACGGTCGTCACGACCGAGGTCGACGGGGTCCCGCACCGCGTGCTGCGCACCGAGTTCGTCGAGGAGCTGCTGAAGTCCCGCGCCCTCGGCCGCCTGCTCCGCTCGGGCAAGAACGCGCTCGCCTTCCAGAAGATGAGCAAGACCCCGTGGAAGGACGTCGTCACCGAGGGCCTGGCCATGCGCAAGAGCGCCGAGCTCTCGCTCAGCCAGGTCGTCATGGCGGCCAACACCCCCATGCTGCTGAAGGCGGCCATGGTCGACGGACGTCCCGACCTCGGCGTCATGGCGAGTGGTGTCGTCACGGGCGTCATCGACGACCTGCCGAGCTGCCAGGAGCTCATCACCCGGATCATGGCTGAGGCCGAAGCGACCCTGAAGAGGCTCCCCTCATGACCGTCCCGCCCTACGTCCCCGGCCACGGCCTCCTGCAGGACAAGGTCGTCGTCGTGACCGCTGCTGCGGGCACCGGCATCGGCTACTCGACCGCGTTGAAGGCTCAGGAGGAGGGCGCGACCGTCGTCGTCTCCGACTGGCACGAGCGCCGGCTCGCGGAGACCGCGGAGAAGCTGGGCGTCGAGGGCATCGTCTGCGACGTCACCCAGCAGGACCAGGTCGACAACCTGATCGGCTCGACCGTCGCCACGCACGGCCGCCTCGACGTGATGGTCAACAACGCCGGCCTCGGCGGCACGGCCGAGCTCGTCGACATGACTGACGAGCAGTGGCTGAAGGTGCTCGACGTGACGCTCAACGGCACCTTCCGCTGCACCCGCGCCGCGATGCAGCAGATGAAGACGCAGGGCCACGGCGTGATCGTCAACAACTCCAGCGTGATCGCCTGGCGGGCCCAGGACGGGCAGGCGCACTACGCCGCCGCCAAGGCCGGCGTGAACGCCCTCACCCGCACCGCCGGCTTCGAGGCCGCGAAGTTCGGGGTCCGCGTCAACGCCGTCTCCCCGTCCATCGCGATGCACCCGTTCCTGGCCAAGGTGACCAGCGACGAGCTGCTCGCGGAGCTCTCGGCCAAGGAGGCCTTCGGTCGCCCGGCCGAGCCGTGGGAGATCGCCAACGTCATCGTCTTCCTGGCGTCCGACTACTCGTCGTACATGACAGGTGAGATCGTCTCGGTCTCGTCTCAGCACCCGTAGGAGCAGCAGTGATCAACGTCGAGCGCCACGACAACGGGGTCGTGGAGGTCACCGTCGACCACCCGCCCGTGAACGCCCTTCCCGTGCAGGGCTGGTTCGACCTGGCCGACCACGTGACGGCTGCCGGTCGTGACGAGAAGACCCGGGCCGTCATCGTCCGCGCCGAGGGCAAGGGCTTCAACGCCGGCGTCGACATCAAGGAGTTCCAGAACGAGGTCGGCTTCCAGAAGCTCGTCGGTGCCAACCGCGGCTGCTTCGCCGCCTTCGCCGCCGTCTACGAGTGCCCGGTGCCGGTCATCGCGGCAGTGCAGGGCTTCTGTCTCGGCGGCGGCATCGGCATCGCCGGCAACTCCGACATCGTCATCGCCTCTGACGACGCCCGGTTCGGCCTGCCCGAGGTCGACCGCGGTGCCCTCGGCGCCGCGACCCACATGAGCCGGCTCGTCCCCCTCCACAAGGCGCGGGCCATGGTCTACACGGCCGCCTGGGCGACGGCGCAGGAGCTGCACGAGTTCGGCTCCGTGCTGCACGTCGTCCCGCGCGAGGAGCTCCGGGCGAAGGCGCTCGAGGTCGCCGCATCGATCGCGGAGAAGGACCCGACGGTCATCCGGATGGCGAAGGAGTCGCTGGCCGCCATCGACCTGTGGGACGTCCACAAGAGCTACCGCCTCGAGCAGAGCTACACCTTCGAGCTCAACCTGCTCGGTGTCGCCGACAAGGTCCGAGAGGACTTCGGGAAGTGAGCTGGCAGGCCTACGAGGAGATCCGCAACCTGCTGGGGACCTTCTCCGAGATCATGGACGCCGGCGACTGGAAGGCGCTCGGGAACCTGTTCGCCGACGGGCGCATCGTCGACGAGAAGGGCCGCGAGATCGCCGGCGGGCGGGAGGACATCGAGTCCCTCTGGACCGCCATGGTCCACCTCTACGACGGCTCCCCCTGCACCCGGCACCTCGTCAGCGGGCCGGTCATCGAGGTCAAGGACACCGCGGCGACCTGTCGCTCCAGCTTCCTGCTGACCCAGAAGGTCCCGCACGGCGAGCTCGTCCTCGTCGCTGCAGGGCGCTACCACGACAAGCTGCACGTCAGGAACGGTCGGTGGACCTTCACCGAGCGCACCTTCTACCTCGACCAGGAGGGTGACATGAGCAAGCACCTGGTGGACCTGTGAGCCGCTTCGAGGGGAAGAAGGTGTTCCTCACCGGTGCCGCCTCCGGGGTCGGCAAGGCGACGCACGCTCTCTTCCGGGAGGAAGGCGCCGACGTCGTCGCCGTCGACGTGCAGGAGGCGCCTGACGTCATCCAGCTCGACATCACCAAGACCGCCGAGGTCGTCGACCTGGTGACCCGCAGCGGCCCCTTCGACGTCGTGCTCAACGTCGCGGGCATCGTCCGCGTCGAGCACACCCTCGACGTCACGATGGAGCTGTGGGACCGGCAGATCGCCGTGAACCTCACAGCTCCCTTCGCGATCATCCAGGCGGCGCTCCCCGGCCTCATCGAGCGCAAGGGCAACGTCGTCAACGTCGGCAGCATCGCCGGCGTCCGCGGCCAGGCCTACTCGGCCGCCTACTGCGCGTCCAAGGGCGGCATCGTGATGCTGACCAAGGGCCTGGCTCTCGAGTACGCCCGTCGGGGCGTCCGCATCAACAGCGTCTGCCCCGGTGGCGTCTGGACCCCGCTCGTCGAGGGCGTGGCCGCGATCATGCCGAAGGACCTCAACGAGAAGCTCATGCAGCGCACTTACAACGTGCTGCCCCCCGGCTTCGCCGACCCGTCCGAGATCGCCGAGGCCATCGCCTACCTCGCGTCGGACGCCGCGCGGTCCGTGACCGGCGCAGCCTTCATGATCGACGGCGGCATCGACTCGTGATCATCGTGCTGGGCTCGGTGACCGCCCGCCCCGACGGCATCGCGCGGCTCACCGAGATCAGCCTCGAGCACGTCCGGCGCTCGCGGACCGAGCCTGGCTGCCTCAGCCACGAGGTGAGCATCGACGCGGAGAACCCGCTGCGACTGGTGTTCGTCGAGCGCTGGGCCGACCGTGCCGCACTCGACGCGCACTTCGCCGTACCCGCGTCGCTCGGCTTCGTCACGGAGGTGCAGCAGCTGGCTGACGGCCCGCCGACCATGTCGCTGCACCCGACCGACTAGTCCGTCACCTTCCACGCGACGTCACCGTTCGTCGCGGTCGTCACGGTGATGCCGTAGCACTCGCTCGCCTGCACGCAGCCCGGCGTCGCCGAGGTGCCTTCCCCCGGGGGCGGCACCTCCGCACCGACGCTGTGGAACGTGAGCGTGACGCCGGTCAGGTCGCAGTCGGCGTGCCGCACGGTCCCGGTCTTCTCCGAGAGCTGCCAGTTCGCTCCTCGCTGACCGCAGGGCGGCGACTGCACCGACGAGGTCGGGGACGGAGTCGGAGACGGTGCGTCGGCGACTGTCGCGCCTGAGCCGCTGCCGCAAGCGGCGGCGAGCAGGAGCACAGGGACCAGGCAGCGCATGACCGGATGGTCGTCGCCGCGCGCTCGAGACCGCAAGGGAGGTCCGGACCTGCGGCCTCCGGGGTTCGCTGGACCTGTGCCGCTACTGCTCGTCCTCGACGGGCTCCGCGGTCAGCTCGGGCGATGGCGCACCGACCAGACCCGATCGCCAGGCTGGGGCTGGAGGAACGGTCAGGAGGCAGTCCGGGTGCTTTCTGGCCCACCGCTCACGCAGGCTGGGGGAGGCTGGCGATGTCCATCCAGTAGCGGGCCAGCTCGACCAGACCGTCCCGAAGGCCGGACGCGGTGGCCGGCTTCGTGACGTAGGAGTTGGCCCCTCGGGCATAGCTCTCGTCGATGTCCTCCGGCCGATCGGAAGAGCTCAGCACGACGACGGGGATGGCGCGCAGGGACGCGTCGCCCGCCAGCTCGGCGAGCACCTCGAGGCCGCCCTTCTTGGGCATCTTGAGGTCGAGCACGATCAGGTGCGGACGCGCCGCACGGGCGTAGTCGCCGCGCTGGTGCAGGTAGTCCAGGAGCTGCTCGCCGTCGCCGACGGTGTGCATCTCGAGGTCCTCTCCCTGGGCGTCGCGGAAGGCCCGCGTGGTGAAGAACGCGTGGTCGACGTTGTCCTCGGCCAACAGGACGCGGGGGGTGTGCGCGGGGGGCGTCATCGGACGGTCTCTCTCTCGGGGGACGTGGCGCAGATCTGCCAGCCGGTGACGGCAGCTGCAGGGAGCTCGATGCGGGCCGTGGCGCCGGTGGCGGTCCAGCCCGCGGGACCCTCCAGGCTGATGGCGCCGGAGAGCGACTCGACGATACGGCGGCAGATCGGAAGGCCCATCCCGGTGCCGGGGATGTCGCTGCGCGCCGCGTCGAGGCGCTCGAAGACCTCGAAGGCCTTCTCGCGGTAGGCCTCGGAGATACCGGGTCCGTTGTCGGCGACGGTCAGGTCGACGCCTGCTTCCGCGCGGGCTCCCTCGACCCGAACCCGCTGAGCGCCGTGCTTGGCCGCGTTGTCCAACAGGTTCGTGAGCAGCTGCCGAGCACGCAGCTCGCTCATCCAGAGCACGGGGAAGGCCCCTGTCAGCTCGATCTCGCAGTCCGGGTGCTGCGCCATGATCTCGCGGGCTACGGACTCGGCCAGCGGGAGAAGGGGGACCGCCTGCGGAGCGGGCTCGCTGCGTCCGATGCGTGACAGCTCCAGCAGGTCCTGGATGAGGCTCTGCATGTACTGGGCGTTGACCGCGATCCGGTCGAGGTAGTGCTGCCCGTCGCCCTGCAGCTGACCGGAGTGCTCCGCGGTCAGCACGTCGAGGTAGCCGAGCACCGAGATGATCGGGTTCCGGAGGTCGTGCGAGACGCTGTAGACGAGCGTCCTCAGCTCGGCGTTGGCCGCTTCGGCCAGGCGTCGGCTCTTGGCCTCCTGCTCGTACAGGCGGCACCGCTGCAGCGCGAGGTCGACGAAGGACCCCACGCGCTCGAGCAACCTCAGCTCGCTCGGCCCGAAGACCGGAGCCAGCGCATCGGCCCGGACCACGAGCCAGCCGGCGCTCAGCCGACACCCGACGGTTCCCGCGGAGGTCGCGACGACGAGGTCGGACGCGTCGGCGGCCTCGAGGTCGGCCCGCAGCGAGGCTGCCTCGGCCTCGGAGGGCCCGGTGGTGCCGGGGACGTCGAGGAAGCAGGCCGTGCTCGCGCCGAACAGCGGCGGCAGAGCCGGCAGGATCGTGCTGGCCACGTCCTCCGGTGTGAGGGCGACCATCAGGCCCCGCTCCGTGGCGGCGAGCTGCAGCATGTCGGCGGACCGCCACGCCGTGCGCAGCCAGCTCGGGACGACGAAGGCGAGCACGAGCAGCCCGATGCCGATCGCCCCGATGAGGGCGCTGATGATCTGGCTGGCCTCCGACGGCGTGCCGGAGCCACCCGACGAGACGAGGGCCAGCGTCACGACGACAGCGCCGACTCCGAGCGTCCGCATCCGGCGACGCACCACCGTCGACTGGCGGTTGCCTGCCGTCCACAGCCCGTGCGCGGCGAAGACGGACTGTACGCCCCACCCGACTATGACCAGCACGACGTAGGCGGTGAACCCGTTGCTGCGAGCCTCGCCAGGCTGCGGGAAGCGGGGCGACACGAGCGTCGCCGCCACCGTCACTGCCGTAAAGCCGACCGCCACCCGATGGCGCCGAGGGCCGAGCGCTCCGAGGGCGAGGGCGAAGCGCACCAGCGAGTAGGGCACCAGCAGCAGGACGCAGACCAGCACCACCGTGTAGCCGTGCTTGAGGGCGGACCCGTCGTCCTTCACCTGGAGCTGCGCGACTCCCACGACCAGGGCCAGGATCCCGAACATCGCCAGAGCCCAGCCCGTGGCCGGGGCCCGGTGCTCGACCCACCGGCGCGTCAGCACCCCGACCGCGCACAGCACGACGACCAGCTCGATGAGCTGGGTCGTGACCAGGAACGCGTCAGGCGTGTTGTTCACGGCACCACCACGGGGACGTCGGAGGGCACTCGGGCCCGGGGTACGGCCGCGTCGCTCCACGTGCGCGCCCAGGTCGCCTCGGCTGCAGGGACGGGACGGCCCCACAGGAAGCCCTGACCGTGCTGCACTCCAAGCCCGTCCAGCTCGGCCAGCTGCTCCACCGTCTCGACTCCCTCGGCGAGGACGCGCAGTCCGAGGGCGTCGGCGAGGGCCGCGATGGCGCGCACGATCGCGGCAGCGGGCCCTGACCCGGGGTCGAGGGCACGGACGAAGGACCGGTCGATCTTGAGCAGGTCCACGGGAAGGCTCAGCAGGTAGGCGAGCGAGGAGAACCCGGTGCCGAAGTCGTCGACGGCGGTTCGCACCCCGAGCTCGCGCAGCTGCCCGAGCACGGCGCCGCTCATCACGACGTCCTGCATGACAACGCTCTCAGTCACCTCGAGGCACAGCAGGGGCGCCGGCAGCCCCGTGCTCTCCAGGGCGGCGCGCACGGTGCCCACCAGCTCCGGTGAGCCGAGCTGTCGGGCCGACACGTTGACCGCGACCGACAGCGCCTCGTGCGGGGGCCGAGCCCGGTTCCAGGTCTGCACCTGCCGGCACGACTCCAGCAGCAACGCGCTGCCCAGCGGCACGATGGCGCCGGTCTCCTCGGCGTTGGGGATGAAGGCATCGGGTGAGAGCAGGCCCTTCACCGGGTGCTCCCAGCGGGCCAGCGCCTCGCAGCCCACGACGCGCCCGGTCCGCAGGTCGATCACCGGCTGGAACCAGGGCGTGATCTCGCCGCGCTCGATCGCGAGCCGCAGGTCGACCTGGACCTCCATCCGCTGGGACGCACGTGCGCGCATGGCCTCGTCGAAGATCTCGCACCGGGCGCGCCCGTTGTCCTTGGCGCGGTACATCGCCGTGTCCGCGTCGCGGATCAGGACCTCGGGCTCGACGTGCTGACCCACCTCAGCAACGGCCAGGCCCATGCTCGCGGTGACCACCACCTCCTGCCCGTTGACCGAGATGGCGTCCTCCAGGGCCGAGGTGAGGCGGGCAACCACCTCGAACAGCTGGCGCTCGTCGGTGAGCCGATCGCACACGAGCACGAACTCGTCGCCCCCGAACCGCGCGAGTGTGTCCGACGCGCGCAGGACCGAGCTCAGCCGCTCCGCGACCCCCACCAGGAGGTCGTCGCCGGCCGAGTGGCCGACGCTGTCGTTGACCCACTTGAAGCGGTCGAGGTCCATGAACACCACGGCGACGACGCCGCGGCGCGGGTCCTCGAGCGCACGTTCCAGCCGGTCCAGCAGCAGCGCGCGGTTCGGCAGTCCGGTGAGGCCGTCGTGCAGCGCCTGGTGCGCAAGCGCGTCCTCGGCGACCTTCTGCTCCGTGATGTCCTGCACCGTCCCGACGATGCGCAGAGGTGTCACGTCCACGCCGGGCACGAGCGCCTCGCTGACCGTCGCGCGGCACTGGACCCAGCGCTGCTCGCCGTCGGGACGCACGATCCGGTGCACGAGCTCCACCGTCGGGCCGCCCGGCGCCCTCCCTGCGAACAGCGCACGGAGCTCGGTGCGCTCCGCCGGCGGGACGAGGTCGGAGTACGCCGCAAAGGCCCGACCGTCGAGGGGGACCTGCGAGGGCGACAGGCCCGTCACGTGGTACATCTCCTCGGACCAGACGACCTCGTCGGACACCAGGTCCCAGTCCCAGCTCCCGAGCCGAGCGAGGCGCTGTGCCTCCACCAGCTGTGCTTCGCGCTCCACGAGCGCGTCCTGCGCGCGGCGGCGGGCAGTGACGTCGGCGAGGTTGACGACCACCGAGCCCTCGTCCACCGGCCTCGTGCGCAGGACGAGCACGAGCTCCTCCCCGTCCGCCGAGTGGAAGCCCTGCTCGCCGGCGTCAACCTCCACGCTCGAGCGCAGCTGCTCGGCCAGCAGGCAGTCCCTGCCGACGCAGCGGTGGAAGTCGTGCAGCAACCTGCCGCTCAGCTCCTCCGGCGGGAGCCCGAGGAGCGACGCGGCCGCCCGGTTGGCGAAGCTGAGCCTGCCCGCGGTGTCGATGCGGCAGATGCCCTCGGCCGAGGCCTCCAGCACCAGCTGCAGCTGCTCCGCCGCCCGGGCCGAGCGCTGCTCGGCCGCCTGCCGCTTCGACCGCTCCAGAGCGAACACCACGGACCGCGCCAGCGCGTCCGCGCCGTGCTGACCCTTGACCAGGTAGTCCTGGGCGCCGAGTTCCACGGCCTGGCGGCCGACCTCGTCGCTGTCGAGGCCGGTGAGCACGACGACCGGCACGCCCGGGTCGGCCGACCGCACGAGCCGGACCGCCTCCAGCCCCTTAGCGTCGGGAAGCGACAGGTCCAGGACGACGCAGCGGACGTCGCCGGCGCGCAGCCGCTCGGTCGCCGCAGCGGCCGTGCCCAGCTGCACGATCTCCAGCTCGGGCTGCAGACGCTCGCGCAGCTGCCGCCGCACGAGGAAGGCGTGGTCCGGGTCGTCCTCCACGACGAGCAGCACACCGTGACCAGCCTCGTCGAGCGCCGGACTCGTGGACTGCACAGGTGACGCCAAAGCATCCTCAATCGGGACGGGGTGATTGAGCCCATCGTGATGGGTCAGTCACGTTGTGCCCCATAGGCAGTCATGACTACTTCTCAGGACTGTCCTCAGGGCAAGCGTGCCTCGGCCCGCAGCTCGCGCGGCCCGACGCGGTGGCCCTTCTCGCAGACCAGCTCCGCGTGCACCGGCGCACCGCAGTCGACGTGGCGCGTGATGACCGGGACGCCGCGCTCGTCGGTGAGGTGGGTGTCGCCCCAGTCCTTCAGCGCTGTCAGCACCGGTTGCAGCGACCGTCCCGCCGGCGTCAGGACGTACTCCTCCCGACCCCGGCAGCCCGGCTCCTGGTAGGGCCTGGTCTCGAGCACGCCGGCGGCCACGAGGTCTCGGAGCCGGGACGAGAGCACGGCGGGCGGCGCGCCCGTGGCCTGCTGGATCTCGGCGAACCGGCGGACGCCCAGCGACACCTCGCGGACGACGAGCAGCGACCAGCGCTCCCCCACCAGGGCGAGGGAGCGCGCGATCGAGCAGGTCCGGGCCATGACCTGAGTATGGACAACGAAGTCAGCCACGTCTACGGTCTCGGGCATGGATTCCTGGGGTGAGCCGCGCAGCAAGACCGTGACCTGGTACGACCCGATGCAGACCGCAGCGGCAGCCGCAGGCCTCAGCGGGCTGGAGTTCCTGACGGCGGTCGCGGACAAGCGCATCCCGGGCGCGCCCATCGGCGGGCTGATGGAGTTCGGGGTCAGCTCGGTCAAGGACGGCGAGGTCGAGTTCACCTGCCTGCCGGACGAGTCCGCCTACAACCCGATCGGCGTCGTGCACGGCGGGCTGGTGTGCACCCTGCTCGACAGCGTCACCGCCTGCGCGGTGCACAGCACGCTCGACAAGGGGATCGGCTACACCAGCCTCGACATCAGCGTCTCCTACCTGCGACCCGTGACGAGCGACAGCGGCCTCCTGACGGCCCGTGGCTGGGTCACGCGCCGGGGTCGGCGCGCTGCCTTCTCGGAGGGGGAGGTCACGACAGCGGACGGCAAGGTCGTCGCCACTGCGAAGAGCACGTGCCTCGTGTTCGCGAGATGATGCGGGTCCATCGCGCCTGGGTCGTGGCCGCGGTCGCGTTCGTCACCATCGTCGGGGCGGCCGGCTTCCGAGCGACCCCAGGCGTTCTCATCGTCCCGCTGCAGGACGAGTTCGGCTGGGACCGCGGCACCATCTCGCTCGCCGTCAGCGTCAACCTGCTCCTCTACGGCCTCACCGCGCCGTTCGCCGCTGCCCTCATGGACCGCTTCGGCATCCGGCGCGTCGTGGCCGTCGCCCTCGTCCTGGTCTCGGCCGGGTCAGCCCTCACGACGCAGATGACCGAGCCGTGGCAGCTGGTCCTGTGCTGGGGCGTCCTCGTGGGCCTGGGCACCGGATCGATGGCGCTGGTGTTCGCAGCGACCATCGCGACCCGCTGGTTCCACACGCAGCGCGGCCTCGTGACCGGCATCCTCACCGCGGCCGGCGCTACCGGCCAGCTTGTCTTCCTCCCCCTCCTCGCGGCCCTCGTCGACGGCCACGGGTGGCGCACGGCGAGCTGGACCGTGTCCCTGGCGGCCCTCGCGGTCGTGCCGCTCGTGGTGCTCGCGATCCGCGAGAAGCCGAGCGACGTGGGGCTCCTCCCCTACGGCGCGACGGAGGCACCCGCGCCGGTCAGGCGCACCGGATCACCTGCAGGCCAGGCGATCGGGGCACTGCGAGGGGCCGCCCGTACGACCCCGTTCTGGCTCCTGGCCGGGGGCTTCTTCATCTGCGGTGCGTCGACCAACGGGCTGGTCGGGACGCACTTCATCCCCGCCGCCCACGACCACGGACTGCCCTCGACGACCGCTGCGAGCCTGCTCGCGCTGGTCGGGATCTTCGACATCGTCGGCACCATCGGGTCGGGCTTCCTCACCGACCGCGTCGACAGTCGCAAGCTGCTCTGGTGGTACTACAGCCTGCGCGGACTCAGCCTGTTCGTGCTGCCCAGCCTGTTCGCGAGCTCGCTCCACCCGCACATGCTGGTGTTCGTGCTCTTCTACGGCCTCGACTGGGTCGCGACCGTGCCGCCGACCGTCACGCTCTGCCGGCAGGTCTACGGCGACCAGGGGACGCTGGTCTTCGGGTGGGTCTTCGCGAGCCACCAGGTCGGTGCGGCTGTGGCCGCGACCGTCGCGGGGGCGA
>CBIHPE010000043.1:0-20530 GCA_966212015.1 uncultured Frankiales bacterium | reverse complement strand
GATCGGCCGCGAGGCCGGTGAGCCGACCCTCGGCGTCACCAAGCAGGGCAACGCCTGGGCCGCCGTGCAGCTCGAGGACCTCGAGGGGTCGATCGAGGTCATGTTCTTCCCGGCGACCTACCAGCTCGCGGCCGTGCACCTCGTCGAGGACGCGATCGTGCTGGTGAAGGGCCGGGTCGACAAGCGCGAGGACACCCCGAAGCTGATCGCCTCTGACATCACCGTCCCCGACCTGTCGGTGGGCCCGCGGGGTCCGGTGGTCGTGTCGATGCCGACGGCCCGCTGCACCCCTCCGGTCGTGGAGCGGCTCAAGGAGGTGCTTCGCGGGCACCCGGGTACGACGGACGTGCTGCTGCAGCTCGTCTCGGGCGGCAAGACCACGACCGTCCGGCTGGACGACGGGCACCGCGTCACGCCGACCGGGTCCCTGTTCGCCGACCTCAAGGCCCTGCTGGGCCCAGGCTGCCTCCCGCTGGGCGGCGCCTGACCGGGTCGTGTGCGGGTGCCGTGGCTGGGGGTCGCGGCATCGCACGTGCACGGGGCTTGGGGCTGCCACCGTGCGACCCCTGCCTGGCTGAGTGCGGGGGCCGTGCCTGGGGGTCGCGGCATCGCACGTGGCGGGGCGGTTCGGGTGCGACCGCGCGACCCCTGCCTGGCTGAGTGCGGGGGCCGTGCCTGGGGGTCGCGGTATCGCACGTGGCGGGGCGGTTCGGGTGCGACCGCGCGACCCCTGGCCGTCGCATCCCGCGGCAGGCCGGGGGCGCGGGTAGCGTCGGACGGCGTGGACGCCATCAAGCTCTGCGCAGGGACGCTGACCGTCGAGCACCCGGACGAGGTGCTCCTGGACTACCTCGACATCCGCAACGGGTACTCGTACCCGGCGTACGACCTGCTCCAGACGAACGGGTCACCGCAGCTGGTCGACGGTGACCTCCTGGCCCCGGTCCTCATGGGTGTGCACATCGACGCCGGCCGGTTCGCGCTGCTGCGCGAGATGATGCCGGCGCTCGAGGCGGTCGCCGAGCTGCCCGAGGTCTCCCTCGAGGACGCCGACGACGACCACGTCATGTGCGTGGCGGGCCTGTTCGGGATCCTCGACGAGCCCCGGTACGCCGGCCGTGGCGTCCGCGGCACGATCGTGTCGAAGGTGCTCCACCGCAAGCGCCCGGACCTGGTCCCGATCTACGACAGCCGCATCTTCGAGGCCTACACGGCACCCGGCGTGCTGCCGCGCACCCTCGATCGTGCCTGGCAGGAGTTCATGCGGCTGCTCTGCACGCAGATGCGCGCCGACCTCCAGGCCGAGCACGACGCCTTCACGGAGCTCCAGCTGGCGGCCGAGGAGGCGGGCGCGCCGGTGACGAAGCTCCGGATCCTCGACATCCTCGTCTGGCGCGCCTCCGAGGGCTGGCAGTAGCTCACCGCATGTGGGCCGGCAGCACCTGGGGTCCCCACTTCTGAGCTGCGCGGCGGTAGGCAGCCTCGATCCGCTCGATGAGGCGATGCGGCTGTGCGTCGTCGAGCGCCGTGCCGACGACGACCTCCCAGCTCTCGGCGCGACTCAGGTCGTCCCGGTCAACATCGTGCCGCCGCTGCTTGACCCCCTTGAGGAAGTGGACCTCGCCCTCGTGCTGGTAGGCGACCTTCGCCACCTCGTCGCCGAGATCGGGCTCGGACAGCCACCCGCCGCCGACGTCACGGACCACCGTGCCGTGCACGAGACCCGTGAAGCCCGCCGCGTGCAGCCGCAGCCGGGCTCGCGACTCGGCGGGGGAGTCCGAGCGCTTGTCGAGCAGCGGCAGGGCGTGCTGCAGCAGCACGGCTCCGGGCCGGCATCCATGATCGGACACCGCGGCCTCGATCTCCGCGTCCTCCCACCTCCGGGCCACGACGTCTCCCAGCGCGACGAGGCCCTCCAGGTCGAGGTGCGCCGAGAGGTCGGCAAAGCAGCGCGGGCCGTCGGCTACGCGCAGCCCGTCCAGGTCGTGGATGCGCTCGTCCGGAATGCCGTACCGATGGACCTTCACACCCGCCCGCCTGCTTCGCGACGCCCCCTTCCCTCGGTCGAGGTGCACGATGCCGTCGTCATCCACCGGCAGGTTCAACAAGGCGGCACCGGTCCAGAGGCAGGGCACGGCCTCGGGGAAGACCGTGAGCGCAGCGTCGACCCGGGTCCGCAAGGTCAGCTCGGCGGACCTCAGGACGTAGACATCATGGCCCAGCTGCTCGTACTGCGGTCCGCGCAGCGTGGAGTACGGGACGTCGGAGCGAGATCCGCGAAAGGGTGAGGTCACGAGGAAACCCTGGCCCGTCCGAGCCCATCGCGTCGCCGTCGGTCCACAGCCACCCGCCGTCCACAGGACGCCCAGCTGAGGCGGTCGGGTGGGGGTCGCGCGGTGGCATCCCTGACGCCGGCCGAGGTGCGGTTTTGCGACCCCTGGTGCGACCCGTCGGGGTGGGGGTCGCGCGGTGGCATCTCAACCGCCGTCTGGGATGCGGTTCTGCGACCCCTGGTGCGACCCGCCGGCAGGGAGGGCCGTCTCGGGTGCGGTTTCGCGACCCCTGGCCCCACCACCAGTGGCTAGTCGAGCTCCTCGGGGCGGATCATCGCGGGGACGAGGAAGCCGACGAGGGCGAAGACGGGCCAGCCGACAGCGGCCCAGGGGGCCCGCAGGTGCGTGCCCGCGCACCCCTGGCAGTCACGGGCGCCGAGGAACAGGTCCACCGACCCCTTGTGGGCGTTGATCGCGTCGAAGGCTGCCTGCTTCGTGGGAAGCAGCCCCACCCTGGCAGCGACGAGGGCCGCGAGGACGCTGCCGAGGGCGAGCGCCAGGACGGTCCAGGGGCCGGACCTGCGGGCGAGGTACCAGGCGGCGACCCCGCACAGGACGCCCGCGAGCGCCGTGATGGCGAAGTAGGTGCCGTCGACGCCGATGAAGGCCTTGGTGCTCTCGATGAACGGGTAGCTCACCTCGCCCTTGTCGTCGAAGACGACCGTGTAGCGGGGGGCGAGGGCCGACCAGAGCAGACCCACCGGCGCGCCGAGCAGGACGATGCCGGCGACCACCGCCACGAACCGGGTGGCGTCCTCCCTCAGGCGGGACGCCCCGCGCTCGGGCAGCACGGTCCGCCATCCCTCGACGGGCGCGGCGGCGGGGCTGCCCCAGGGGTCGAAGCTCGTCACCCCGCCACGGTACGGGACCCGGCCACTACCCTGCCCGCGTGACGTCTCGCCGGCTCCTCGCGCTCGCCGTGCTGCCCGTGCTGCTGAGCGCGTGCAGCGGCTCGTCCGGCAGCTCGTCCGCGCCGGGCCCCACGCCCACGATCCCGCCGGCGACGGCGCCCGTCCCCGGCGTCACGCTGCCGCCGGGCCCGGGCAGCCAGCTCGTACCCCTCCCGGACGAGGTGCCCGCCGGGATGATCCTCATCGTCAAGGGCAGCGGCACCCGCGACCTGCAGACCGTCGCCGGCTACAGCGCGACCGGCAGCGGAGCCGCGCACGACGCAGCCGTCGCGCCGGCCGCTGCCAAGCTGAGGAGCCACGGCTTCCAGCAGGCGTACGTCGCCCAGTACCTCAACGCGAGCACCGGGGCGGTCGTCTCGGTCGTCGCGTCGACCTACGCGACGGCCGCGGGCGCGGCCGCCGACTACGCCGACGACGAGAAGGCCACGTCCGGCACCGTCGCGCCGACCGCGAAGATCGGCGACGCGTCGTCCGGGCACATCACGAAGACCACCGGCAAGGTCCCCGGCGAGCTGCTGCTCCTGCGGTTCCGCAAGGGCGCGACCGCGTGGTCGCTGGCCTACCAGTCCGCTCCCAAGGCCGACGTGGCCGTGGCGGTGGCGCTCGCGCTCAAGCTCGTCGGCCGCGCCCCCTAGGTCTAGTTCGGCAGCGCGTGGGCCCGCGCGAGCTCGGGCGCCGGCACGGCCCTCAGCGCTGCCAGCACGCCGGACTCGCGGCGCAGCAGCGACAGCGCCCGCCGCAGTCGGGCGACGCCGTCCGGCTGCTCGAGCAGGTCCTGCCGGTCCGCCAGGTCGAGCGCCATCGTCGCGCCCACGAGGTGGCCCAGCACCTGCGGGTCGTCCGGCAGGTCGGGGGCCTCGACGACGGTGCCGGAGGCCGTGCCGAGCGCCTCGACGTACCCGCCGAAGGCGGCCCGCACCAGCGGCTCGAGCATCCGCGCCTCTGCGGGGTCGCCCGCGCCGTCCTCGAGGAACGTCACCTCGCCGGTGAGGTACGGCCGGTCGGTCTGCAGCTCGTCGAGGTGGAACAGCTCCGTGCCGACCGTCACCAGGTCGAAGCGCCCGTCCTCGTAGGCCTCGACCTGCGACAGCTGCGCCACGCAACCCACCTCGTACAGCGCCCGCACCCCGTCCGTCCCGACCTCGCGGCCCTCGCGGATGCAGACGACGCCGAACCGCTGCGACTGCTGGGGGAGGGCCAGCAGGTCGCGCACGAGCTGCCGGTAGCGCTCCTCGAAGACGTGGAGGGGCAGCACCAGCCCGGGGAACAGGACGGTGCCGAGCGGGAAGAGGGGGAGCACGCCCCCGACGGTAACCTTGAGCCGTGCTGACTCGGATCGATCTTCGTGGCCGCCGCGACGCGGACCTCGCGCGGGAGCTGCCTCGCGCCGAGGTCGACGTGGCGCATGCCGTCGAGGACATCCGTCCCGTCGTCGAGGGGGTCCGGGACCGCGGCGCGGCTGCCGTCATCGAGGCGACCGAGCGGTTCGACGGTGTGACGCTCACCGACCTCCGGGTCCCGGCAGAGACCATCGAGGCCGCCGTCGCGCGGCTCGACCCCGACGTCCGCGCCGCCATCGAGGAGTCGATCCGCCGGCACCGGGCGCTCTGCGAGGCGCAGCTGCGCGACGAGGTCGTCGTCGGCATCGTCGACGGCGGCGTGGTGACCGAGCGGTGGGTGCCGGTCAACCGCGTGGGCCTCTACGTCCCCGGCGGGCGGGTCTGCTATCCGAGCTCGGTCATCATGAACGTCGTCCCCGCCCTGGTCGCGGGCGTCGGCAGCCTCGCCGTCACGAGCCCGCCGAAGGCCGAGTTCGGCAACGCGCCCGACCCCCAGATCCTCGCCGTCTGCGCGCTGCTGGGGGTCGAGGAGGTCTACGCCGTGGGCGGTGCCCAGGCGATCGCGATGCTCGCGTACGGCGTCGAGGGCGTGCAGCCGGTCGACGTGATCACGGGCCCGGGCAACGTCTACGTCGCCGCCGCCAAGCGCCTCGTCCAGGGCCGCTGCGGCATCGACTCCGAGGCGGGCCCCACCGAGATCGCCGTCCTCGCCGACAGCAGCGCCCACCCTGCGCACGTCGCCGCCGACCTCATCAGCCAGGCCGAGCACGACCCCCTGGCCGCGTCCCTGCTCGTCACGGACAGCACCGAGCTGGCCGACGCCGTCGACGTCGAGGTCCGCAAGCAGGTCGACGCCACCAAGCACGTCGACCGCATCACCGCCGCCCTCACCGGCCAGTCCGCGACGGTCCTTGTCGACGACGTCGACCACGGGGTCGAGGTCGTCGATGCCTGGGCCGCCGAGCACCTCGAGGTGATCACCGCCGCCGCCGCCGACGTCGCGCGCCGCGTCCGCAACGCCGGCGCCGTCTTCGTCGGGTCCTGGACCCCCGTGTCGCTCGGCGACGACCTCGCCGGCTCCAACCACCTCCTGCCGACCGGCGGCACCGCGCGGTTCAGCAGCGGGCTGTCGACGCAGAGCTTCCTCAAGCGGATGTCGTTCGTCGAGTACACCGAGGAGGCGCTGGCCAAGGTCGCGCCGCTCGTCACCGCCTTCGCGCACGCCGAGGACCTCCCGGCGCACGCCGCCGCCGTCAACGTCCGGCAGCAGTGACGCTGCCGGTCCGGGACGACCTCGTCGGGAAGCAGCCGTACGGCGCGCCCCAGCTGCCCGAGGCGATCCAGCTCAACGTCAACGAGAACCCCTTCCCGCCCAGCGACTCCCTGGTCCAGGACGTCGCGAAGGCCGTCGCCCAGGCGACCGCGACGCTCAACCGCTACCCGGACCGCGAGGCGGTCGCGCTGCGCAGTGACCTCGCCGCCTACCTGACCCGCGTCACGGGCGTGCCGCTCGACGTGGAGCAGGTGTGGGCCGCCAACGGCAGCAACGAGGTGCTGCAGCAGGTCTGCCAGGCCTTCGGTGGCCCGGGCCGGGTCGCGCTGGGGTTCGAGCCGTCGTACTCCATGCACCCGTTGCTCGCCGCCGGCACCAGCACCGGGTGGGTCGCGAAGCGGCGCGCACCTGACTTCTCCCTGAGCGCCGCGGACGCGGTCGCGGCCGTGAAGGAGCACCGTCCGGCCATCACGTTCCTGACGACGCCGAACAACCCGACGGGCACCGTCACCGGGCTCGACGTGGTCGCGGCGGTCTGCGAGGCGAGCGACGGGATGGTCGTGGTCGACGAGGCCTACGCCGAGTTCGGCGGCACCGTCAGCGCGGTCACGCTGCTGGCGGAGCACCCGCGCCTCGTCGTCAGCCGGACCATGTCGAAGGCCTTCGCGGGGGCCGGTCTGCGGCTCGGCTACCTCGCAGCGAGCAGCGCCGTGGTCGACGCACTTCGCCTGGTGCGCCTGCCCTATCACCTCTCCGCGATCACCCAGGCCGCCGCACGCGCGGCCCTCGCGCACACCGACGAGCTGCTCGGCACGGTGGAGGCCGTGAAGGCGCAGCGCGACCGCATGGTCTCCGGGATCCAGGCCCTCGGCCTGACCGTGGTCCCGACCGAGTCGAACTTCCTGCTGTTCGGGCCCTGGCCCGCGCCGGCCACGACCTGGCAGCAGCTGCTGGACCGGGGCGTGCTGGTCCGCGACGTCTCCACCGGCCCCGGGCTCGCCGGCTGGCTCCGGGTCAACGCCGGCACCGAGCCCGAGACGTCCGCGTTCCTGAGCGCTCTCGCCGAGGTGACAGTCCTCACCTAGGGCGCCCGGACGCCCCGGATCGTGCTTGCATGGACAAGTGACGAGAGGCTCCCAGCTCTCGCGACTGCTGCCCCTGGCCATGGCTGTCGCGCTCGTCGGCGTGCTCTCAGCCCACGGTACGACGACGGCGGCCGCCCCCGACTTCGTCAAGGTCGCCGACGGCACAGCCCTGGACGGCAGCGGGTTCACGCTGACCGCGTCCTCGTCCGCCAACGGCCACAGCCCTCAGCTGGCGGACGACGGCCAGCTGCCGACGTACTGGGAGAGCGCTGCTGCGCTCCCGCAGAGCCTGACCGTCGACACGGGGACGGTCGACGCGATCGGTGGCCTCCGCTACACGCCACCTCCGGCAGGGGCGACGACGAACGTCCTCGACTACGTCGTGCAGGGCTCGACCGACGGCGCGACCTTCACCGACCTCGCGAGCGGCACCTGGGCCGACGACGCGGACGTCAAGACCGTCACGTTCGACGCCGCCCAGGTGCGCTTCGTGCGGCTCGTCGGCAGCTCCAGCACGGGCAGTGCCGTCGCGGCCTCGGAGCTCGAGCTGCTGGCGCCGGAGCAGGCCACTGCGGCCGCGACGCCTCCCGACCACCCGGGCTGGGCGATCGCGGTCGACAGCACCTCCGCCGGCTACCCCGGGACCAACGCGATCGACAGCGACACCAGCACGAGCTGGGTGTCTGCCAGCGGCGCGTTCCCGCACACGGCGACGATCGACACCGGCGCCGAGCAGACCTGGTCGGAGCTTCGCTACACGCCGCCCTCGAACGGCCTCGGCACCATCGGCAGCTACCGCGTCTCGACGTCGGACGACGGGAGCACCTGGACCGTCGTCGCGAGCGGCACGCTCAACGACGACACCGACCAGAAGAACATCGCCTTTGTCCCGACCCAGGCCCGGTACGTCCGGCTGGCCGCCCTCTCCTCGGCAGGCAACCGCAGCAGCATGGCCGGCGCTGCCGAGCTGGACCTGGTGCAGGGCACAGCCCCGTCGCCTGGGACGCCGAGCACCGGCCGCTGGACCGCCCCGATCAACTTCCCGATCATCCCGGCGGCGGTCGCCATGCTGCCGAACGGCAAGGTCCTGGCGTGGTCGAGCGACGGCGCGAACGCCTATGGCGGCAACGGCGGCGCGACGCACACCGTCGTCTACGACCCGGCGACCGGGTCGATGGCGCACGTCGTCGTCACGAACACCGGCCAGGACATGTTCTGCCCCGGCATCGCGATGCTGCCCGACGGTCGGGTCGCCGTGTTCGGCGGGCACTACACCGCGACGAGGATCAGCGTCTACGACGCGGCGAAGGACCACTGGTCGCCCGCGCGTCCCATGGCGCTCACGCGCGGCTACGAGGCCTCCGTGACCCAGGCCGACGGCACCGTGTTCACCATCGGCGGGTCGTGGAGCGACACGAACAACGTGAAGGACGGCGAGGTCTGGACCGCGAGCCAGGGCAGCCACCTGCTGTCCGGGACGCCCGTCGCTCCGATGCTCACCACCGACAAGGAGGGCACCTATCGGGCGGACAACCACGGCTGGCTGTTCACCTGGGGGACCCGGGTCTTCCAGGCCGGGCCGAGCAAGCACCTCAACTGGTACTCGACCAAGGGCGCCGGGGGGCACTCCTCGGCGGGGCTCCGCGGGGACGACGAGGACGCCATGAACGGCGCCGCTGTCATGTACTCGCCCGGCAAGATCCTCACCGTCGGTGGGGCACCCGACTACACCGGCACCCCCGCGACCCCGCACGCCAACCTGATCAGCATCACCGGCAGCAGCCCCGTGGTCACGAAGCTGGCGCCGATGCACTTCGCCCGGTCGTTCGCGTCGGCGGTGGTCCTGCCGAACGGCAAGGTCTTCATCAGCGGCGGCATGCAGAACCCGAAGACCTTCTCCGACGCGACCGCTGTCATGACGCCCGAGCTGTGGGACCCGGCGACCCAGACGTTCAGCGACATGGCCGAGATGCAGGTGCCGCGGACCTACCACTCCGAGGCGCTGCTGCTCGCCGACGGCCGCGTGCTCGTCGGGGGCGGCGGCCTGTGCGGTCCCATCGCCGACTGCCAGGACGTCAACCACGCCGACGCGCAGATCTGGTCACCGCCGTACCTGTTCAACAGCAACGGCACTCCGGCGTCCCGGCCGATGATCACGTCCGCACCGACGACCTCCTACGCCGGCCACACGATCAACGTGAAGACCAACACCGCGATC
Organism: uncultured Frankiales bacterium; assembly: GCA_966212015.1. Classification (GTDB taxonomy): domain Bacteria; phylum Actinomycetota; class Actinomycetes; order Mycobacteriales; family SCTD01; genus RYN-111. The sequence goes on along the minus strand of CBIHPE010000043.1, from coordinate 11,370 downwards.
AGCCAGATGGTGCTGATCCGGGCCTCGGCGGTGACGCACTCGGTCAACACCGACCAGCGCCGGATGCCGGTCGGCTTCTCCGGCACCCCGGCGCGCGGCTACAACATCGTCCTGCCGAAGGACCGAGGGGTGATGGTGCCGGGGGCCTACCTGCTGTTCGCGATGAACAGCAAGGGGGTGCCGAGCGTGGCCAGGATCATCACCATCCGCTGAGCCGCTTGACCTCCGGCTGCACTCGGAGGACGGTGAAGAGGCCTTCCCCGGTACGACTGAGGGGAGCCCGCGTGCTGACGATCACGCCCCGTGCGTGGCAGGCGATCGACGACCTGACGGCGGAGCAGGACGCTTCAGCGGTACGGCTAGGACGCAGCGACTGCGGTTCGCTGTGCCTCGACGTGGCTGCCGGTCCGGAGCCTGACGACGAGGTGGTCTGGAGCCGAGGGACCGTCGTCTACGTCGCGCCGCAGGCCGCGCCCGTGGCCGAGCGGGCCGTCCTCGACCTCCGCATCGACTCCCAGACGCGAGCGTTCTACCTGCGTTAGAGGACGAGCTTGGCGTGCAGCCGCTCGAGCTCGGCGGCCGGGTCGTCGGTCTTGCCGAGGTGGATCGGCCCGGCGCGGACCACGGTGCTGCGCGGGGCCGTGAGCCAGCCGAAGCGGACGCGCAGCGGCGTCTCTCCTGCCGGCCCCTCGCCGCGGCAGGCCCGGCAGACCGCGTCGAGGGCCTCCTCGACCGCGGTCAGGTCGACGTCGGCGTGCAGCGCCTGCAGGCGGGCGGCGTCGACGTGCGTGCGGGCGTCGAGGAAGTCGCCGTCCTGGCTGTAGAGGACGACCCCGACGTTGACGGACTCGCCGCGCTCGACGCGCGGCACGGCCTGCAGGACGGCGTACTCGAAGATCATCGCGCCAACCGCCGCATCAGCTGGTCGACGTAGGCGTCCCGCACGGAGGCAGGGGAGTCGAAGCCCTCCTCGCCGTCGAGCCACAGGTCGGGCACCTCGTCGACGGCCGCGCGCACCTGCGCCTCGGTCAGTGCCGGGGCCACGGCGGCGGTGGCCATGTCGTGCAGGACGTGACCGCTGGCGTCGTAGGGCTTCTCGGCCCAGGACGCCGCGCGCGACCAGGCGTGGTGGAACGTGAGGCAGGCGCCGTGGTCGATGAGCCAGAGCTGCCGGTGCCACATCAGCAGGTTCGGGTTGCGCCAGCTGCGGTCGACGTTGCCGACGAGGGCGTCGAACCACACCACGGTGCTGGCCTCGACGGCGTCGATCCGGTGGGCGAGCGGGTCGAAGCCGAGGGAGCCCGGCAGGAAGTCCATGCCGAGGTTGAGACCGCCGCTCGCCTTCAGCAGGTCCTGCACCTCCTCGTCCGGCTCGCTGCGACCGAGCTCGGGGTCGACGTCGACGAGGACCAGCTCCGGCACCCGCAGCCCGACCGCCCGCGCCAGCCCGGCGCAGACGATCTCGGCGATCAGCGTCTTGCGGCCCTGGCCGGCGCCGACGTACTTCACGACGTAGGTCCCGAGGTCGTCCGCCTCCATCAGGCCGGGCAGCGACCCGCCCTCGCGGAAGGGCGTGACGTAGCGCGTCGCGGTCACGGTCCTGAGCACGTGCGGACGCTACCGTCCGCCCGTGGGCACCGTCCTGGACCTTTCCGACGACCTCTGGCACGGCCGCGTCTCCATCGAGGACAGCCATCCGTTCTCGATGCTGCGCGAGGTCGAGGAGCTCGCCGACGGCGTGGCCTTCGTCGCGTCGTTCGCCAACGTCAGCGCCCTCACCACCGAGGCCGGGCTGGTGATGGTCGACACGGGCAGCAAGCCGCTGGCCGCGCACGTGCACCGGACCGTCCGCTCGTGGACCGACTTGCCGCTCCACACGGCTGTGTTCTCGCACGGCCACATCGACCACGTCTTCGGCATGGCGCCGTTCGAGGCCGAGGGCGGCTCGCCGCGGGTCGTCGCGCACCAGGCGATGCCCGCGCGCTTCGACAGGTACGTCCTGACCGCCGGCTACAACGAGGTCGTCAACCAGCGGCAGTTCGGCATGCCTGACCTGCGCTGGCCGCGCGAGTACCGCTATCCCGACGAGACGTACGACGACCGGCTCACCCTCACTGTCGGCGACCTCGACCTCGAGCTGACGCACTGCCGCGGCGAGACCGACGACCACACCTACACGTGGATCCCGTCGCGCAAGGTGCTCTGCTGCGGCGACCTGTTCATCTGGGCGTCGCCGAACGCCGGCACCCCGCTGACGGTCCAGCGCTACCCCATCGAGGGGGCGCGGGGGCTGCGCGCGATGGCCGAGCTCGGCGCCGAGCTGATGCTGCCCGGCCACGGGGTCCCGCTCGCCGGCGCCGACCGGATCCGGCAGGCCCTGACCGAGAGCGCCGAGCTGCTCGAGCACCTGCACGACACGACCGTCGCGATGATGAACGAGGGCGCCCGCCTCGACGACATCGTGCACACGGTGCGCGCACCGCAGCACCTGCTGGACCGGCCGTACCTCAAGCCGGTCTACGACGAGCCCGAGTTCGTCGTCCGCAACGTCTGGCGCCTCTACGGTGGCTGGTGGGACGGCGACCCCGCCCACCTCAAGCCCGCGCCGGCAGCGTCGCTCGCGACCGAGATCGCCTCCCTGGCAGGGGGACCGGCGCGGTTGGCCGACCGCGCGCTCGAGCTGATGGCGACCGACCTGCGGCTCGCAGGACACCTGGCCGAGCTCGCGTCGCAGGCCGCGCCGGACGACGACGCGGTCGCCGGCATCAGGCGACAGGTGTTTTCTGCTCGGGCTGCAGCCGAGGCCTCCACGATGGCGAAGGGCGTCTTCGGCTGGGCGGCGAGAGACGAGCGCCGGTAGCGTCCGTCCGCATGGAGCAGATCCGCACCCGCGACGGCCGCGCCCTGGCCTACCGCCTCGACGGCCCGCAGGACGCGTTCCCGCTGCTCTTCTGCACCGGCACTCCGCAGGGCACCGTCGACGACCCTGAGCTCGTCGAGGCCGCGGCCGCTGCGGGGCTCAGGCTGCTGACCTACGACCGACCCGGCTACGGCCGGAGCGACCGCGACGCCGGCCGGACCGTGGCCAGTGCTGCCCGGGACATCGAGGACCTGCTCGACGCGCTCGGTCTCGACGGCTTCGTCGCCGTGGGCCACTCGGGCGGCGGGCCGCACGCGCTGGCCTGCGGCGCCCTGCTGGCCGGCCGGTGCCGGTCTGTGGCGACGGTTGCCGGTGTCGCGCCGTTCGAGGCCGAGGGCCTGGACTTCCTCGCCGGGATGGGTGACGACAACGTCGAGGAGTTCGGGGCGGCGGTGCAGGGAGAGCCGGCGCTACGGGCCCTGCTCGAGTCCTTCCTGCCGGAGCTCAAGGACGCCACGGCGGAAGCCGTCGTCGGCTCCTTGGCCGGCATCCTGCCTCACGTCGACACCGCGCTGATGACCTCGACCAGCTACGGCGAGGTGGTGGCGGCACGGTTCCGCGCGGCCCTCAGCACCGGCGTCGACGGCTGGCTCGACGACGACCTCGCCTTCGTCCAGCCCTGGGGGTTCGACCTCTCGGCGATCGACGTGCCGGTCGCGGTGTGGCAGGGCAGCGAGGACCTGATGGTGCCGTTCGCCCACGGCCAGTGGCTCGTCCAGCACGTGCCCGGCGCCACCCCGCACCTGCTGCAGGGCGAGGGTCACCTCTCGGTGGTTCTCGGCCAGCTCCCCGAGATCCTCGCCGGGCTCACACGTCCCTGAACGGCTCGATCTGCGCGCCCAGGGAGGACAGCCGCTGCGCGAGGTCCTCGTAGCCGCGGTCGATGACGTAGACGTTGCGCAGCACGGAGACGCCGGGGGCGGCGAGCATCGCGAGCAGCAGCACGACCGCGGGGCGGAGCGCCGGCGGGCACATGACCTCGGCGGCGCTGAAGCGGGTCGGTCCGTCGACCCAGATCCGGTGCGGGTCGAGGAGGGTGACATGCCCGCCGAGCCGGTTGAGCTCGGTGAGGTAGATGGCGCGGTTCTCGTAGACCCAGTCGTGGATCAGGGTGCGGCCCTGCGCGACCGCTGCGATGACGGCGAAGAAGGGCACGTTGTCGATGTTGAGGCCGGGGAACGGCATCGGGTGGACCTTGTCGATCGGGGCGTGCAGCACCGACGGGCGGGTCGTGAGGTCGACGAGGCGGGTGCGGCCGTTCTCGGCGACGTACTCGTCCGAGCGCTTCACCTCCAGCCCCATCTCCTCGAGCACAGCGAGCTCGACCTCGAGGAACTCGATCGGCACCCGCTGCACCGTGATCTCGGACTGCGTGACGATCGCTGCCGTCAGCAGCGACATCGCCTCGATCGGGTCCTCGGACGGGGCGTACTCGACGTCGCACGAGATGTGCGACCTCCCGTGGACGGTCAGCGTCGTCGTACCGACGCCCTCGACCTCGACCCCGAGGAGGGAGAGGTAGAAGCACAGGTCCTGGACCATGTAGTTGCTCGAGGCGTTGCGGATGACGGTGACCTGGTCGAGGCGGGCGGCCGCCATCAGGGCGTTCTCGGTGACGGTGTCGCCGCGCTCGGTCAGCACGATCGGGCGGGTGGGGGAGACCGATGCGTCGCGCTCGACGTGGTAGCTGCCCTCGGTCGCGACGACCTTCACGCCGAAGGGTCGCAGCGCCGTCTTGTGCGGCTCGACCGTGCGGGTGCCGAGGTCGCAGCCGCCGGCGTAGGGGAGCTCGAAGCGGGGCGCGCGGTGGAGCAGCGGTCCCAGCAGCAGGAGCACAGAGCGGGTACGGCGGGCAGCGGTCTCGTCGAGCCGGTCCAGGTGCAGGTCGGCGGGCGGCCGGAGCCGCAGGTCGTTGCCGTCCCACGTGCAGCTCACGCCGAGGCTGCGCAGCACCTCGACGACCCGGTTGACCTCCTCGATGCGGGCGACGCCGCGCAGCGTGGTCGTGCCGTCGTTGAGGAGCGACGCGCACAGCAGCGCGACTGCGGCGTTCTTGGAGCTCTTCACGTCGATCGAGCCGGTCAGCTGCTGGCCGCCGACGACGCGGAGGTGGGTCGGGCCGACCGCCGTGCCGAGCTGCACGAGCCCGGTGTCGAGGGCGGTGCCGATGCGCGCGAGCAGCTCGAGCCCGACGTTCTGCTTGCCCTGCTCGATGCGGGCCACGGCGCTCTGGCTGGTCTGCAGCTGCTCCGCCAGCTGGGTCTGGGTCAGCCCTCGCTGCTTGCGGGCGTCGCGCACGAGGGCGCCGATCTGCTGCAGGTACGCATCACTCACGCAACACACGCTATCTCACCTGTGAGATAGCGAGCGGGAGCGCAACGCCCACCGGCGTACAAGCCGGTCACAGGTGTCCTGCCCTACGCTGCGCGCTCCGCACCAGCACCGATCCGGGGGGACCGTGCAGTACCGCAGGGACATCGACGGGTTGCGCGCGGTCGCGGTCACGTCGGTGGTGGCCTACCACCTCGGCACGCCGCGGGTCTCCGGCGGCTTCGTCGGCGTCGACGTGTTCTTCGTGATCTCCGGGTTCCTCATCACCTCGCTCATCCACGGGGAGCTGAGCGAGGGCACGTTCACGGTCACCGACTTCTACCGGCGCCGGCTGCGCCGGATCGTGCCGGCGCTGCTCGCCGTGCTGCTCGTCACGTGCGTCGTCGCGAGCTTCCTGCTGTTCGACCAGGAGCTGCACGAGCTCAGCCGCAGCGCCGTGTGGGCCGGGCTCTTCAGCTCGAACCTCTACTTCTGGCAGCACGCCGGCTACTTCGACACGCCCTCGACGTCACAGCCGCTGCTGCACACCTGGTCGCTCGGCGTCGAGGAGCAGTTCTACCTCGTCTTCCCGCTCCTGCTCCTGGCTGTGCACCGGTGGGCGCGCAGGCACCTGACCGCCGTGCTCGCTGTCGTCTGCGCCGCCTCGTTCCTCCTGGGCTGGCAGCAGGTGCGCACCGGCCACGTCAGCGCCGGCTTCTACCTGCTTCCGGGACGCGCCTGGGAGCTCGCGGTCGGCGCGCTGCTCGCGGTCACGGGCTTTGCCCTGCCGAGGGCGCTCAGGAACGGGGGCTCGCTGCTGGGCCTGGCGCTGATCGCCTTCGCGTGCCACCACCTCACGTCGAGCACGCGCTTCCCCGGACCGGCCGCGCTCTACCCGGTGCTCGGCGCCGCCCTCCTGATCGCGGCGGGGGAGCGAGGCCTGGCCAACCGCGTGCTGTCGTGGCAGCCCTTCGTGCTCATCGGCCTGGTGTCGTACTCCTGGTACCTCTGGCACTGGCCGACCATCGTGCTGTACCGGCTCTACACCTTCAACGACCTCCACTGGGGCTCACGGGTCGCGATCGCGGTCGGCACCTTCGCGCTCGCGGTGCTGTCCTGGCGCTTCGTCGAGCGCCCGTTGCGCAGGCTCCGGCTGCCCCGGCGTCCGCACGTCCTCGGCTTCGCCCTCGTGACCTCGCTCGCCGCCGTCGTGCTGGGGCTCGTGGTGCAGCCCTTCTCCGGCGCCGTGCACCCGGAGGACAGGCAGACGCGGGCGCTGCTGGCCCTGTCGGAGACGATCCAGGACCAGGGCAACCGGGCGAAGGGCTGCTTTCTGCCCGACGGCTTCTCCGCGAGCGCCTACGACGTCGCCCGGTGCGACACCCCGAGCCCGGTCGGGTCCGGCGTGCTGCTGATGGGAGACAGCCATGCCGCGGACCTCTGGTACGGCATGAACAAGCGGTTCGCGACGGGGGGCCGGTTCGGTGGTCCGGTCGACGTCCTGCAGGCGACTGCCTCCGGCTGCCGACCCGTCCTGCCGCTGCGCGGTGCCCAGCGCTGCGTCGACGTGCTCAAGGGCGCGCTGGGCCGGCTGAAGGCGCAGCGGCTCCGCGCCGTCGTCCTGTCGGGCCGCTGGACGCGCGCCGACATCGCGCAGCTGCCCGGCACGATCGCGCAGCTCCAGGCCGTCGCCGGGGTGGTCGTCGTCGTGGGTCGCGCGCCGGAGTGGACGAGCAAGCTCCCTTCGTTGCTCGCGCGGGCGCACGACCGCGGTGACCCTGGCTTGCCGGCCCGCAAGCTCGACCGGAGCATGTTCGCGATCGACAAGCTGGTCGAGCAGGCGACGCTGCAGTCCGGTGGCACCTTCGTGTCGCTGCTCGACCACCTCTGTCCGCGGGAGCAGTGCCGCACGCTGACCGACTCGGGCCAGCCCATGGCGTTCGACACCAGTCACTTCGGCGAGGAGGCCTCGGTGATCGCGGCCGAGCCCGTCGTCCGGGCCCTGGACCGGAGCCTTGCCTTCGCCGGTGGATAGCCTGGTGCCATGGCACGCAGGGCACTGGTGGAGCGCACGACCAAGGAGAGCGACGTCCGCGTCGAGATCGACCTCGACGGCACGGGACAGGCGTCGTCCGACACCGGCGTGCCGTTCTTCGACCACATGGTCAGCCAGCTCGGCAAGCACGGCGGGTTCGACCTGACCGTCGTCACCAAGGGCGACCTGGACATCGACGCGCACCACACCGTCGAGGACACGTCCCTCGCCATCGGCCAGGCCCTCCGCGAGGCGCTCGGGGACAAGCAGGGCGTACGCCGCTACGGCGACGCTCTCGTCCCCCTCGACGAGGCCCTGGTGCAGGCCGCCGTCGACCTGTCCGGCCGGCCCTACCTCGTGCACGAGGAGCCCGAGCTGGTCGAGCTGATCGGGTCCTACGACACGACGCTGACCAAGCACATCTGGGAGTCGATCGTCGCGACCGCGCAGATCACCCTGCACGTCCGGGTGCTCTCGGGCCGCAACGCCCACCACGTCGTCGAGACCCAGTTCAAGGCCGTCGCCCGAGCGCTGCGCACCGCGGTCGAGCTCGACCCCCGCGTGACGGGAGTGCCCTCGACCAAGGGCGTGCTCTAGCGGTGCTGACCGTCGTCTACGTGCTGTTCCTCGCTGGGGCGTTCGCGGGCTGCGGGATGCGGGTCAAGATGATGCTCGACACCCGCAAGGCCGGGAGGCCGCGACCGGGCTCGCACGAGGACCTGCCGTGAAGGTCGTCGTCCTCGACTACGGCTCGGGCAACCTGCGGTCGGCGGAGCGAGCGCTCGCGCGGACGGGTGCCTCCGTCACGGTGACCTCGGACCTCGAGGCCGCTGCTGAAGCGGATGGTCTCGTCGTACCCGGCGTGGGTGCCTATGCCGCGTGCATCGAGGGGCTCAACGCGATCCGCGGCGGCACCGTCGTGTGGGAGCGGCTGCGGCAGGAGCGACCTGTGCTCGGCATCTGCGTCGGGATGCAGATCCTGTTCGAGAAGGGCGTGGAGCACGGCGTCGAGTCGACGGGCCTCGGCGTCCTCGCCGGCGAGGTCACCCGGCTGAAGGCCGACATCGTCCCCCACATGGGCTGGAACACCGTCACCGTGCCTCCCGGGTCCGTGCTGTTCTCCGGCGTCGAGGACGAGCGCTTCTACTTCGTGCACTCCTATGCCGCCCGCTCCGTCCCCGACGTCCTGCTCACCACCGCTGAGCACGGCGAGGTGTTCGCCGCCGCTGTGGAGCGCGGTGTGCTGTCGGCGACCCAGTTCCACCCGGAGAAGAGCGGTGACGCCGGTGCGCATCTGCTCGAGAACTGGGTGCGCTCGCTGTGAGCAAGGAACGTGCACGCGCCCGCGAGGCGCGGCAAGCGGCGCGTGCGGTCGAGGTCGCGGCCGCGGCGGCCGAGCGGGAAAAGGCCGCGCGACGCGCCGCTCGAAGGCCTCGCCCGAGCCTGCCCGTGGTGCCGCGCGCGATCGCGCAGGCCCTGCTGCTCGTCGGGATGGTCGAGCTGCTCGCGTGGCTGTTCCCGCTCTCCCTGCGCACCCGCATCGGCGTCGGGCTGGTCGCCCTCGCCGTGCTGTTCGTCTACCTCGTCAGTGACCGGAAGTCCGCCAGAAGGAGCCCCACCCGATGACCCTCGAGCTGCTGCCCGCCGTCGACGTGCGGGACGGCCAGGCCGTCCGACTGGTGCAGGGGGAGTCTGGGTCCGAGACCTCTTACGGCGACCCGGTCGAGGCGGCCCTGCAGTGGCAGACCGACGGGGCCGAGTGGGTGCACCTGGTCGACCTCGACGCCGCCTTCGGCACCGGCACCAACCGCGAGCTGCTCGCCGAGGTCGTCGGCCGCCTCGACGTGAAGGTCGAGATGTCCGGCGGCATCCGCGACGACGCCTCCCTCGAGGCCGCGCTCGCCACAGGCTGCGCCCGCGTCAACCTCGGCACCGCCGCCCTCGAGTCGCCCGACTGGGTGCGCTCGGCGATCGCCCGCTTCGGCGACAAGATCGCCGTCGGCCTCGACGTCCGCGGCACGACACTGTCCGCCCGCGGGTGGACGCAGGACGGCGGCGAGCTGTTCGAGGTGCTGGCCCGGCTCGACGCCGACGGCTGCGCCCGCTACGTCGTGACCGACGTGAAGCGCGACGGCACGCTCACGGGTCCCAACCTGCAGCTCCTCGCCGACGTGTGCGCCGCGACGATGAAGCCTGTCGTGGCGAGCGGTGGCGTCGCCTCGCTCGACGACCTCGTCGCCATCGCCGGGGTCGCCGGGGTCGAGGGCGCGATCGTCGGAAAGGCCCTGTACGCAGGCGCTTTCACGCTGCCTGAGGCCCTCGCCGCGGTCCGGTGAGCTTCCGGTGAGCTTCCGGTGAGTCTTCCGATGAGCGACGTCGTCGATGCCGAGGACTGGGGCGGTCGCCGGATCGAGAACGAGACGTTCGCTGACGTGCGGTTCCTCGAGGCCGACCTGTCCGAGGTAGTCACGGTCGGCGCCGTCTTCGACGGCTGCACCTTTCAGGGAGTGAGCTTCAACGGCTCGCGGCACCAGTCCTCGGCGTTCGTCAACTGCCGGTTCGTCCGCTGCTCGTTCTGGGACGTCACCTTCTCGGGCTGCAAGCTCGTCGGCACGACCTTCGACAGGTGCCAGCTCAACCTGCTGAAGGTCGAGGGCGGCGACTGGTCGCTCGCCTCGCTGGCGACTGCCGACCTCACCAGCGCGCGGTTCGAGGACGTGCGGCTGCGTGAGGCCGACCTCGGTCACGTGAAGGGCCTGGGTACGACGCTGGTGCGGGTCGACCTGTCGGGTGCGGTGCTCGAGGGCGCCGATCTCCGGGAGGCCGACCTGCGCGGGTCGGACCTGTCCTCGCTCGACCCGACGCTGACGAAGGTAAAGGACGCCATCGTCACCTTCGACCAGGCGGTCAACGTCGCCCGCGGCTTCGGCTTCGACGTCCGCGCCGACTGACGTTGAGGGAAGCGGTCCGGCGGACTACTTCGCGAGAGCGCGCACCAGGGCGAGGCAGGACGGCTTGAGGTCCTTGGCGGTCGAGGTGGCGGGCAGGATGCCGCCCTTCGTCGAGTCGTAGACGACGAAGCCGTTGCGCGCGGCGACGAACTCCACGATGCAGTAGCCGTCCTTGCCGATGAGCGCCACGCCGGCCTTGGCGCCCACGGGGATCGGGTCCACGTCGAGGAGGTCGCCGGGGACGGTCCCGACGAACGCCGTGTACTTGACGTTGTCCGTGTAGTAGGTCTCCTCCGCGACGGCGATGTTGCGCACAGATGCGCGGACGTTCCTGGCGGTCGCCGCCGGTGCGACCGGTGTCGGGCTGGCGGTGGGAGTCGGCGTGGGCGTCGGGCTGGGCGCCGCCGTCTTCGACGAGCCACCGCTGCAGGCGGCGACGGTCAGCAGGAGAAGTGCGGCGGCGGAGGCTCGGCGAGACATGCGCAAGAGGGTACGGGCGGCGAGCCGCACCCGGCAGGAACCACGGCGGCGCCGGCGAACCTCTCTCCATGCGCTCACGTGCCCTGCTCGGCCTTGCTCTCGCCGCCTCGGTCGCCATCACGGTGCCGGCGGTCGCCACCACCGGCTCGCCGAAGGCGGACTGCCGCGCGACGGTGGCCGGCCTCGACCTGCAGACGGCGACCATCGCGGACCTGGAGCGCGCCCTCGCGACCCGTCGCACGACCTCGGTCGCGCTCGTGAAGGCCTACCTCGGCCGCATCAAGGCCTACGACGGGCCGACGAACTCGATCCGCGAGCTGTCGCCGACCGCGCTCACCTACGCCGCTCGGCTCGACCGGCAGCGCAGGGAGGGCAACATCCGCGGCCCGCTGCACGGCGTGCCGATCCTGCTGAAGGACAACATCGACACCGGTGACCAGGCGACCACCGCGGGCTCGATCGCGCTGGCCGGCATGCGGCCCTACGAGGACGCCGACCTCGTGCGAAAGCTGCGCGCGGCCGGGGCGATCGTCCTGGGCAAGACCAACCTGAGCGAGTTCGCCAACTGGGTCGACCTGTCCATGCCGAACGGCTACTCGAGCCTCGGCGGGCAGGTGCGCAACGCCTACACGCTCGGCGACCCGAGCGGCTCGTCGAGCGGGTCCGGCGTGGCG
>CBIHPE010000042.1:0-20580 GCA_966212015.1 uncultured Frankiales bacterium | reverse complement strand
ACAGCGCGCGCATCTGCGCGAAGCCGGCCATCGGCAGCGGGTGCACGCAGGCCTCGGAGCCACCGGCCACGACGACGTCGACCGCTCCGGAGCGCAGCAGCGCCAGGGCCTGGGCGATCGCCTCGGCACCGGACGCACAGGCCGAGACCGGCGTGTGCACGCCGGCGCGGGCCTTGAGCTCGAGGCCGACCGTGGCGGCCGGCCCGTTGGGCATGAGCATCGGCACCAGGTGCGGGGAGACAGCGCGGGGACCGCGAGCCTGCAGCACGTCGTACTGGCTCAGCAGGGTGAGCGCGCCACCGATGCCCGAGCCGATGACCACCGCGAGACGGGTGGGCTCGACCTCGGGAGCACCGGCGTCGGACCAGGCCTCTCGCGCTGCGATGAGCGCGAGCTGCTGGACGCGGTCGAGCGTGCGGGCCTCGACCCTCTCGAGACGGCCTTCCGTCTCGACGGTCGCTGCCAGCCGGGCAGGGAGCGCATCCCACTGCTCGCCCTCGAGCAGCCGGACCCCGGAGCGCCCGGTGAGCAGGCCCTCCGTGAGGGCGGCGACGTCGGGGCCGAGCGGGGTGAGGGCCCCGAGCCCGGTGACAGCGACCTGAGTCATTACGCCGGCACCCCAGCTGCGCTGTCAGAGCTGGCGATGTAGTCGATCGCGTCGCCGACGGTCTTCAGCGTCTCGAGCGCCTCGTCGGGGATGCGGACGCCGAAGCGGCTCTCGCACTCCACGACGACCTCGACCATGGTGAGGCTGTCGATCTCGAGGTCGTTCTCGAAGGTGGCCTCGCGGGTGACCTTGTCGGCGGCCACGCCGGACACCTCCTCGATGACCTCGGCAAGGCCGGTGAGGATCTCGTCCTGGGTGAGGGACATGTGTTGACTCCTAAGGGATTTCTGCGGGGGTTACGGAAGGACGATCACTTGCGCGGCGGCGGTGAGACCGGCGCCGAACCCGGCGAGCAGGACCGCATCGCCGGACGAGACCTGACCCAGCTCGAGGAGCCGGGCGAGTGCGAGCGGCACCGAGGCCGCAGAGGTGTTGCCGCTGTCGACGACGTCGCGGGCGAGGATGCAGTCGAGGCCGAGGTGCGCGACGACCGACTCGGTGATGCGCAGGTTGGCCTGGTGCGGCACGAACGCCTTCAGGTCCGACAGCTCGAGCCCGGCCGCGTCGACGGCACGCGCACAGAGCGCCGGGAGCTGCGTCGTGGCCCAGCGGTAGATCGCACGGCCGTCCATCGACAGCCGGCGCTCGCCCGAGATGACGAGCTTCTCGTGCTGGTCGCCGTCGTGGGCCCAGACGACCGGGCCGACCTTCTCGACGTCGGAGCGCGAGACGACAGCAGCGCCGGCGCCGTCGCCGAACAGGAAGGCGGTCGTGCGGTCGTCGGGGTCGACCATGTCGAGCAGCCGCTCGGAGCCGATGACGAGCACGTGCTCGGCAGTGCCGGTGCGCACCGCGTCGGCCGCGAGGCCGAGCGCGTACGCGAAGCCGGCGCAGCCCGCCCCGATGTCCGAAGCCCCCGCAGCGGTGGCACCGAGGCGGGCGGCGATCTCGGGGGACCCGCCCGGGAGCGGGCCCGGCATGGAGCAGGTCGCGAGCAGCACGAGCCCGACCTGCGCGGCGTCGACGCCGGCGTCGGCGAGGGCCTTGCCGCCTGCCTGCACGGCCATCTCGACGACGGACTCGTCCGGCGCTGCGGCGCCGCGGGTCACGATGCCGGAGCGCTCGCGGATCCACTCGTCGGAGGAGCCGGTGCGCTCGGCGATGCCGTGGTTGTCGATGCGCAGCGCCGGGCGGAACGACCCGATGCCGGTGACAGCCGCTCCGGAGAGCACCCGCGTCCTCACGCGAGGACCGGGAGGTCGGCGGGGGCCTTGAGGGCGGTGAGAGGTACGCCCGGAAGCGCGCGCTTCGCGAGAGCCACCAGCGTGCCTGCGGGCGCGAGCTCGACGACGTCGGTCGTGGGCAGGTGGTCGAGGGTGGCGAGGCTGAGGTCGAAGCGCACCGGCCCGGTCAGCTGGCCGACCAGCCGGTCGAGCAGCTCGCGACCGCTCGTGACGACCGCCCCGTCCGCGTTCGCGACCACGGCGCAGCGCGGGTCGTGGGGGGTCAGCGAGGAGACCAGCTCCTGCAGGCGGGGCACGGCGGTCGCCATCGCGCTGGTGTGGAACGCACCGGCGGTCTCTAGCCGGCGGACGCGGGTCCCTCCGGGCTGCTGCTCGGCGAGGGCGTCGAGCGCGGCGACGGGGCCGCCGTAGACGACCTGGCCGGCGACGTTGATCGTGGCGGGCTCGAGCCCGAGAGCGGCGGCGGCCTCGGCGACCGCCTCGACGTCGCCACCCAGAGTGGCGACCATCCCGGTGGCCGCGAGTGCTGCAGCGGCGGCCATCGCACGACCGCGCTCCGCGGCGAGGGTGACAGCCTCGGTCGGCGTGATGACCCCGGCAACCGCGAGAGCCGCGAGCTCGCCGACGCTGTGGCCGCAGACGGCGTCCGGCGTCAGGCCCGAGGCGCGGAAGGAGAGCAGGGCCGCGGCGGTGAGCAGCGGCTGGGCGACGGCCGTGTCCCGGATCTCCTCGGCATCGGCGCAGGTGCCGAGCGCCAGCAGGTCGAGGCCGGACGCCTCCGACCAGGTAGCGAGGTCACCGGCAGCGCCGGGGAGGTCGAGCCACGGGAGCAGCATGCCGGGCGACTGAGAGCCCTGACCGGGAGCGAGGATGACGAGCACACCACAAGGTTCGTGGCTGACAGGGCCGGTTGCCGCAGCGGACCTGGACCGAAAGGACGCTCGGAGTTTGTAGGAAACCTACAAGTCCTGTGTCCGGCCTATGACGAACGCAACACGCGCAGCCATTGCGTCACGGGGATGTGTCAGATCCAGGCCTACGAGGTCGGTCACCTTGCGCAGCCTGTAGCGCACGGTGTTCGCGTGCACGTAGAGGGCTCGGGCCGTCCCCTCGAGGCTCCCACCGGTCTCCAGGAAGGCTGCGCAGGTCTCCAGCAGGTCGCCGCCCGCGGAGGCCAGCGGACCGTGGACCTCCTCCAACAGCCGGGTCCGCGCGGTGGCGTCGCCGAGGACCGCGCGCTCCGCCAGCAGGTCGCTCGCGGCGACCGGCCTCGGGGCGGCAGGCCAGGCGCTGACGGCCGAGAGCCCGGCGAGCGCTTCCTGGACGCTGGCCGCGGCGGAGGCGAGGTCCTCGACCACCGGCCCGACGACGACAGGGCCTGCCGGCAGCCCCGCGGCGATCTGCTTCACGGCCGTCTCGACCTTGCCCTTGCCACCGACGACGACGAGCAGCCCACCCCCGGCCTCGCCCGTGAGGACGAACAGGCCGCTGTGCCGCCCGTGCCCGCGCAGGTCCTCCAGGCGCGACTCGATCGGGCCCGCGGGCATGGGCGCAGCGAGCGCGGTGGTCCACGCCGGCCGGCCCCAGCCGAGCGAGCCCGCCCGCGACAGCGTCAGGTCGCCGACCTGGCCGCGCACGAGCGCCTCGACGACACCTGCCTCGAGGCGGGCGTCCCAGGCACCGCGCGCCTCCGCCGCGGCGGCGTAGACCTCAGCCGCCGCGAACGCGATCTCCCGGCTGTAGCGGAGCGCCGCCTCGCGCAGCTCCTGCTCGTCACCGGGTTCGGCGAGGTCCGCGACGTGCTCGTCGAGGACCCCCACGACGACGCGGATCAGCTGGACGGTCTGCTTGAGGTTGACCGCCCGGGTCAGCTCCCGGGGAGCGGCTCCGAACACGTCGGGCGCGGGCGACGCCGCCTCGTCGTGGTCCTTGAGCCAGGTCGTGAAGTTGGCGAAGCCGGCCTGCACGACGAGCCCGACGTCGGCGCGCTGGGACGGCGACAGCGACGTGAACCACGGCAGGGCGTCCATCCGCTGGACGGCCTCCGTCGACAGGCGCGCCTGCGCCCGTCGCACCCGCTGCCAGGTCGATGCCACGCGCGCAGGCTACGCGCACGACGCAGACCACCCCCGCCACCGCAGCACGAGGCGCTGCGGGGACGGGGGTGGCTGGTGCGACTACTGCTTGATGGCGGAGACGTCGAACTCGAGCGTGATCTTGTCGGAGACGAGGACGCCACCGGTCTCGAGAGCGGCGTTGTACTCGATGCCCCAGTCCTTGCGGTTGATGACGGCCTTGCCCTCGAAGCCCACGCGGGTGTTGCCGAACGGGTCCTTCGCCGTACCCGTGCTCTCCCACGTGATGGAGACCGGCTTCGTGATGCCCTTGAGCGTGAGGTCGCCGTTGAGGACGTAGTCGTCGCCGTCCTTCGTGACGGAGGTGGAGACGAAGTGGCCGGTCGGGAACTGCTCGGCGTCGAAGAAGTCGTTGGTGCGCAGGTGCTCGTCGCGCTGCTTCTGGCCGGTGCTGATCGAGGCGATCTGGAACGTGACCTCAGCGGAGCTCTTGGTCGGGTCCTCGAAGTCCAGGTGAGCCTTGGCGTCGAACTCGTCGAACTGGCCGCGGACCTTGGTGACCATGGCGTGCCGCGCCACGAAGCCGAGGCGGGTGTGGGTCGGGTCGAGGACGTAGGTGCCGGACAGCTCTGTGGTCGTGGGGGTGGTCATCGGGTGCTCCTTCGGGAGGGTGGGTCGTGCTTGTTGCTTGTGCAACCAACCCTACCCCCGTTTTATTGCGCGTTCAATCTTTGAGCGCACAATCACCCGGTGGTCGGGTCGGCGACGTCGCGACGAGCCGCCGATCTCCGGCCCCGCGCACCGCAGTCAGGCGCGTCGGGCCGACGTGGAGCGAGCGGCTCACCGCTACGGCCTACCCGTCCCGTGCTCCCCGAAGCAGGTTCGCCCGGACGGCTGCTACAGGAAGGCCTTCTCGAGCCCCGTCAGCGCCTCGTCGAGCCCCACCAGCATGGACTGCAGGTGCGGGAGCGTACGGCGGCAGCCGGTGAGCCCGAACTGCAGCTCCTTGTCGTAGCTGGTGCAGGTGATGTTGAGGGCCTGGCCGCTGGTGGGGATGGACAGCGGGTACATCCCGTCGAGCTTCGCCCCGTTCCAGAAGAGCGGCTTCCTCGGGCCGGGGACGTTGCTGATGATGAGGTTGAACGGCGGTGGGATCACCGGGGGGACACCGAAGTAGGTGTTGAGCACGAGCGGCGACATCATCCCGGCGGACAGCGCCGTGATCTGCAGCTGCGACAGGCCCTTCAGCGAGTCCTTCGCGCGACCGGACGAGTCGCGGATGTGGACCATCCGCTCCTCGGGGTCGGCGAGGTGGGTGCCGAGGGACACGAGGATCGCGCCGACGGCGTTGCCCTCGGCGCTGTCGTCCTTTCGGAGCGACACGGGCGTCATGGCGATGAGCGAGCTGTCCGGAAGCGCGTCGAGCCCGAGCAGGTAGTCGCGCAGCGCGGCCGACGACATGGCCAGCACGACGTCGTTGATGGTCGCGTCGGCCTTCTTGGCGACGGTCCGGATGCGGTCGAGCTCCCACGCGTCACCCGCGAACCGGCGGCTGCCGCTGATGGGCACGTTGAGGATGCTGCGCGGGGCCTGACCGGGGAGGACGGCGCCCTCGTGGCGGATCCCCTGCTCGACCAGCCTTGCCGCCTTCGGACCGAGCGTCGCGACGTCGAGGGCGGCGTGGGCCGCGCCGGACACGAGCCCCCCGACGTCGAGACCGCCGCTCTTGCTCCGGGCGCGCGGACGCGAGGCGAAGGGCATCGGGGTGTCGCGCACGTCGGGGTCGGTGTCGAGGCTGCGCTCGAGCAGCCGCAGCCCGGAGACGCCGTCGAGCAGCGCGTGGTGGATCTTCGTGTAGACGGCGAACCGGCCGTCTTCCAGGCCCTCGATGAGGTGCATCTCCCAGAGCGGCCGCTGCCGGTCGAGCAGCGTCCCGTGCAGCCGGCTGCAGAGCGCGAGCAGCTCGCGCATCCGGCCCGGCTTCGGCAGCGACGAGTGACGTACGTGGTGCTCGAGGTCGATCGCCTCGTCGGCCTCCCAGGCCCACTGCCCGAGCGTGCCGAAGCCGCGGGTCAGCCGCTTGCGGAACAGCGGCGCGATCTCGGTCGTCGCGATGGCGGTCTGGTAGATCTGCGACAGGTCGTGCACGTCGGAACCGGGAGGCGGCACGAACAGCTGGAGGCTGCCGACGTGCATCGGCTGGTCGCGGGTCTCGGGCAGCAGGAAGGCAGCGTCCGCCGGGGAGACCAGCGAGGGGATCAGGGACACGAGGTCTCCTCAGCAGAGGGGCGTTTCCGACATCTTGCCGTGCGGTCAGGGAGCCTGCTCGCGCAGGATCTTCTCGGCCCTCTTCAGGTCGCGGCTCGGGCTCTTGGCGACCACGGCCGGCAGGCCGCCGCGGAGGTAGGGCAGCACCCGCAGCCAGCGCTGGGCGTAGACGTGCGCCTTGCGACCCTCGATCCCCGCGACCAGCCGCTCGATCGCCGGCGCGACCGGGTAGGTGCTGCCGAAGGGCGGCGGCAGCGACCCGCGCAGCGCCGCCATCGCCGGCTCGGCGTCCGCCTCGCGGACCATGTCGGTGTCGGTGAAGGCGAGGTAGGCGACGCCCACCTTGACCTTGTGGTGCCGCAGCTCGCCGCGCAGGCAGTGGGCGAAGGCCTCGACGCCTGCCTTGCTCGCGCAGTAGGCGCTCATGAACGGGGCGGGGGTGATCGCAGCCAGCGAGGCGATCTGGAGCAGGTAGCCCTTGCTCTCCACCAGCGCCGGCAGGAAGGCGCGCGCCACCCGCGTGCTGCCCATCAGGTTGATCTCCAGCACCGCCTCGTACTCGGCCTCGTCCTGCAGGAGCAGCGGACCGCCCTTGCCGATGCCGGCGTTGTTGACGAGGACGTCGACCCGACCGAAGTGCTGCACGACCTCGGTGGCGATCGCCTTCACGGCGGCGGAGTCGGTGACGTCGCAGGTCCAGGCGCGCGCGTCCGGCAGGTCGGCGGCGACCTTCTCGACGTGGTCGGTGTCGCGGTCGAGGAGCGCGAGGCGGTGACCGTTCGCCGCGAGCAGCCGCGCCATGCCCTCCCCCAGGCCTCGACCCGCTCCGGTGACGACGACGACCTGCTGCTTGCTGCTCATCCGTGCTCCTTCTCGACGAGGGCCGCGAATCCGGTCCAGAGGGCGTCCATGAGCAGGTCCGCTGCCTGCTCGGGACTGGTGCGCAGGCCGGTGACCCGCACGGTGGAGAGCCGCTCGGCCGCTCCGCTGACGACGTGCGCGTAGACCGTCGCCCGCTCCGGGTCGGCCTCCGTGAAGTGCATCCCGATGAGGGCGGCGATGACGTCGACCTGGACCGCCCGCACCCGGTCGACGGCGTCTGCCGCGGGCGTCCCGGGCGCCACCTCCCGGAGCAGCAGCGTCCACGCGCCGGCGTGCTCGTCGACGTACCGGAAGAAGGCCGTGAGCCCCTGCCGCAGCGCGGTCTCGGGGTCGAGGCCGCTCACGGCACCGGTGGTGGCGTCGAGCATCTGCTGGCCGGACCGCTCGACGACGGCGCCGAGCAGCCCCTCCTTGCTGCCGAAGTGGTCGTAGAGCACCGGCTTGGTGACGCCCGCCGCCTCGGCCACGTCGTCCATCGACGTCGCGGCGTAGCCGCGCTCGGTGAACACGTCCTGCGCCGTGTCGAGGAGCTGGTCGCGGCGGTCCGCACGCGCCATCCGGGTCCTCATGAGAAGGGACTTTACACGAAGTAGGTTACTGGAGATATAGTTACTCGACGTAAAGTTAGCGAGCCTGGAGGACTTCCGTGAACCGACTGCTCCCCGCCCACGTCGGCGCCCTCGTCATCGGCAGCGGCTTCGCCGGCCTCGCCGCCGCGATCCGCCTGCAGGAGGCCGGCCACCAGGTCGCGGTCGTCGAGCGCGGCAGCGACGTCGGCGGCACCTGGCGGGTCAACAGCTACCCCGGCTGCGCCTGCGACGTGCCCTCCCACCTCTACTCGTTCTCCTTCGCGCCGAACCCGACGTGGACCCGCACGTTCTCCCCTCAGCCGGAGATCTACGCCTACCTGCGCGGGGTGGCGGAGCGGTACGGCGTGAAGGACCGCACCTGGTTCGACACCGAGGTCCTCGCAGCCAACTGGGACGGCCGTCGCTGGCTGGTGTCGACGACCCGCGGTGACCTCACGGCCGATGTCGTGATCGCCGGCACCGGCGGCCTGTCCGAGCCGATCGCCCCGAAGATCACCGGGCTCGAGTCGTTCGAGGGCAAGGTCATGCACTCCGCCGAGTGGGACCACTCCTTCGACCTGACGGGCAAGCGGGTGGCCGTCATCGGCACCGGCGCGTCGGCGATCCAGTTCGCCCCCGAGGTCGCCAAGGTCGCCTCGCACCTCACGGTCTTCCAGCGCACCGCTCCGTGGGTCCTCCCCCGCCGCGACCGCGCGATCACCCGCGGGGAGCGCGCTCTGTTCAAGGCCTTCCCTGCTGTCCAGAAGGCGGTCCGCGGATCCATCTACGCCGGCCGCGAGTCGTGGATCCTCGGCTTCTCCGGCAAGACCGGGATCATGAAGGTCGCCGAGAAGCAGGGCCTCGCCTGGATCGCCAAGCACATCCAGGACCCCGACCTGCGCGCCAAGGTCACGCCCGACTACAAGCTCGGCTGCAAGCGGGTCCTGCTGTCCAACACCTGGTACCCGATGCTCGCGAGCGACCACGTCGACCTCGTGACCGACCCCATCGCCGAGATCACCCCGACCGGCATCGTCACGTCGACCGGACAGGCCGTCGAGGTCGACGTGATCCTGCTCGGCACCGGCTTCGCCGTGACCGACCCGCCGGTCGCCCACCGGGTCCGCGGCACCGACGGCCGCACGATGGCCGAGCACTGGAAGGAGTCCGGGATGCAGGCCTACCGGGGCATGGCCGTGCCCGGCTTCCCGAACTTCTTCGTGCTCACCGGCCCCAACACCGGGCTCGGCCACACCTCGATCGTCTACGTCATCGAGCGCCAGGTGGAGCACGTCGTCGACGCTCTTGGTGCGATGAGAAGGGCTGCCATCACGGCGATCTCGGCCAAGCCCGAGGTGACGAGGGCCTTCAACCGCAAGCTGCAGAAGGCCCTGCAGCCGACGGTCTGGAACGCCGGCGGCTGCGCGTCCTGGTATCTCGACGAGCACGGGACCAACACGACGCTCTGGCCGACCTACACGTTCTCGTTCGCCCGGGAGCTGTCGACGTTCGACCTCGCGGACTACGACTTCACGGTGTAGCTCCCGTCAGCGGCGGAGCAGGCGGCGCTTCTTGACCGGGGCGGCCACGCCCACGAGACCGGCAGCGAGGCCCTGGAGGGCCTGGCGCGCAAGAGATCCGGGCGCGTGCTCGGTCAGCGTCCGACCGACTGACAGGGCGCCGTCGAGCCCCTCGGTGTCCTGCGGCACGACAGTGACGGCGTCGATCCCGGCGTACCTCTGCAGAGCAGCGCGCACCTCGGCCTCGGCGTCGCCGGGGATCGCGCTGGAGCGGAGCCGGTTGACGACCACGGTCGGGACGATGCCCGGCACGGCCTCCTTCAGCTCCGACAGCGCGCGCACCAGCCGCTGCAGCCCGACCGGGTCGGCGGTGCCGACGACGAGGACGGTGTCGGCCTGCTCGAGGACGGTGAGGGTCGCTCCGTTGCGACGAGGCGCCATCGTGTCGTAGGCGAGCTCCTCGTCCTGCTCGAGCGAGAAACCGCAGTCGACCACTGTCACGGCCGCGATCGACCGCGCGAGGGAGAGCACGACCTCGAGGGCGGCGGGCCGCAGCTCGGGCCAGCGCTCGGCGCGGGCGATGCCGGTGAGGACGCGCAGGGCCGGGCTGACCTCGCGGGCGAACCCGGCAAGGGCGGGTACGTCGAGCAGCCCGTTGTTCGCCTGGCGGCAGGCGGCGGCGAGCCCGGGCGACTCGTCGAGCAGCCCGAGGACCTGCGCGACCACTCCCCCGTAGACGTCGGCATCGACGAGCAGCGCCGGCCAGCCGAGGGCGGCGAGCTCCGACGCGACGCCGACCGCGACCGTCGTGCGCCCCGGGGCGCCGGTCGGGCCCCACACCGCGACCAACCGGCCCGTCCCGGGCAGCGTCTCGAGCTCCTCGACCGGGTCGGGTGCGGACGGCAGCGCGGACCGCGGATCGGCCAGGGCCGACAGGTCGGCGGGCATCGGGGTCAGGGCGACGACCGCCTCGACGACGGCAGCGCTGATGGTCTCGGCGGTCGCGTCGCTGGGCAGGACCGACGAGACGCCCAGCTGGCGCAGCCGGCGCTCGGCGTCCTCGTCCCCGGGCGGGACCAGTCCGACGACGGCGACGCCGGCCACCGCGAGGCGGGTGAGGGCTTCACGGTCGAGGCGGCGAAGGTCGGCGGAGAGCAGGACGGCACGCGCCTGACCGGTCGCGGCCGTGGCGAGCAGGTCGGCGAGGTCGACGCAGCGGCGGACGACGGCGACGCCGAGGTCACCGCGGGACAGGGCCGCGACGAGGCGCGCCTCCCAGACGGAGTCGGTGACGGCGGTGAGGACGGGGACCTGCATCACGGCTCCGGCGTCGCGGTCGCGAGCGGAGCGAGGTGCGCATCGGGCACGCGCACCAGGTCGATCGGGCCGTCAGCGAGCGCCTGCACCAGCGCCAGCACCTGCGACGGGTCGACGGTCACCACGACAGGGGCCGTCTGGCCGCTGGAGGTCAGGCCGCTCGACCGGGTGACCTTCGCGACCACCACGTCGGGGAGGACCAGTCGCGGGACGGTGAGGTCGACGCCCTTGGTGCCGCGGCGGACCGCCTTCTCGTCCGGTGTCACGTAGACGTCGACGACGTCACCCGCGCGCAGGTCGGTGGGCAGGTGGCCGAAGGCGACCGGGATCGTGACCTGCCGTCGCTCCACCTGCTTGCCGGGCGCGGCGAGGGCGTCGTGCGGGAGCAGCTCGTGCGAGCCGATGCTGCGCAGCACCACGTAGCCGACCGGGGCGGCACCGGCGAGGTAGCGGCCGCTCGTGTCGAACAGCCGCACCTTCGTCAGCTCGAGGTCGTCGGCGACGAGCACCGTGCCGGGTGCCAGCGCGTGCCTGGCCGACCACACCTGCTGGCTGCTGTCGGCGCCTGCGAGCACCTTGGCACCCACGAGCACGCTGATCAGCACCAGCAGCACTCCCAGCACGAGGCGGCCGTCGAGCCAGCTCGGGGTGGCGAGGCGCGAGGCCGAGGGGGAGCCGGGCGCGTCCGTCATGGAGCGGCATGGTGCCGCATGTTCGGGTCCGTCCGCACCCGTCCCTGTGGATGCTCGCCGAAACGAAGGCAAACGGTGGCACACTGCGGCAACCGCATCCGGCCGAGAGGAGCTCGCGTTGGCCGCCCCGCGCTTCCTGCAGCTGTCCGACGTCGCCGAGGTCCTCAACATCTCGGCGTCCCAGACCTACGCCCTCGTCCGCAGCGGCGACCTGCCCGCGATCAAGATCGGTGGCCGCGGCCAGTGGCGGGTCGAGGCGCAGGCGCTCGAGGACTACATCCAGCGGATGTACGCCGAGACCCGGGCCTTCGTCGACAGCCACCCGCTGGGGGCTGGGGAGTCCGTCCCGGAGGACTAGCTCCAGCTCCGGATCGCTCCCACAGCGGTGAGCGGCACGAGCCGCACCTGACGCACGGCGCCCGCTCGACGGGCCTCGCCCGGCGCGTGCTCCGCGAGGTCGACGTGATCGGCCGCGACGCGGTCGAGCGTCCCGGTCAGGGTCGAGCCGTCCGAGAGCACCACCTGCACGCCAGATCTGCTGCGCACCAAGCCTTTCAGCGCCCACCTCAGGTCCAGGCGACGCTCCACCTCGCCCTCTGACCCGGGCACCTCGGCCGGGCCACCGACCCCGCTGAGCGAGAGCAGCGACGACGCGGGGAGCAGCAGCTCCCGCGCTCCGTCCTCCTGAAGCAGCAGCCAGTCGCTGCCGGCGTCGAGCAGCCGGCCGCGCGCCGTCCCGAGCCCGGCCGCCTGCACCGAGACCTGCGCGCCGACGGACGGGCGCAGCCGGTCGACCAGGCGCAGCCGGCCCACCTCCAGCCGGGTGCGGTCGGCGACCTCGGCCGCCAGCTCCGCAGCCTCGGCGGCGGACAGCTGGGCGTCCAGATCGGCGAACAGCTCGTCCCAGCGCACGCCCCCACCCTGCCCGACCTGTGCACGATTCCGCTACCCCACTTGACCGCACGTTCTCGAACGTTTACAAACACAAACACAAGCAAACGAATGAATTGAGGGTCAAGGCGATGCATCGTTCCCACGCGCTGGCCGTCCTGGCCGTCGTCCCAGCCCTGGCCCTGCTCACGCCGACCACGTCGGGACCGACGGCCCCGCTCGTCACCGCGGTGTCGTCCGCAGCCTGGACCTGCACCGCCTGGCTGCTGCTCGTGCTGGTGCTCGAGCAGGGCTCCCGCCTCCCGGGCGCCCTCGGGCGCAGTGCCGGCACGCTCGCCCGCCGCGTCGCCCCGCGCTCGGTCCGCGCACTCGTCCGGGTCGCCGTGGGGGCGGGCCTCGCCGCTTCGCTGCTCACCGGGCAGGCCGCCCTCGCCGAGGACCGCACACCCACCGTCGCCGGCTCGGCGTCGGACTTCCTGGACTGGCCGGGACTCGCACCGGTGACCGCCGCCCCGGTCGCCCCTGCCCCGCTCCCCGGCCGGCCGACGGTGACCGCCACGCACCCTGCGACACCGGCCGCGCCTCGACCGGCGCCTCGACCGGTGCAGCGCCCCTCGCACCCCTCCGCGCCTCGACCCCCGCAGGCACCGGCCAGGACGCAGCCACCGGCCGAGGACGTACCCGTCTCGTCCGAGGTCGTCGTCGTCCACGCCGGCGACTCGCTCTGGTCGCTGGCCGCCGTCGCGCTCGGCCCGGGCGCGAGCGACGCCCGCGTCGCGCAGGAGTGGCCCCGCTGGTGGGCCGCCAACCGCTCGGTCGTGGGTGACCACCCCGACCTCATCCATCCCGGCGACCGGCTCACGGCGCCACGACCCTTGGGGAACGACTCATGACCGCACTCCCAGCCCTCGAGCTCCCGGCTGTCCCGCTCTGCCTGGTCCCCGTCCCGCCGTGCGCTCCCCCGTACGACGACGAGCCCGGTGCCCCCGTGCTGCGGCTGGTGCGGTCCGCCCCGGTCGAGCAGCCCGAGGTCGACGACGACGCCTGGCTCCTGTCGGAGCGGACCGCCACGGCCCACCTGCCCGCCTCGCACGTGTTCGCGCGGCACCTCGTGCAGGGCGTCCTCGAGGTCGTGTCCGGCGTCCGCGCCATCAAGCAGCTGCGCCGCGACACGAGCCCCGAGCTCTACGCCGAGCTGGTCGAGCTGATGGAGGAGCGCCCGATGCCGAAGGGCACCCGCCCCGGCCAGCAGGCCATCAGGTCGCTGCACGTCCAGGAGCGGCCGGAGGGCGTCGTCGAGGCGTGCGCCACGGTCGTGCGCGGCAACCGGTTCGGCGCCCTCGCCCTCCGGCTCGAGGGCTTCGAGGGGCGGTGGCGCTGCACGGAGCTCCTCGGCCTGTGAGCCAGGACCGATGACTCGCCACCGTCCGCGACGTCACACTGGCATGGTGACCCGCGACCTCGACAAGCGCTTCACGGCAACCCTGCAGAAGAGCCCGGCGCAGGGCGGATGGACGTACGTCGTCATGGACGGGTCCGCCGACTACTTCGGCACCCGAGGCCTGGTGAAGGTCCGCGGCACGGTCGACGGCGTCGCGTTCCAGAGCTCCTTCATGGCGCTGGGCGACGGCACCCACAAGCTGCCGGTGAAGGCGGCGCTGCAGAAGCAGATCGGCAAGGCGGCCGGCGACTCCGTCGACGTCGTGATCCTCGAACGGCTCTAGGGTCGCCCTGTGATCGGACGCCTGCACCACACCATCGTCGACTGCCCCGACCCCGCTGCCCTCGCGGCGTTCTGGTCGGCCGTGCTCGGCGACCCGATCACCTACCGCAGCGACGACTTCTGCGTCGTGGCCCGCTCCTCCGAGCACTCGGGCCTGGGCTTCCAGCTCGCGCCCGACCACGTACCCCCGACCTGGCCGTCACCCGAGGTGCCGCAGCAGCTGCACCTCGACGTGATGGTCGACGACGTCGAGGCAGCCCGCCCGCTCGTGGAGGCGCTCGGCGCTCGGCTGCTCGAGGGCTCCGTCTACGCCGACCCGGCGGGACACCCGTTCTGCCTGATCCCCCGTCCCGGCTGGGCTCCCCCGATCCAGTCCTGAGCGGTCTGCGGACGAGGTGTGCGCCCTCGAGCGCGAGTCTCACGCGGGCCAGGCGCACGCATCTCCGGCCGTCCCGATGTGTGCGCGTTCACGCGCGAGTCCCACGCGGCCGCAGCGCACGCATCCCGGGCACAGGCGAGGGGCCGATCAGTCGAGGCAGATCTCGTTGCCCTCGGGGTCCTGCATGACGATGCAGGACTCGTTCTCCTCGTCGGTCGCGCAGCGTCGCCGCGCCACCGCAGGCGGGTGCGCCAGTCGGTATCGCGGCGAACCAGCAGCGGACATGCTGCGTCTCATGTGCATGAGGGCAACAGCTCTGCTCGTCGTGCTCGCGTTGGCCGGCTGCGGCACCGGGTCGGTGCAGGCGACCCCGCAGGCGACACCGTCGGCACGGGCCGTGGACCAGTCGACCCGGCCTGGTGGGGGTCCCGCAGTGCCGTGCGAGGACCCGCACGCGATCATCGACCGGGTCGCCACGGCCAACAGCCTCGACGGTCTCGAGGCGTGGGCGGTCGTCGACGCGGTCGCCTCGCACCGGGCAGCGACGGCGTCAGAGGGCGGTGGCTACCCGACCGAGGTCGTGCAGCTCAACACGGTCGAGCGGGTGCGAGGAACGGTCGCCGACGAGGTGCTGATGTCGCCCCGCTCCCGGGAGGACCTCGCGGCCTGGTTGGCGCCGGGGTCGGACCATCGCGCCTTGGTGGGGCAGTTCCGGGGCGACCAGCCGTTCGTGGAGCCGTTCGTGGTCGACGGCAGCAGCGTCTACAACCTCACGACGTGTGCGTACCCGGGCTCCGAGACGATGAGCCGGTACGCGGCCCACGTCGGCGGTGATCCCTTCGAGGCTCTCGTCGCGCTCGCTCGTGCGGGTCAAGGGTCGGCGGCCTGGACGGCCTGGGAACAGGTCGTGGACCCACCGCCGCCCAGGCCGAAGACGTGGGACGAGCTGACCCCTGACCAGCGCTCGCTCGACGTGTCCGCACCCGTCCCCACCGCCATCCGGTCACAGCTCCGCAGCATGATGATCACGTTCACCGGCCTGACGCCCGCGTGGCGGCGGCTGGGCAACGCGGCCACGCAGGTCGTCGGCGTCGCGTGGAACGACGGCACCTCGCTCAACGCCTCTCAGATGGACACGCTGACCTACTCCGAGACCTGGCTGCCGGGAAAGGGGCTCCAGCTCTGGCTGGTCGTCGACGCCCCACCCGCCTTCCGCGGCGTCGTGAAGATCGCGGACGTCCCCGTCGAGGGCCGGTCCGGCGACGTGCGGCTCACCGCGGCGCTGGACCCCGGCATCACGTCGGTGGAGGAGCTCAAGGCCGCCGTGGCCTCGGGCCGCAGCGTCGTGACCTGGAGCTGACCCGCGCTCAGGCCAGCCGGCGGCGGAGCCGCGTGGTGACCTCGTCGTAGAGGGTCGCGTCCTGGACGTCGTCCGACAGCATGCCCGCCAGGATCTGCAGGTGGCGCAGGTCGCGGCAGTCCTCGAGCAGCCCTCGGTCGACGTCGCCGGGGTAGGCGTCGACGACGGCGTCCGTCAGCGTGCGGGAGGCGAGGTCCCACTCGATCGGGCCGACGCAGACGTCCTCGAGGTCCATCCAGACCGGCCCGCCGGTCGTGCTCAGCACGTTGCCGGTGTGGGCGTCGCCGTGCAGCGGGCGCCGGGGCCAGGTCAGGGCCAGCGGCACCAGCAGAGCCGCCGCGTCGTGCAGCACGGCGTCGTCGCTCGTCCGGAGGACAGCGCCGATGTCGGTCAGCGGCCCGACGAGGACCGGCAGGTACGCCTCGTAGTCGGCCAGCACGTCGTGCAGGTGTCGCAGCATCCGCGCGAACTCCTGCGGGTCGACCGGGTCGGCCGCGGGCTCCAGCCACTGCCAGAGCGAGACGTCCAGGTCGAGCCCTCGGTGCGGACCCGCGTCCGGCCAGGGCGGGACGACGGGCGCTCCGGCAGCCGTGAGGAAGCGGCCGACGGCGATCTCCCGCTCCATCCAGGGCCGGGGCTCCCCGCGCAGCAGCCGGCCCACCGTGACGACCCGGGTGAGCACCGGCGCGGGGTCCAGCCGCACCCGGACGCTGTAGCCCTCGGCCACGACGACGGGCTCGTCCGCCGGCAGGCCGAGGTCGACCGCGACAGCCGTCGACGCGGCCACGGCGTCAGCCGTCGAGGGGATCACGCGGACATCCTCACGCCCGGGACCGCCGTCAGCCCCGGAGGTCGTGCGGACGGGTCACTGCTTGGTGGGGTCTCCATGGCACCGCTTGTACTTGCGTCCGGAGCCGCAGGGACAGGGCGCGTTGCGGGACGGGCCGCCCGACTTGACCTCACCGGTGAGCGGGTCGGGGACGGCGGGGCCTGCGGACGTCTGCCCCCCTGCGGAGTACGACAGGCTGGTCGGCTGGTTAGGCCGGCCGAACGCGTCGGGGAGCTTCGCGGCAGGCGGCTGCGGGGCGGCCGGCGTCGTCGCCTCGGGGGCGGCGGTCGGCGTTGCCGCGGTCTCCTCGACGGCCGGCTGCGGAGCCGCAGGCGACTCCACCTCGGCAGCCGCGGTCGTCAGCGGCACCGGCGTCTCGGGGGCCTCGAGCGGAGCCGGTGCCTCCGCGGCCGGGGCCGCCACGGGCGTCTCGGCGGGCGGCGTGCTGACGACCGGCGCCTCGGGGGCGACGGTCTCGGCGACGAGCGGAGCGGCCGGCTCAGCGGCCGGCTCAGCGGCCGGCTCAGCCGGCGCCTGCACGGGTTCCGCGGCGGGAGCCGAGGGCAGCTCAGCGGCGGGCGCGTCGACGACCGGCGCGGGCGCCTCGACGACAGGTGCCGGAGCCTCGACGACGGGTGCCGGAGCCTCCTCGATGTGCGGGGTCGGCGCGAACGGTGCCGGGTCCGGGATGCTCGGCTCGGCCACCGGCGCGCTGGGGGCGGCGGGGATCTCGTGGTCAGGGGTCGAGGGGGCCTCGGCGAGCAGGTGCTCGACGACGACCTCTCCGGCGACCTCTCCCGGGCCGGTGGCGATGAGGGCCTCCTCGGGCGCCGCGACGGGCTCCTCGAGCTGGACCTCGACGTTGAAGAGGAAGCCGACGGACTCCTCCTTGATGGCCTCCATCATCGCCTGGAACATGTCGAAGCCCTCGCGCTGGTACTCGACCAGCGGGTCGCGCTGTCCCATCGCGCGCAGGCCGATGCCCTCCTGCAGGTAGTCCATCTCGTAGAGGTGCTCGCGCCACTTGCGGTCGACGACCGAGAGCAGGACGCGGCGCTCGAGCTCGCGCATGACGGGCTCGCCGTCCTCGCCGGTGCCGAGGGAGGCCTCGCGCTTGTCGTAGGCCTGCTGGGCGTCGGTCTTGAGCTCCTCGGCGAGGTACTCGACCGAGAGCGAGTCGCGCTCCTCCTCGACCGTGGCGAGCGGGATGCCGACGGGGTAGAGGGTCTTGAGAGCGGTCCAGAGCTTCTCGAGGTCCCAGTCCTCCGGGTAGGCGTCGCCGCACTCCGCGAAGACGTAGGACTCGACGACGTCGTCGACCATCCCTCGCACCTGCTCGTGAAGGTCCTCGCCGTTGAGGATCTTGCGCCGCTCGTCGTAGATGACGGTGCGCTGGCGGTTGAGGACCTCGTCGTACTTGAGGACGTTCTTGCGGATCTCGAAGTTCTGCGCCTCGACCTGCGTCTGGGCGGAGCGGATGGCGCGGGACACCATCTTGGACTCGATCGGGATGTCCTCGGGGATGTTCAGGCGGTTCATGATCGCCTCGACCGCGCCGGCGTTGAACAGCCGCATCAGGTCGTCGCCCAAAGACAAGTAAAAACGAGACAGACCGGGATCGCCCTGACGGCCGGAGCGACCGCGGAGCTGGTTGTCGATGCGGCGCGACTCGTGCCGCTCGGTGCCGAGGACGTAGAGGCCGCCGGCGTCGACGACCTCCTCGTGCTCGGCCTTCACCGCGGTCTTGGCGGACTCGAGGGCGGCGGGCCAGGCGGCCTCGTAGTCCTCGGGGGTGTCGACCGGGGACAGGCCGCGTCCGCGCAGAGCGAGGTCGGCGAGGAACTCGGGGTTGCCGCCGAGCATGATGTCGGTGCCTCGACCGGCCATGTTCGTCGCGACGGTGACGGCGCCCTTGCGACCGGCCTGGGCGACGATGTGGGCCTCGCGCTCGTGCTGCTTGGCGTTGAGCACCTCGTGCGAGATGCCGCGCTTGCGCAGCAGGCCCGAGAGGTACTCGGACTTCTCGACGGAGACGGTGCCGACGAGGACCGGCTGGCCCTTCTCGACCTTCTCGGCGATGTCCTCGACGACGGCGTCGTACTTCGCGGCCTCGGTCTTGAAGACGACGTCCGGCTCGTCCTCGCGCTGCATCGGGCGGTTGGTCGGGATCGGGACGACGCCGAGCTTGTAGGTCTGGTCGAACTCGGCAGCCTCGGTGGCGGCCGTACCGGTCATGCCGGAGAGCTTGTCGTAGAGGCGGAAGTAGTTCTGGAGCGTGATCGTGGCGAGGGTCTGGTTCTCGTCCTTGATCTGGACGCCCTCCTTCGCCTCGATCGACTGGTGCATGCCCTCGTTGTAGCGACGGCCGGCGAGGATGCGGCCGGTGAACTCGTCGACGATGAGGACCTCGCCGTTCTGGACGACGTAGTCCTTGTCCTTCTTGTAGAGCTCCTTGGCCTTCAGCGCGTTGTTGAGGTAGCCGACCAGCGGCGTGTTGACCGCCTCGTAGAGGTTGTCGATGCCGAGCTGGTCCTCGACCTTCTCGACACCGCTCTCGAGGATGCCGACGGTGCGCTTCTTCTCGTCGACCTCGTAGTCGACCTCGCGGACGAGGCGCGGCACGATCCGGGCGAACTCGAGGTACCACTTGGCGGCCATGTCGGCGGGACCGCTGATGATGAGCGGGGTCCTGGCCTCGTCGATGAGGATGCTGTCGACCTCGTCGACGACCGCGTAGTGGTGGCCGCGCTGCACGAGCTCGGTGTTGCTCCACGCCATGTTGTCGCGCAGGTAGTCGAAGCCGAACTCGTTGTTGGTGCCGTAGGTGATGTCGGCGGCGTACTGCGGGCGGCGCTGCTCGGGGCTCTCGTTGGCGAGGATGACGCCGACCGACAGGCCGAGGAAGCGGTGGACGCGGCCCATGGTCTCCGCGTCGCGGCGGGCCAGGTAGTCGTTGACCGTGACGACGTGCACGCCCTTGCCCTCGAGGGCGTTGAGGTAGGCGGGGAGGACGCAGGTCAGGGTCTTGCCCTCACCGGTCTTCATCTCGGCGATGTTGCCGAGGTGCAGCGCGGCGCCGCCCATGACCTGGACGTCGAAGGGGCGCTGCCCGAGCGTGCGCCAGGCGCCCTCGCGGGCGACTGCGAAGGCCTCGACCAGCAGGTCGTCGACGGTCTCGCCGTCGGCGAGGCGCTTCTTGAACTCGTCGGTCTTCGCCCGCAGCTCCGCGTCGGAGAGCTTCTTGATGTCGTCCTCGTAGTCGTTGACCGCGTCGGCGATCGCGGAGAGGCGACGGACGATCTTGCCTTCGCCCGCGCGGAGGAGTCTGGAGAGCACCATGGGTCGATCCTAGGCGGCAACCGGGTCGCGGCAGGACCACCGCCCCTGGCAGGGTGACCGGATGCAGCCGACCGACATCACCTGCGGGTCCGTGGTGCTCCAGCCGTGGACGGACCGGGACATCGAGGCGCTGATGGCGGGCCGCAACGACCCCGAGGTCGTCCGGTGGACGGGAAGCCCGTTCCCGTACACCCGTGAGCACGCGGAGCGGTACGTCCGGGAGGAGACGCCGCAGTGGTGGGCGGAGGGCTCCGCCGCCACCTGGGCCGTCCACGACGCGGTGTCGGGCGACGTGCTGGGCGGCTGCGCGCTGCACTCGATCTCCGGTGGCGAGGGCGAGATCGCCTACTACGCGATGCCCGAGGGACGTGGGCGTGGGATCGTCACCGAGGCGGTCGCCGCGGTCTGCCGCTGGGGCTTCGGTGCGCTCGACCTCGAGCGGATCAGCTGGGGCTGCGCCGCCGGGAACTGGGGCTCCCGCGCCGTCGCCCAGAAGGTCGGGTTCACGTTCGAGGGGACCGCCCGCAAGGGCTGGAACCAGCGCGGGACGCGCGTCGACGACTGGCTCGGGTCGCTGCTGTCCACCGACGCCATGGAGGACACCCGGCCGCTGCCGACGAGCGTCGTCCTGTCGGACGGCGTCGTGACGCTGCGCCGCTGGCGCTCCGAGGACGCCGCGGACGTCGCCAGGGCCTGCGACGACCCGGTGAGCGCCCGTTGGCTGCCGCTGCCCACGCCGTACGCGCTCGAGCACGGCATCGACTACGTCGACGTCTTCACCGCGCACGCGTGGGCGGACGGGCGGGCTGCGGAGCTCGCGGTGACGGACGCCGTCACCGGCGAGCTCGTCGGGGCCTGCGGCCTCAAGCTGGGTGGGCGGGCAAT
>CBIHPE010000041.1:0-20652 GCA_966212015.1 uncultured Frankiales bacterium | reverse complement strand
GGGCGGCGCTAGCGCGTCGCGGCGTCCTGGACGGCGAGGTAGCCGAAGACCATCGAGGGGCCGATGGTGGCGCCGGCACCGGCGTACTCGTTGCCCATGACCGAGGCGGACGTGTTGCCGGTCGCGTAGAGGCCCTCGACCCACGTGCCGTCGGGCCGCAGGACACGAGCCCGCTCGTCGGTGACGAGCCCGCCCTTGGTGCCCAGGTCGCCGACCTCGATGCGGACGGCGTAGAACGGTCCCTGCTCGATGGTGTCCATGACCGGGTTCTTCAGGGTCGGGTCGCCGTAGTAGCGGTCGTAGGCCGACTCGCCGCGGTGGAAGTCCTGGTCGACACCGACGCGCGCCATCGTGTTCCAGCGGTCGATGGTGTCCGGCAACGAGGGCATCGACATCTTCTCGGCCAGCTCGGCGATGGTGTCCGCCTGGGTGGCGATGCCCGCCTCGTACCACGCCTTCGACAGCCGCCGCCCCGGGAGCGCGCGCAGGAAGGGGTAGCGGTCGCGGGCCTTCTGGTCGAGGACGAACCAGCAGGGGACGTGACCGCCCTCGATCTGGTCGTGCACGAAGTTGACGTACGGCGAGGACTCGTTGGTGAAGCGCTCGCCCTGCTTGTTGACGATCACCTGACCCGGGATGGCGCGCTCGGCGACGAGGACGAGCACCTCCTTGGATCGCGGGTCGACGACGGACGGCATCCACCAGGCGTCGTCGAGCAGGTCGGTGTCGGCACCCAGGGCCATGCCGGCGCGGATGCCGTCGCCGGTGTTGCCCGGCGCGCCCGCGGAGATGTCGTCCTGCCCGCCCTCCGGCAGGTGCTCCTTGCGCATCGCCAGGTCGTGGTCGAAGCCGCCCGTGGCCAGCAGCACGCCCTTGCGGGCCCGGATCGTCTCGCCGTCGCCGACGACGGCACCGACCACACGACCGTCCTCGACGATCAGCTCGCGGAGCGGCGTGTTGAGGCGGAGCGGCACGCCGGCGTCACGCATCGCGAGCCGCATCCGGGCGATGAGGGCGCGGCCACCGGTCGCCATGTGGCGCTTGCGGACCTGGTTGGACGCGACGCGCCAGCCGGCGACCACGCCCATCAGCTTGCCGCGCGTCGTGCGCTTGATCATGTTGAGGTGCGGGAAGTCACGGATGGTGATCCAGAGCCCGAGGGGCCCTTCCATCGCGTTCTTCTGCTGGTGCTTCTCCTCGGACCCGAGGATCTTCGTGTTGACCGGCTTCGCCTCGATGGACCGCCCCAGCGGCTTCCCGCCTGGCTTCTCCGGGTGGTAGTCGCTGTAGCCCTTGCACCACTGGAAGCGCATCCACTTCGACTTCGCGAGCATCTGCATGAGGCGTGGTCCGTGCTCGACGTAGGCCTGCAGCCGAGCCTCCGGGACCTTGCCGTCGGTCAGCACGCGCAGGTACTCGAGGACCTCCTCCGGCGGGTTGCCCTGCTTCTTCTTGAGCAGCGTGGGGTTGTTCGGGATCCAGACAGCACCGCCGGACAGGGCCGTGGAACCGCCGAACAGGTCGGTCTTCTCGATCACGACGGCCGACAGGCCCAGGTCTGCCGCGGTCAGGGCGGCCGCCAGGCCGCCACCGCCGCTGCCCACGATCAGCAGGTCCACCTCAGAAGACATAGAACGTGTTCTAGCAGACGGAGCCGCCGCGCGACAGTTTCCCGATCAGTGGCAGAGATCTCGAACCGCCTCCGGCGCGTACGACGTAGCAGCCCTTGACGGGCGTCCAGGCGTGCCTGGCGGTGCTCCAGACCGAGAACGCGCGGTTGTCGACCGGCACGCTGACCGTGCGGGCCTCGCCTGCCTTGAGGGTCAGCTTCACGTACCCGCCGAGGGCCTTCGGGGGCTCGCCGGCCGAGCCGGGGGCCGTGACGTAGACCTGCACGACCTCGGCGCCCGCGCGCGAGCCGGTGTTCTTGAGCGTCACCTGCATCGTCACGCCGGTCTTGCCGGGGACCATTCGCAGCCGCGAGTACTGGAAGGACGTGTACGAGAGGCCGTACCCGAAGGGGTAGAGCGGCGCGATCCCCTGCGCGTCGTACCAGCGGTAGCCGATCTTCAGCCCCTCGCTGTAGGTGACGTGCGGGACGCCCTTGCTGTCCTTCACACCGGGGTACTGCGCGGCGGTCTTCAGCGGACCGTCCGCCTGCGCCTTCGGGAAGGTGACAGGCAGCTTGCCGCTGAAGTTGACGTCGCCGAACAGCAGCGGGGCGAGCGCCGCGCCGTCGACCTGACCGGGGAGCCAGTCCTCGACGATGCCGGCGACCTGCCCGGCCCACGGCATCTCCACCGGCCCGCCGCTCTGCATGACGACGATCGTGTTGCGGTTGGCAGCGGCGACGGACGACACCAGCTGGTCCTGGTTCAGCGAGGAGTAGGTGCAGTCGGTGCCGCCGGTGATGGAGCAGCTGCCGGTGTGCGGCTTGAGGTCGGGCCGGTCGAGCCCCTCGTTGTTGACGTCGTTGACGAAGACGATGGCGATGTCGGCGGTGGCTGCGGCGAGCACCGCCTTCGCCGTGCCGTTGCCGTCGTTGTAGGAGACCGTCGCGCCCTGTCGCGCCGCCCGCGACGTGATCGCGGAGAGCGGAGACGTGACGTGGTCGGAGTACCCGAACTGCGGGACGTGCGCCGACCCGTAGCCCTGGGACGCCCGAGGTGCCCCGTCCTGCGACGCGGCGTCGCCGATCACCGCGATCTTCTTCACCGTCGAGGCGAGCGGCAGGACCCCGGTGTTGCGGAGCAGCACGGCGCCCTGCTGGGCGACCCGGGTCGCGACGGAGATCGAGGTGGCTGTGGTCGCGTTCGACACCGCCGCCCGCGGCGGGTGGTCGACCAGGCCGATCCGGAACATCGACGTCAGCACGCGCCTGACCATGTCGTTCAGCCGCGACACCGGCACCGCGCCTGACTGCACCGCCTTCGTCAACGCGCTCCCGTAGAAGCGAGCGGTCGGCATCTCCATGTCGAGGCCGGTGTTGGCAGCTGCCGTCGAGTGCGTCGCCTGGAAGTCGCTGACCACGAAGCCGGTGAAGCCGAGGCGACCCTTGAGGACGCCGTCGAGCAGGCTCTTGTCCTGGCAGGCGTAGGTGCTGCTGACCCGGTTGTAGGCGCACATCGCCGACCCGACGCCGGCCTTCACCGCCGCCTCGAACGGCTGCAGGTAGAGCTCGGCAGCGACGCGCTCCGAGGCGTCCGACGAGGCCGTCGTGCGGTTGGTCTCCTGGTCGTTCAGCGCGAGGTGCTTCACCGTGGCGACGACGTGCTGCGACTGAATGCCGCGGATCAGCGACGCAGCCGTCCTGCCCGCCAGCACCGGGTCCTCGCCGGCGTACTCGAAACCCCTGCCGTTCAAGGGGTTCCGGGCCAGGTTGACCCCAGGCCCGAAGACGACGTTGACGCCCTTGGCGACGGCCTCCATGCCGAGCGCCCTGCCCATCGACGTCTGCAGCGACGTGTCCCACGTCGCGGCTTGAGCGATCTCGTCGGGGAACGCCGTCGTGCCGGTCTGCCGGTTGCCGATGCCGGCGCTCGCGTCGTTGAGCACCAGGCCCGGGATGCAGAGCCGCGCGACACCCTTGACCACACCCGCGGACGGACCGCTCGAGGGGGCACCGGAGAGGAGCTGGACCTTCTCGCCGAGCGTCATCCGCGACAGCACCTGTGAGGCGCGGGTGACCGGGGACGCGGTGCTGCCGACCCAGGGGCAGGCCGTGCTCGAGGACGCCGGGACGACTGCCAGCGCGGTCAGCGTCGCGGCAGCGACCAGGAGCGGGACAGGGCGGCGCACTCCCGAAACATACCTACTGTGGGGGGATGCGAACGGGACGGCGAGCCACACTTGCCCTCCTCGCGCTGCTCCTCGGACTGCTCCTCCCAGCACCCTCGCAGGCAGCCGGTACGACGACAGCGCGCGTCTCGTCTCACCTGTCCGACGCCGTGCCCGCCGCCCTCCCTGCGCCGCGCCCGCACGCCGACCTCACCACCGCCCCCGATGCCGTCGCGCCTGCCGCCTCGGAACCCGCCGCACCCGCGACGGACGCCCTCACGACCACCGACGCGCGGCTGCCCCACTCCACCGATCACGAGCGCACCACCGCGAGGGGACCACCACAGGGCTGAGCCCGGTCCCATCCCCTCACTGCAAGGAGAGTCCTCGTGACGTTCCGCTGGTCACCCCTGCCCTGGGTCACGATCGCGGAGGGCGGGAGCACCGAGCTCGCCCTCAACGCCGTGCTCTACGGGCTCGCACTGCCGACGCTGGGGGCCTGCCTCTGGCTCGCCGGCATCGCGTGGTCCGAGAGAGGCAGGTAGTCCGCGCCCGGCCGGGGGTCGTTGACCCCCCGCCGGGGTCGTCCGGTTCATCCCGCCCCCCGATCCGGACAAGCCCTCGCCGTTTGCGGTGACCTCACCAGAAGGGGCCGCGACGTGCCGAACTGTGGGCCAGACACCAGCCCGTCGAGAGGACCTGCCATGCGCTTCGCCCGCGTCGCTGCGTGCACGGCGACTGCCGCCGTGCTCACCGCCGCCACTGGCACCGGCACTGCCGCCGCTGCCGACGACAAGCTGCTCTACCGCGCCTCCAGCGACACCGGCGTGGTCCAGCTCTCGCTGAACCTGCCGGTCGCCGTGCCCGGCGTCCCGAACCCCGCCGTCCTCACGCTGCTCGGAACGAGCGCGCAGGCCTTCCACGCCAAGACCGGCTCCGACGTCGCGGTGGCCAATTCCTACCTCGGTGGCGGCACGCTCGTCACCGACGGCACGCTCGCCTCACTGCTGTCCCCGCTGAACCGCACGGTGTCCGCGTCGCTGGCCGCGCCCGGCGAGAAGCTGCAGACCCTGGTGCAGGTGCCCAGCAACCCGCTCGGCCTCGGCGTCAGCGTCGGTGCGCAGAAGGCGGCCGTGAACGCCGTCTCGCGCCTCACGACCTCCAGCGGCGACCTCACGTCGGCGAAGCTCGGCTCGCTGCGGTCGCTCGGGCTCGGCGCCAGCCTGGACAGCGCGCTCACCACACTGACCACGGCCCTCGCGACGCTCTCGTCGCAGACCGCGACGATCACGTCGACGCTCAACACCCTTCCGTCGCTGCCTCCGGTCTCGGTGCCCAACCCGCTCGCCGGCGTCATCCCGGGCTCGCCCGCGACGATCTCCACGCCCACGCTGTCGGGCGCCGCCCTCGCTGACCTGGTCAACTCGCTGCCGGCTGAGGTCAAGGCCATCCTCGACAAGCTCCTCGACGGCGCAGCGGTGTCGCTCGGCGCCGTGCGGACCGGCCAGAGCATCACGCCGGGCCTGTCGAGCATCGTCAGCACGGGCAGCACCAACGCCCTCGACCTCAACCTCTTCGGCGGCCTCGTCACGGTCAGCGCGACCAAGGCCTCCGTGACCGCTGCCGCGGCCAAGACGGCGAAGGCGGCCAAGGCGGACGCCTCCGCGACCCTGCTGTCGGTGAAGGTCTCCACGGGCCTCACCGACCTGCTGTCCCTCGTCGCCAGCGACAAGGGCCTGACGGCCAAGCTGCTCGACGGCACCCTGCTCGGCCAGCAGCTCGACGCGACCGTGAAGCCGGTCGTGCAGCAGGTCGACGCCGCTCTCGACGACGTGCTCTCGCAGCTCACCGCGCTGCTCTCGAGCCTCAACGGCGGCGCCAAGCTGATCAAGCAGGGCACCGTCAGCAAGAAGGTGTCGGCCGACGGCCGCACCGTCGAGGCGCACGCCGTCCCGGCGTCCGTCACGATCGGCCTGCCGGTCGCGCCGAACCTGCTGAGCCTGGCCGTCGGCAAGGCCGACGCCGTGTCCGCCCTGTCCGTCGCCTCGCCCACCGTGGTGCCGACCAAGACCGACTTGCCGAAGACGGGTGGCAGCGAGGCCGCAGCCCTGCTCGCCCTCGTGGTCCTGGCCGTCGGTGGCGGCGCCGTCCTGGTCCGCCGTCGCCAGCACACCTGACCCGCACCTGACCCGCAGCGGCCCGCCGGCCCCCGACGGCGGGCCGCTGCGGGTCTCCCCTCCTAGGCTGAGCCCATGAACAGCAAGGAGGTGGTGCTCGCCCACAGCTTCGGTGAGCGCTACGCCCTGCCGATCCCGCTCTGGCTGTTCGTGGTCAGCGGCATGGTCGTCGTCCTGCTGTCGTTCGTGCTCGTCCTGCGGCTGAAGCCCGAGACCACGGCGGAGACGGACGCCTCGGACGCCGTCCCGCAGCCGGAGACCGTGCCGCTCGGCGGCCTGGTGGCGCTGGCCGTCACCGCCGTCGTGGGCGTGCTGGGCCTGATCGGGAACCAGGAGCCGGCGGAGAGCCTCGCGACGACGTACTTCTGGCTGTTCCTCTGGATCCTCGTGCCGCTCGTCTGCGGTCTGGTCGGCGACGTCACCCGCCGGGTCAACCCGTTCGCGACAGCGGCGCAGCTGCTCGACCGGCCGTCCGTCCGGCGGGCCGTGCTGGCGCGCAGCAAGCCCCTGACCTACCGGCCGGCGCTCGCCTGGTGGCCCGCGCTCGTGCTGTTCGTCGCCCTGGTCCTCGCCGAGCTGGTGTTCAACAGCGAGACCGGCTCGATCAAGCCGGCCTTCGTCGGCTCCCTGATCCTGCTCTACCTCGTCGCCAACGCGTTCCTCGGGCTGCTCTACGGCGCCGCCTGGCGAGAGCGGGGCGAGGTGTTCTCGGTGCTCTGGAACACCTGGGGCCGGCAGGGCTGGTTCCGCTTCGGCGCCCCCGGCCGGCGCGGGTTCGCGGGCGGGCTGGACGTCCCCTTCGAGCAGACCCCGAGCCGGGTCGTGCTCGTGCTGCTGCTGCTCATCAGCATCAACTTCGACGGCCTGCTGGCCACGCCGACCTGGCAGAAGCACGTGAACCCGCTGGGCATCAAGGGCGCGACGACGCAGTTCACGACGGCGCACGAGCTGCAGGAGGTGCTCGTCCTGGTCGTCCTCGCAGCGCTGGTGCTCGGCGCGTTCCTCGCCTTCGCGACGTGGTCGGCACGGCTCGGCGGTCACGGCGCGCGACCCCTCGCCGCGCTGGCCGGGCTGCTCCCGAGCCTGGTGCCGATCGCCTACGGCTACCTCATCGCGCACAACATCTCGTCGCTCCCCGGCGACGTCGGCTACTTCGGCAACACGGTCCTGCACCCGCTGAACGGCAACGCCTCGTTCTCCGTGGACCCGAAGCTCGTGCCCGCCGCCGTGACCTGGTACGGCGGACTGATCACGATCGTCGCCGTGCACGTCATCGCCGTGTTCCTCGCGCACCGGCACCTGGCCCGCGCCGCCTCCGACGAGGCCGCCGCCCGCCGCAGCGAGTACCCCTGGCTCGTCGCGATGGTCCTGTACACCGCCTTCAGCCTGGTGCTGATCGCCCTGCCCACCACGAACGCGTGAAGCGCTGGCTCGCAGCGCTGATGCTGGTGACGGTCGGGTGGCTCGCGTCGCCCGGCTCGGTGCCGGTCTACGACGGCATCGGCACGGACGAGCCCTACCGGTTCGTCGGCAAGGACCCCGCTCCGACAGACGCCCGGGTGACGGTGAGCGTGACGGACGGCGCCGCCGACAACCTCACCCTCACGACGGGCGAGACGGGTCCGCAGCTGAACCTCGACCTCCCGTCGGCGGCGCTGCGGGGCACCGGCCCGTCGCTGACCATCGCCGCCGAGCCCGTCACGCCCGACGGCACTCCCCCGCGCGGCACCTTCGACGGCAACGCGTACCGGATCAGCGCGACGAAGGGCACGACGATCGCCCCCGACGTGGCGCCGTACGTCTACCTGCGCGCCGCGGTCATGACCAAGCCGTTCCCGGTCATCGTGCACCGCCGCACCCCCTCCGACCCGTGGCAGGAGGTCCACAGCCAGCGCGGCGGCAACGACATCATCGCGGCGTCGTTCACCGAGCTCGGCGACTACGCGGTCGTCCGGCTCCCCGGGTCGAAGCCGATCAACGCGGGCGGCATCGGCGCGACCCGGCTCATCTTCATCGGCGGCGGCGTGGTGCTCCTCGTCGTCATCACCGTCCTGGTCCTCCGCCGCCCCCGCGAGGACGACGACCTCTGACCGAGGGGGTCAGCGCAGGAAGAAGCCCACGAGGTCGGCGCCGACATGGGTGACGGCCGGGGCCGCGGGCGTGCCCGCTCCCTGCCGGAGCCCGCCGAGGACGATGCCGACCGCGAGGTCGAGGGGTACGACGTGCCAGCCGTACAGCGGGACGTGCAGCAGGGCGAAGCAGACCGCCCCCAGCACGACGGCGGCGGGCACCCCCCAGACCGCCGAGGCCGCGTCGTACAGCGCTCCGCGCAGGAACACCTCCTCGGCGGTGGCCACGACCGTCACCGCGAGCGCCCAGCCCACGAACCCGTGGCCGTCGTGCACCGGCCGGGTCGTCAGCAGGTGCTCCAGCCCGACGGGGGCGCACACCAGGGCGACCCCGGCGAGGCCGATCACCAGGGCTCGCCGGCTGACCGGCACCCGGGTCCCGGCCGCCGCCGACAGCACCAGCAGGCAGGCCGCGAACGCCAGGCCGGCCGGGATGCTCGAGGCGACGGCGTGGCCCCCGAGCGCCACCCGCAGCCCGACCGCGACGGCGAACGCGACGAGCAGCAGCCCGACCCGCGTCACGCGATCACTCGCCGGGCCGGTCCTCGGCGACGTCCGAGGGCGGCGCGGTCGGGTCGGTGATCGTCACCGGCGGCCGAGGCAGGTCGTCCGCCGTCCCGGCTGCCCGCAGGCGCACGACGAGCACCACGGCACTGAGCAGGACGACGACCCCGAGCATCACCAGCGGCACGGTCGGAAGGCCCCCGCCCTGGGGCGGACGGTCCGCGGCCGGCCGCGCCAGCAGGTAGTCGCCGGGGCCGAGGAAGCTCGACACCCGGATGTCGAGCCCGCCCGAGCTGGTGCCGAGCTCCTGCCACGGGGCGCCGCTCGAGGGCCGGTAGAACATCCGGGGCTGCGGGACCACCTGGTCCGTGGCTCGCAGGTACATCGTCGCGATGCTGAGGAACTGCTTGTCCAGGGTCACGGCGCCGCCCGGGGAGGTCAGCGAGACGACGTACATGTTGCCGTCGGCCTTGGCGCCAGCGGGTGGGTCGGTCGGCGCCTTGGGCGTCAGCGTGATGGTGATCGGGCCCTTGGACGCCAGCAGCGAGAACTGCGGGAAGAACACCGAGATCTGCGGTCCGACCTCGGCGGTCTGCACGGACAGCGCCTGCGCGTTCGCACCGCTCGGCGCGAGCGGCGTCTGCGTCGTCGTGCTCGACGGCGGCGCGGTCTTCGGAGCCCCGGCCGGGGCGTCGACGTAGCGGTAGGGCTCATCGGGCTGGTTGAAGCCGTCGTAGACCGGCACGGCGCCCGGGGACGCCAACCAGCCGAGGCCCACCAGGAGGGCGCCGGCGAGCCAGCGACGGCGTGCGGACATCACAGCCGCCATCCCACCACAAGCCGTCCGCACCGGACCTGATGAGACAGACTCGCGTCATGACCGAGCCCCCTGACCCGTTCGCCGCCCAGCCCTACGGAGCACCGGCCGCCACGCCGCACGGTCAGCCGCTGCCCTACGGCACCCCGATCGCTGCGCAGCGGCGCAACGGCTACGGCATCACCGGGTTCGTCGCCGGTCTCGTGAGCATCTGCCTGTTCTGGACCGTCGTCGCCCCCGCGGCCGCGCTCGGCTTCGGCATCGCCGGACACC
Source organism: uncultured Frankiales bacterium (assembly GCA_966212015.1). Lineage (GTDB taxonomy): Bacteria > Actinomycetota > Actinomycetes > Mycobacteriales > SCTD01 > RYN-111. The sequence goes on along the minus strand of CBIHPE010000041.1, from coordinate 10,975 downwards.
GTCGGGTGGCCCGCGGCGAGGCGACGAACGGCGGCCTCGCCGTCGCCGGCGTCGTGCTCGGCGCGCTCGGCCTGCTCATCGGCATCGCGGTCGACGCCTACGCGTTCGCTCACCGCGACGCGCTGCGGAACTACGTCACCTGCGTCGACGACGCTGCTGGCAACAAGGCGGCGATCGAGGTGTGCCGGACCAAGCTCGATGACGACCTGCGAAGCTGAGTCACCAGCCCCAGGAGCCGGCGCCGCCCTTGAACGGCCCGACGACGTCAGAGGTCACCCAGCCGCCGTAGAAGCCACCCTCCTGCGGGCGGACGACCTCGCCGTCGACCGTGCACTCGTCCATCGCGTGCGGGTAGACGGCGACGGTGCCGAGCAGCGCAGGGAAGGTCGGGGACGGGTACGTCCACGCCGCGCGCGGTGCGACCACCGACCCACCGACGACGTCGAGGTAGGACGCGACGCCCTTCCACTCGCAGACCGAGGTGCCCTCCGCCTCCCGGAGGGCACCCTGCAGCCAGTCGTCGACCGGGAGGTACCACCCCGGCGGGTGGCTCGTCTCCAGCACCCGTACGGCTCGTCGGGTGTCGCACACGACGACACCACCCAGCACGACCAGCACGTGCCGGTCGGAGCGCTCGACCCGCGGCGGACGCGGGTAGTCCCAGACCGACTCCTGGCTCGGGCCGACCGGGTCCGGGACCGGCCTCAGGAGCGCTTCTTCTTGCGACGCTTCCGGCGCAGCACCACGAGGGCGAGCAGGCTGAACACACCGGCGACGTGCGCCTTGGTGATGGGGACCCCGGGCTGCACCGGCGGCAGGGAGGTCGTGCTGGCCGACGGCTGCGACCAGGAGCGCTCGGGCTTCGGCGCCTCGGCGACCTTCTCGGCCGGCGTCTCGACGGCCTTGTCGGCAGCCTTGTCGGCAGCCTTGTCGCCGGCCTTGTCCGCTGCCTTGTCGGCGGCCTTCTTGGCGGGAGCCTTCTTCGCGGCCGCCTTCTTCGCAGGAGCCTTCTTCGCGGGCTCCTCCGCGGTCGGGTCGGTGGTGGGCTCGGCGGCGGCCTTGGCGGCGCGCTTGAGGGGGGCGCGCTTCACGGGCTTCGGCGCCGCGGGCACCTCGGCCGCGGCCGGCTCGGGCGCGGGCTCCTCCGCGACGGGCGCGGGGTCGCTCACCGGCTCAGCGGCGGGCTCAGCGACGGGCTCAGCGACGGGCTCAGCGGCTGCAGGTGCTTCTGCCGCGCGCGCCGCCGCCTCTGCCTCGGCGCGCTGCTCCGCAGCGGTGCGCGCGCGGCGCGGCGCCAGGCGGCGGCGTGGGGCGGGCGAGGGGTCGCTGGGCGTGCTGTCCGTGCCGTCGGTGGCCACCGGTTGCTCCTGTTCGTCCTGCGGGTGCTCAGGTGATTCTTGCCCACTCGCGGGCTGCGCGTGCGGCGGGTGGGGCAACTGGCTCCGGGAAGGTGCACGCTGTCACGCAGGTTGCCACTGGCAGGACGTGTCGAGAACCCCTGAGGAGCGCGACGGTGCCTGACGTGATCGAGACGACGTACGACGTGATCGTGCTGGGCGCGGGGTCGACCGGTGAGAACGTCGCCGACTACGCGGTACGCGGCGGGTTGACCGCTCTGCTGGTCGAGGCAGAGCTGGTCGGTGGCGAGTGCTCCTACTGGGCCTGCATGCCCAGCAAGGCGCTGCTGCGCCCCGTGGAGCTGCTCTCGGAGGCGCGCAAGGTGGGAGGCGTGTCGCCCGGCGCGCTCGACGTCGAGGCCGTCCTCGCGCGCAGGGACGGGTTCACGAGCCACTGGAAGGACGACAGCCAGGTCCGGTGGGCCGAGGGGACGGGCATCGCGGTCGTCCGCGGCCGCGGCCGGATCAGCGGCGTGAAGCAGGTCGAGGTCGACGGCACGACCTTCACCGCCCGGCACGCCGTCGTCGTCTCGACCGGCTCGGCGCCGGCGATGCCGCCGGTCGACGGCCTGGCCGAGGCGAAGCCCTGGACGTCCCGGGACGCGACGAGCGCGAAGCACATCCCGGGAAGGCTGGCCGTCCTCGGCGGCGGCGTCATCGGTGTCGAGATGGCCTTCGCCTACCAGGCCCTCGGCGCGCAGGTCACTCTCGTCGAGCGCAGCGACCGGGTGCTGGTCAACAACGAGCCCGAGGCCGGCACGCGCGTCACGACGGCTCTGCGGGACGCGGGCGTCGATGTGCGCACCGGGGCCTCCGCGAAGCGGGTGCACCGCGACGGGCACGTGACCGTGACCCTCGACGACGGCTCGACGCTCGAGGCGGACGAGGTGCTCGTGGCCGCCGGTCGCCGGGCCAACACGCAGGACCTCGGTCTCGCGAGCATCGGGCTGCAGGACGGCGACTGGCTGACCGTCGACGACACGATGCAGGTCGAGGGCTTCGACTGGCTCTACGCCGCGGGCGACGTGAACCACCGCGCGCTGCTGACGCACATGGGCAAGTACCAGGCTCGCGTCGCCGGAACGGTCATCGCTGCCCGCGCGAAGGGCGAGCAGGTCACGGGGGCCTGGACGCAGCACGCTGCGACCGCCGACCACGACGTGGTCCCGCAGGTGGTCTTCTCCGACCCGCCCGTCGCGTCGGTCGGGCTCACGGAGAAGGCCGCGCGCGAGCAGGGCCTCGACGTCACGGTCGTCTCGTACGACATCGGCAACACCGCCGGCGGCTCGCTGTTCGTGGACGACAACCCCGGCTGGGCACAGCTGATCGTGGCCGGCGACCGGCTCGTCGGTGCGACGTTCTTCGGGCCGGGAGTCACCGAGATGGTCCACGCAGCGACGGTCGCGATCGTCGGCGAGGTGCCGCTGCAACGGCTGTGGCACGCCGTCGCGTCGTACCCGACCCAGACCGAGGTCTGGCTGCGGCTCCTCGACCAGCTGCCGCACGGGTGAGCCTGGAGCTGCTGGCGTGGCGGCGAGCTGTCCACGAGCTGTACGGCGAGGTGCGCGCCCTCGAGCCGGCGGCCGGGCACGCGCGCTGGCGCGAGGGGCGCGACGCGCTGTTCCGGGCGTCACCGCAGTCGCCGCTGCCCCGGGACGACCCGCGCCGGGTCAGCGGGCTGCCCGTCGCGTCGTACGACCCCTCCTGGCGCTGCGTGGTGCCGGTCGAACCGGCACCACCCGAGACCCGAACGCTCGGGGGAGACGTGCGGATGTCCCGCCTCGGGGTGCTGCGCACGCCGTGGGGGCCGCTCGACGCGTGGTGGCTGGACGAGTACTCGGGAGGGCTCTTCGTGCCGGTCAAGGACCTGACGGCGGGGACGACGTCCTACGGCGCGGGCAGGTACCTGATCGACACGGCCAAGGGAGCCGACCTCGGTGGAGCCGCCAGCAACGTGGTCGTGCTGGACCTGAACTTCCTGTACCACCCCTCGTGCGCCTACGACCCGGCCTGGAGCTGCCCGCTCGCGCCCGAGGGCAACGTGCTGGACGTAACGGTGACCGTCGGTGAACGACTGTCTGCGTAGACGCGTTTTGTCGGACGACTGGGGAAGAGTGATCACATGGCACTGGTAGGCACCTCGTCCCTCACGGACCGGTTCTCTCAGACGCGCGCGCTCACCGAGGCCCTCGCGTCGCCGCTGTCGGCGGAGGACCAGACCGCGCAGTCCATGCCCGACGCGTCGCCGACGAAGTGGCACCGGGCACACACGACCTGGTTCTTCGAGGAGTTCGTCCTCGGCGACGACTACGAGTCCTACGACGCCAGCTACCGGTTCCTGTTCAACAGCTACTACGAGGCGGTCGGCCCCCGGCACCCTCGCCCCGAGCGGGGCCTCGTCACCCGGCCGGGCATCGAGGAGGTCGGCCGCTACCGCACGCACGTCAACACGGCGGTCGAGGAGCTGCTCGGCATGGACCCGACCGACGCGGTGCTGACGCTCGTCGAGCTCGGCATCAACCACGAGCAGCAGCACCAGGAGCTGCTCGTCATGGACATCAAGCACCTGCTGTCGCGGCACGCCTTCGGTCCTGCCTACATCTCCCGGCCCGACGACGTCGCGACCCCGTCGGCGCCCCTGTCGTTCCGTGGCTTCTCCGGCGGCATCCACTCGGTCGGCGCGGAGCGGGGCTTCTCCTTCGACAACGAGGGCCCTCGGCACCAGGTGCTGCTCCAGGACTTCGAGATCGCCGACCGGGCCGTCACCGTCGAGGACTGGCTCGCCTTCATGGCCGACGGCGGCTACAAGCGGCCCGACCTCTGGCTGTCGGACGGCTGGTACGCCGTCCAGCGCGAGGGCTGGCGCTCCCCCGACTACTGGTGGGACGTCGACGGCACCTGGATGACGTTCACGACCGCCGGCGTGCGGCCGCTCGTCCTCGGCGAGCCGGTCGTGCACATCAGCTACTTCGAGGCCGACGCCTACGCCCGCTGGGCGGGCTGTCGCCTGCCCACCGAGTTCGAGTGGGAGGTCGCGGCAGAGAGCGTCGAGCCGCGCCGAGGTCAGCTGCTCGACCTCGATCGGCTGCACCCAGGACTCGCCGGTGACCACATGGTCGGTGACGTGTGGGAGTGGACGGCATCCCAGTACCTCCCCTACCCGGGCTTCAAGCCCGAGGCCGGCGCCGTCGGTGAGTACAACGGCAAGTTCATGAACGACCAGCACGTGCTGCGTGGCGCCTCGTGCGCCACCCCACCGGGGCACGAGCGCATCAGCTACCGCAACTTCTTCCCGGCGCACTCGCGCTGGGCCTTCTCCGGCCTGAGGCTCGCCCGATGACGTTCTCCCTCGAGGTCCGGCGCGCCCCGGACCCCTCCCGCCTTGCCGACGAGGTCCGCGAGGGCCTGACCAAGCGGCCGGTCGAGATCCCCCCGAAGTGGTTCTACGACGAGAAGGGCAGTCAGCTCTTCGACGACATCACCGAGCTGCCTGAGTACTACCCCACGCGCACCGAGCAGGCGATCCTCGACGCGCACGCCTCCGAGCTCCCCCAGGTCGGCACCCTGATCGAGCTGGGGGCGGGCTACTCGCGCAAGACGAAGGCGCTGCTGTCGTCCGTACGCCCCTCGCTGTTCGTCCCCCTCGACGTCGCCGAGGAGCCGATCCAGGACGCCGCGATCCGCATCACGCGCGACTTCCCCGCGATCGAGGTGCGCGGCATCGTCGCGGACTTCGAGGACGAGCTCGCACCGCTGCCCGGCGCCGACGGCGACCGGATGGTCGCCTTCCTCGGGTCGACCATCGGCAACCTGACCCCCGAGCCGCGCCGCGAGTTCCTCCGGCGGGTCTTCCGCGCGACGGCACCGGGTGACCTGTTCCTGCTGGGAGCCGACCTCGTCAAGGACGCCGACCGTCTCGTCAGGGCCTACGACGACAGCGCGGGGGTCACGGCGGCGTTCAACAAGAACGTGCTGCACGTCCTGTCCCGTGAGCTCGACACGGAGCTCGACCCGGACCAGTTCGACCACGTGGCCCTCTGGAACGCCGACGAGGAGCGCATCGAGATGCGGCTGCGCGCCCGTCGCGACCTCGTCGTGCACCTGCTCGGTCTCGAGTGGCGGATCGCCGCGGGCGAGGAGATCCTGACGGAGACGAGCGCGAAGTTCCGCGTCGAGGGGATCAGGTCCGAGCTCGCCGACGCCGGCTTCGCCGTCGTCACCACCTGGACCGACCCGGCTGACGACTTCAGCCTCACGCTCGCCCGACGCCTCTAAATGCGAACCCTTCGCAATAAGGAGTAGCGTCCAGGGCATGCGCCCTGCCCTCGCACTCCTCCCCCTGCTGCTGGCTGCGTGCAGCAGCGGCTCCACGGCCGGGAGCTCGGGCAAGCTGGTCGTCGCGACCACGGTGGCACCCATCACGTCGATCGTGGCCAACATCGGCGGCGACCGGGTCGAGCTGCACGGGATCGTGCCGGAGGGCACCAACAGCCACACCTACGACCCGCCGCCGCAGGTCGCCGAGGTGCTCTCCGAGGCCGACCTGGTCTTCGTCAACGGCCTCAAGCTGGAGGACCCCACCGCCCAGCTCGCGCAGCAGAACGCCAAGAAGGGCTCGCGCATCGTGGCCCTCGGCACCCTGTCGCTGCCGGAGTCCGACTACATCTACGACTTCTCGTTCCCGAAGCGGGACGGCAAGCCCAACCCGCACCTGTGGACCGACCCGCTGTACGCCATCAAGTACGCCGACGAGGCCGCCGCGGCGCTGAAGCAGGCCGATCCCGACAACGCCGCCTACTACGAGAAGAACCGGGCGGCCTTCGACGCGAAGGCCACGGCGCTGTCGGACGCGCTGAGGACCGACCAGGCGACCGTCGCGAAGCGCGAGCTGCTGACCTACCACGACGCCTACGCGTACTTCGGCCGGGACTACGGCTGGAAGATCATCGGCGCCGTCCAGCCCTCGAACTTCGAGGACCCGACGCCGAAGGAGGTCGCCTCCCTCATCGACCAGATCCGGGCCGAGAGGGTGCCGGTCGTCTTCGGCTCCGAGGTGTTCCCGTCCAAGATCCTCGCGCAGGTCGCCAAGGAGTCCGGGGCGCGCTACGAGGACACCCTCCGTGACGACGACCTGCCCGGCAAGCCCGGGGACGCCGAGCACTCCTGGCTCGGGCTGATGCGCTACGACTACCGCACGATGATCCAGGGACTGGGCGGGACCACGACCGCCCTTGACGCGCTCGACACCTCCGACGTGGCACCAGACAAGGCGGACTACCCGCAGTGATCCGCCTCGAGCACGTGACCTTCGGCTACGACGGCGCCGCCGTGCTGCGCGACGTCAGCCTCACCATCGACCCCGGCCAGTTCACGGGCATCGTCGGCCCCTCCGGGTCCGGCAAGACGAGCCTGCTCAAGGTGCTGCTCGGCACCGTGAAGCCGCAGCACGGGACGGTCGCCCGGTCTCCCGGTACGGCGGTCTCCTACGTGCCGCAGATCGAGTCGGTCAACTGGAGCTTCCCCGCCACCGTCACGGAGTGCGTCCTGATGGCGCGGGCGACCAGGCGGTTGTCACCGTTCGCCACCCGCGAGGAGAAGGCTGACGTCGCCTCCGTCCTCGATCGGCTGGGCATCGGCGACCTGGCGCGGCGGCACATCCGCGAGCTGTCCGGCGGCCAGCAGCAGCGGATGTTCATCGCCCGCGCCCTGGTGCGTCAGCCGCAGCTGCTGCTCATGGACGAGCCCACCTCGGGCGTCGACGTCGCGACCCGGCACGAGGTGCTGCACCTGCTCGACGACCTCAACCGCGACGGGCTCGCGATCGTGCTCACGACGCACGACCTCAACGGCATGGCGTCGCACCTCCCGCACCTGGTCGCCCTGCAGCAGCGCGTCGTCGCGTCGGGCCGACCCGAGGACGTGATCGTCCCCGACGTGCTGGAGCGGGTGTTCGGCGCACGCATGGAGGTCATGCAGCACCTCGGCATGCCCGTGGTCATCGACACCCACACGATCCGGCGCGGGGTGGCGTGATGCTGCACACGATCGTCCACCCCTTCCACTACGCGTTCTTCCAGCACGGCATGGAGGCAGCCGTGATGGCCGGCGCGCTGTGCGGGCTCATCGGGGTCTTCATCACCCTGCGGGGCATGAGCTACATCGGTCACGGCCTGTCGCACGCGATCTTCGGCGGCTTCGCGGCCGCCCCGCTGATCGGCGTCAACGTGCTCCTCGGCGCCGGCGTGTGGGGCCTGGCCTCGGCACTGGCCATCAACGCCGTCACCCGACGACGCAAGATCGGGGCGGACGCGGCGATCGGCGTCATCACCACCGCCTCCTTCGCGCTCGGCGTCGCGCTGCTGACGAAGTTCGGCAACAGGGGCGCCAGCTTCGACGCCGCCCTGTTCGGCAGCATCCTCGGCGTCTCGACCGCCGACCTCGTGCTGCTCTCCGTCTCGCTGGTCCTGTCGGCCGCCGTCTTCACCGTGCTCTACCGCCGGTTCCTGTTCGCGACGTTCGACCCGGAGGTCGCGGACGTCTCCGGTGTCAACGTGCGGTTGATGGACGCGCTCCTGATGGCCATCCTGTCCCTGGCGATCCTGTCGACGCTGACGATCATCGGCGTGACGCTGGTCGCGGCAACCCTGGTGATCCCGGCCGTGGTCGCGCGGATGCTCACCGACTCGTTCAGCCGGATGCTGTGGCTCTCGTCCACCATCGGCGCGGTCTGCGGGGGCGTCGGGATGTACGCCTCCTACGACCTCGACATCCCCTCCGGCACGACGATCGTCCTCGTGAACGCGGCGGTCTTCCTGGTCGTCCTGGCGGCGACCGGAGGCCGGCAGCTCCGCCGCACCCGCGGCATGCACGACCACGTCGACGCACCCGTCGCGATCGCTGCCTAGGGTGTCTGCCGTGACTCGACTCTCGCCCGGCGACAAGGCCCCTGCGTTCACCCTCCTCGACGCCGAGGGCAACAAGGTGAAGCTCTCCGACTTTCGGGGCCAGAAGGTCGTCCTGTACGCCTACCCCGCCGCCATGACGCCCGGTTGCACCAAGCAGGCCTGCGACTTCCGCGACAACCTCTCGGTGTTCAACGACGCCGGCTACGCCGTGCTCGGGATCTCCCCCGACAAGCCGGAGAAGCTCGCGAAGTTCGTCGAGAAGGAGGGGCTCACGTTCCCCCTGCTCTCCGATCCCGAGAAGGAGACGCTGACGGCCTACGGCGCCTACGGCGAGAAGCAGCTCTACGGCAAGACCGTCGTCGGCGTGATCCGCTCCACGTTCCTCATCGACGAGAAGGGCAAGGTGTCCCAGGCCCTCTACGGCGTGAAGGCCACCGGTCACGTCGCCAAGCTGATGAAGGACAACGCGCTCTGAGCGTCACCCTGATGCTCTGCCGCGACTGCTGCTGCGGCACAGCCCAGAAGCACCCGCGCACCGACCACGACGGCCAGCAGCTCGCCCTCGAGGCCGCTGCGGCGGAGGGCGGCGTCCACCTGCGCATCGTCGAGTGCCTCGACGAGTGCGACCGCTCGAACGTCGTGCTGGTACGGCGTCCCGGCGCGCCCCGGAAGGAGCGCGACACCTGGTTCGGCGGCGTGCTGACCGAGGCGGCGACGAGCGCCCTCACGGGCTGGGTCCGCGAGGGGGCTCCGGCGGCAGGCGTCCCGTCGCGGCTGTCAGCGCTGGCGTTCCGGCACCTCCCGCCCCGCCGCCGCTAGAGAGCCGCTCACCCTTGCGCTCTCGGGAGTCCGGCTCGGCAGAGCCCGTCAGGATCCCGGGCACGCAGGCGTCAGGGCGTGGCTAGGCTCGGGCCAGGCGCGCCTGGAGGAATTGGCAGACTCGCCAGCCTTAGGAGCTGGTGCCCGGAAGGGCGTGGGGGTTCAAATCCCCCGGCGCGCACGTGAGCGAGCCCCAGGCTGCCGCCGCGGACCTGGTGGCAGCACGCCCGCCCGACGCAGAAGCAGCGGACTGAGGCCCTGCCCGGCACTCCCCACGCTCAGCCCGTGCCGCACGAGGCTCAGCGTGCTGCTTCTGCGTCGGGCCGCCTGAGTCGGTCGGCCCTGAGCTGCCGACCCGGACGCGGTCAGGACGACAGCGCTGCCGTCACCAGGGGAGCCAGGGCGCGGAAGGCCTGGCCCCGGTGGGAGATCGCGTCCTTCTCGTCGGGGCTGAGCTCGGCGGAGGTCACGGCGTAGCCGGTGGGGACGAAGATCGGGTCGTACCCGAACCCGTTCGTGCCGCGCGGCTCCCGGATGAGCGCGCCACGGAGCTCGCCGAGCACGACGTCGTGGCGCCCGTCGGGCAGCCAGTAGGCCGCGGCGCAGACGAAGGCGGCCCCGCGCCGCTCGTCGGGCACGTCGGCGAGCTGGCCGAGCACGAGCTCCAGGTTGGCGACGTCGTCCCCGTGCCGACCGGCCCAGCGGGCGGAGAGGATGCCGGGCATCCCGTTCAGCGCATCGACGGTGAGACCGGAGTCGTCCGCGATCGACGGGAGGCCGGTCGCCTCGAAGCCCTCGCGCGCCTTGGCGAGGGCGTTCTCCGCGAACGACGCACCGGTCTCAGGACCCGGCTCGTAGGACGCCCCCTCGAGCTCGAAGCCGACGAGGATGCGCTGCAGCTCGGCGACCTTGCCGAGGTTCTTGGTCGCCAGCAGGACCCGGGTCACGGCAGGGGCTGCGCGAGGACCGCTTCCTGGAGAGCGGTCAGCGACGCCGTACCCGCGAGAGCGAGGTCGATGAGGGCGTCGAGCTCCTTGCGGGAGAACGGGGCGCCCTCGGCCGTGCCCTGCACCTCGATGATGTCGCCGGTCCCGGTCGCGACGACGTTCATGTCGGTCTCGGCACGCACGTCCTCGGTGTACGCGAGGTCGAGCATCGGCTCGCCGTCGATGATGCCGACCGAGACGGCGGCGACGGAGCGGACGAGCGCCTCCGGCTTGCCGAGGTGGGCGCACGCGTCGGCCAGGGCGACGTAGGCGCCGGTGATGGCCGCCGTGCGGGTGCCGCCGTCGGCCTGCAGCACGTCGCAGTCGATGGCGAGGGAGTTCTCACCGAGCTTGCTCAGGTCGACGGCGGCACGGAGCGAGCGGCCGACGAGGCGCGAGATCTCGTGGGTGCGACCCCCGACCTTGCCCTTCACCGACTCGCGGTCGGAGCGGGTGTGGGTCGCGCGGGGCAGCATCGAGTACTCGGCGGACAGCCAGCCGAGGCCGGACCCCTTGCGCCAGCGGGGAACGCCCTCGGTGGCGGACACCGCGACGAGCACGCGGGTCTTCCCGAACTCGACGAGGCAGGAGCCCTCGGCGTGGTCGAGCCAGCGACGGGTCATCGTCACCTGGCGGAGCTGGTCGTTCGTGCGGTCGTCGACGCGGGTCATGCCAGAGACCCTAGTCAGACCTCGCACCGCCCGGTCTCCGGCGATCTTCCCCCTGTTGCGCCCGACACGCCGACGGGGACCGCAGGAAGTGGAAGATCGCGCAGGGTGAGCGGCTGGAGCGTGGCGATCTTCCTCGTCTTGTGCCCGACACGCTGACGGGGACCGCAGGAAGTGGAAGATCGCGCAGGGTGAGCGGC
>CBIHPE010000040.1:0-20793 GCA_966212015.1 uncultured Frankiales bacterium | reverse complement strand
CCCTCGAGCTGCTCCAGTCGATGGGCCAGGACGAGTCCGGCCTGCACCAGCTCGCACGCATCGGCTTCGACACGCTCGGGCTGCAGACCTACCTCACGGCGGGGCCGAAGGAGGCCCGCGCCTGGACCATCAAGAAGGGCGCCACCGCCCCCGAGGCCGCCGGCGTGATCCACACCGACTTCCAGCGCGGCTTCATCAAGGCCGAGGTCATCGGGTACGCCGACCTGGTCGAGCTCGGCTCGGTGGCCGCTGCTCGTGCCGCCGGCAAGGCCCGCATGGAGGGCAAGGACTACGTCATGCAGGACGGCGACGTCGTGGAGTTCCGCTTCAACGTCTGACTCGCGTCAGGGACGATCAGGTCCGTCCACGTTGAACACCGCCTCGCCGCTACCTGCTCGAACGACGACCACCTGGCCCTCTGCTGAGGTGGGGTTGCCCTCCCGGTGCACCGTGCGCGGGGGCACGAAGACGAAGTCACCGGGTTGCGCGTCGACGACGTCCTGGCCGTCGGGGCCGAACTCGATCCGCATGACGCCCGACAGGACGTAGATGTGGCTCTCGTAGTCCCCGTGGTGATGCCAGCCGGACACCGCGCCGGCGTCCGTCGTCACGTACCCGGCCCAGCTGCGGTCCGCGCTGATCGCCTGCTCCCGACGCATGCCCGGTGTCGCCTGGCCCTCTGAGCGCTCTGCCGGTGAGATCCGTTGCACTCGCTTGTCGTCCCCCACGGCCCCTCCTGGTGCTCCGCCAGCGTGATGTGACGAGGCTGCCTCCGTGCGCGAAGGGAGGTCAAGGCGGGAGGTCGTGAGCCTCGCGGGCGGCCTCGGTGACGGGCGTCGCCTCCTGGCGGACGGCCGGTCCGGCCGTCGGCGAGAATGGATGCAGTACCCGCACTCGAGTTGGAGCTTTCCCGTGCAGCAAGGCACCGTCCGCTGGTTCGACGTCGACAAGGGCTTCGGCTTCCTCGCGCCCGATGACGAGAGCCCCGACCTGTTCGTCCACGTCTCAGAGGTCGCGGAGCTCAAGGGCTCCCGGGTCCTTCGCGAGGGCCAGACCGTCGAGTTCGAGGTGGGGGAGGGCAACCGCGGTCCGCAGGCGCTCAAGGTGAGGGTCACCGGCGACGTCGCGGCCAGCGCCGCCACCGGCGTCCTCGGCACGGTCAGCTGGTACGAGCCGGGCAAGGGCTACGGGTTCGCGACCGCTGACGGCGGCGGCCAGGACTACTTCGTGCACAGCTCCGCGATCGTGACCGGCGGTGTCGTCAGCGCCGGGCAGCGGGTCGCCTTCGTCATCGGTGAGGGCGAGCGCGGTCCGCAGGCCGAGCACGTCGTACCGCTCGGTCCGGGCGCCGGAGTCCCCGCCGCCAACGACGGTGCTGACGGGACGGTCACCTGGTACGACGAGGGCAAGGGCTTCGGCTTCGTCACTCCGGACGGGGGCGGCGAGGACGTCTTCGTCCACGCGCGCGGTCTCGTCGAGGGGCTGACCTGGCTGGCCGAGGGCGACCGGGTCGCGTACGACGTCGTGCAGGGCGACAAGGGTCCGCAGGCCCGGGACCTGTACCTCGTGAAGAGCGCCTCCGACGCGCCGGCTCCTGCACCGGCCGCACGCTCCGGTCAGTCGAGGGGACGCGGCGGATCAGCCGCGCCCGGCGAGGGTGTGGTCGCGCGCTTCGACGTGGAGCGAGGGTTCGGCTTCATCACGCCCGCCGCGGGCGGGGACGACCTGTTCGTGCACTTCTCCGTGCTCATCGGGACGTCGTCGCTCGAGAAGGGCGACCGCGTCCGCTACGCGATCCGCCAGAGCGACCGCGGGCCGCAGGCCGATCGCGTCGAGCGCATCTAGCGATGCCGGAGGTCGGCTTCACCGAGGCCAACTGGGTCCAGCGGCGGCTGCGCCTCGTCGCGGGCACCAAGCCGATGGCCTGGTTCCTCGCCAGGGCGATGCACCACATCGACGGTCCGGTGATGCGGCGCACCGACGGCAAGCGGTCGGTCACCACGATGATCTCCGGGCTGCCCATGGTGCAGCTGACGACGACCGGAGCGAAGTCCGGGCTCGAGCGAACGCTGCCGATCATCGGCGTCCCGGACGGTGATCGGCTGGTCCTGGTCGCGTCGAACTACGGGCAGGCGAAGAACCCCGCTTGGTACTTCAACCTCAAGGCGAACCCCCGCTGCGCCGTGGCGTTCCGCGGTCGGGTCATGGCGATGGAGGCGTACGAGGCCGAGGGTGACGAGCGTGAGCGGCTGCTGGCTCTCGACCTGTCGGTCTACCCGCCTCGCAAGCACTACCAGGCACGGGCCGGTGAACGGCGGATCCCCGTCATGGTGCTTGCACCAGCACGTTGAAGCCGTGACGAGCAGCTCACGCAGCTCACGTCGCAGCGTGCACTCACCGGTCCAGCCACGCCATCTGCGCTGCGCTGTGGTGGTCGCCGGCGGCAGGTGAGACCGCGGTGAGCCGGGCGACCTGGTCGTCGGTGAGGACTACGTCGTCGGCGGCGACGTTCTCCTCGAGGCGGGGGATCCGACGAGTGCCCGGGATGGGAGCCAGGTCGTCGCCCTGGGCGAGGAGCCACGCCAGGGCGACCTGACCTGGAGTGGCGCCGACCTCGGTCGCGATGGCCTTGACCTCCTCGACAGCGCGGAGGTTGAGGTCGAGGTTCTCGCCCTCGAAGCGGGGGTTGGAGCTGCGGAAGTCCCCGGCGCCGATGTCGTCCTTCGAGGTGATGGCGCCGGTGAGCAGCCCGCGGCCCAAGGGCGAGTACGGCACGAAGCCGATGCCGAGCTCGCGGAGGACGGGGAAGACCTCCTCCTCCGGGTCGCGGGTCCAGAGCGAGTACTCGGACTGGAGCGCGGTGATCGGATGCGTGGCGTGGGCGCGGCGGATGTTGTCGACCCAGGCCTCCGACAAGCCGATGTGCCGGATCTTGCCCTCGGCGACGAGCTTGCCGAGCTCGCCCACGGTCTCCTCGATGGGCGTCTTCGGGTCGACGCGGTGCTGGTAGTAGAGATCGATGTGGTCGACGCCGAGCCGGGTGAGCGATCCCTCCACGGCAGTGCGGATGTTGGCGGGGCTGCTGTCGAGGTGACCGAATCCCTCGCCGGCGTGGGAGATCATCCCGAACTTCGTCGCGAGGACGACCTCGTCGCGTCGACCCTTGATGGCCTTGCCGACGAGCTCCTCGTTGTGGAACGGGCCGTAGATCTCGGCGGTGTCGATCAGTGTGACGCCGAGGTCGAGGGCCCGACGGATCGTCGCGATCGACTCCTCGTCGTCCGCGGCTCCGTAGGTCCCGGACAGTCCCATCGACCCGAAGCCGATGCGACCGACCTCGAGGTCACCGAGTCGTGCAGAGCGCATGGTGGGGTCCTCTCTCAGGTGTCAGAGCCCCACCCTGCCACGTCTAGTACTCGCCCTTCACGACGAAGTACGAGCCGCGGATCTCGCCGGCCAGCTTGGACTTCTGCCGGGCCCACTTGAACGCCGACAGCTCCTCGGGGGCGTCCATGCCCTGCGAGAGCTTGAAGCCGACGGCGCGCTTGCCCTTGTCCTCGAGCGTGTAGAGGACGTTGATGCCGAGGCCCGACTCGTAGAAGACGTGCGTCCAGCGGATGCCGTCGACCTCGAGCTCGGCCGCCTCGAGGGCGGGGGACTCGATGACGATCCCCCGCTCCTTCTCGAGGACGGTGGCGACGTACTTCACGAGCTTCTTGCCCTTGGGGCTGGTCGCCTTCTCGGTGGCGAAGGTCGCGTCGTACTTGTTCTTGAAGTAGCGGGCCTCGTTGGCGCGCAGGCCGGCCAGGGCGTCGGCGACGGGGGACGACTCGAGTCCCTCGGTGGACACGTTCACGAAGTCAACGACGTGGGGCACAGCGGTCTCCTTGGTCTCGACGTGCACAGTACGAGGGTCAGGACTCGGGCAGTGCCGCGAAGTCCCTCTTGGCCTGGCGGTACCAGCCCATGCCGGAGACTGGGTGCTTCCAGCGGCCCTGCATCTCCTTCAGGGCAGGCGCGTGCAGGGCGTCACCGATCGTCTTCAGGTGGGCGTCCTGTGCCTTGATGACGTCGTTCGCAGTCGCACCGGTCAGACCGAGGTCGCAGGGTCCGCCGAGCTGCTTGCAGGTCATGGTCTTCATGGGCTCTCCTCATCGGGGTGATGAGAAGACCGTAGGAACCGCAGCGCTTCCCGCGCTTCTCCGAAACTGCTCGGTCTTGGCCTGCGGGGGTCGCCCTGGGGACTGTGGCCGATGTCAGCGGTGGAGGGTCAGTCCTGCGCGGGAGCAGGGGCGACCGGGTCGCCGGAGTAGCCGGTCGGCTGGGCCGGCAGACCCGGCGCGGCAGTGGGCGGGGCCAGCGGTGCGGCGGCAGCGCCCGGTGCCGGCGGCGGGAGGGTCGGGGCGGACTTCTTCTGGGCAGCGGCCTGGATCGTCTTGACGAGCATCACGACCGGCAGGATGAAGGCCTTGAAGAAGATGAAGTAGGTGCCGCCGGAGAACACGAAGGCGAGGTAGCCGCCGTAGACGACGAAGCCGGCGCCGAAGGCGAGGTTCGCGAAGCGGATGCCCTTGCTGCCCTCGACGGTCGCCGCGAGGACGAGCATGAGGATGCCCGACCCGATGAGCAGCAGGACGTAGGTCGAGAAGCCAGGCGCGTTGGTGAAGTCGATGTTGCCCATGACGGCGGTGTTCCCCTTGGGATGGCTGGGTCGAGACGAGCGGATCAACGACCGGCTAGGGCAGGGGATGCTGAACAGAACCTGACTAGCAGCGCTTCGCGAAGACGTAGCAGCGCAACGGCGGCTCGGACGTCGTCTCGGGCGCTCCCACCAGGTTGAACCCGGGGGTGACGATCCCGGCGATCGACGGCAGGAGGGTGACCGGCTGGTAGTAGTTCTGCGGGTTCGCCGGGTCGATGCCCGGCTGGTAGACCTGCGTGCAGGCCGAGTCCGGCACGTGGGCGGGGACGGCCGGGCCCTTGTGGGACAGCGCGTCCAGGACGAGGGCGTAGGTCACGGGGTCGACGGTGCCCATCAGGTTGTGCTCGTAGACGTCCGTCGGGCAGAGGTCCTGGGTCGCGACATTGGTGATCTGGCCCGCGCCGACGTGCAGGGCCGACGAGGCGACGGTCGCGTTGTCGCTCGGCTTGACCTCCTCGTCGGTGTGGGTGAAGACGTTCGTGTAGCTGATGCCGGCGAAGGTCTCGGTGCGGCTGTTCAGGGCAGCGATGAAGCGGGAGTCGGCGCCCTGCTGCCAGTTGGCCGGGACGCACCCGCTCGAGCAGTTCCCGGCGACCGTCGTGCCGTGGTTGGTGGGAGCCATCCCGATGATGTCGTCGACCATCGGACGGGTGTCCGGCCAGAAGCGGAGCGCCCAGCGCATCGACATGCCGCCCTGGCTGTGACCGAGGACGGCGATCCGGCGACCGGCCATCGCGTGCATGGTGCGGATGCCGTAGACGAGGTACTCACCGGCGACCTGGATGTCCCCGAGCGTGTGGTACGGCATGGTCACGTCGCACCACGGCCGCTTCTGCTGGGTGAACGCGCGCTCGTAGTTCCAGGAGAAGTTCTGCTCGGGGGTGGCGCTCGTGCCGGGCGAGAGCAGCACCGGCTCGAGCGTGCCGTGCCGGAAGTCCCCCTCGCAGTGGAGCGCGGCCTTGAGGGCGGCCGCCGGGACGGACAGCTTGGGTCCCGGGCGGTCGAGCGGCGCGTACGCCGGAGGCGCGACGGCGCTCGCAGGGACGGCCGACAGCGCAGCGGCTGCGACCGCAGCGGCGGCGAGGAGACGGAGAACACGCACACGCAACAGTTCGACAGGGAAGCAGGCGCTCCTGCGTGGCGTTGCTCACGGACGTGAAGGTCGAGATCTGGTCCGACGTCGTCTGCCCGTGGTGCTACATCGGCAAGCGCCGGTTCGAGGCTGCCCTGGAGGGCTTCCCGCACCCGGTCGAGGTGGAGTGGAAGAGCTTCCAGCTCGACCCGCACGCCACGAGCGAACCGGCCGGCTCCAACACCGCCCGCCTGGCGGAGAAGTACGGCCGCTCCCTCGCGGAGGCGCAGCGGATGGTGGACGGCGTCACGGCGGCCGCTGCCGGTGAGGGCCTGGACTTCCGCCTCGACCTGGCCCAGGCCGGCAACACCTTCGACGCCCACCGCTTGCTCCACCTCGCCAAGGCTCACGGCGTGCAGGACGCGCTGAAGGAGCGGCTCGACCGGGCGTACTTCACCGAGGGCGAGCCGATCGCCGACCACGCGACGCTGTCGCGGATCGCGAAGGAGATCGGTCTCGACCCGATCGACGTGCTCGCGTCCGACGCCTTCGCTGAGGACGTCCGGCACGACGTGGCGGAGGCCCGCGCCCTCGGCATCACCGGTGTCCCGTTCTTCGTCATCGACAGGAAGTACGGCGTCAGCGGCGCGCAGCCGTCCGCGCTGCTGCGCCAGGCCCTCGAGCAGTCGTGGAACGAGCAGGCGGTCGTGCTGCCCGAGGGCGACGTCTGCGACGACGACGTCTGCGCTGTCTGACCCAGCGGTCTAGGCGCTGAGCCGGTAGCGGGTCCCGACAGAGCCCTGCACCCAGGCGTCGGGGAAGGCTGCGGCCAGCGCGTGCTGCGCGCGCCAGCCGGTGCAGTGACCCGGGACGAGGAGCGTCGGGGCCAGCTCCTTCAGCGCTGCGCTGGTCGGGGCGATGACCGGCTCGAACGCGGGCCCGCCGAGGTGCAGGCCGCCGAGCAGCGCGTGCAGGGTCGGCACGCCCGTGAGCCGCAGAGCATGGCGGGCGATGTTCACGGCGCCTGCGTGACCGCAGCCCGTCAGGACCACGAGGCCCTTGTCGCGCACGTGCACGACGAGCGCCTGGTCGTCGAGGACCAGCGGGTCGTGCTGCCAGCTGCCGTCGACCAGGGCCTGGTGGGCCGGCGGCATGCCGCGCTCGAAGTCGGTCGTGCGGTCGATCTCGCCGGTGATGAGGACGGACCCCTCCAGGAGCAGTGACGGCTGGCGCCGCTCGATGACCCGGAAGCCCTCCGTCTCGAGGGACCGGCGGCTGAGGGTCGGCATCTCGCTCGGCTCGACCCCTGGCGGGGCGAGCCGCCGTTTCGTCCAGATCCCGGGGTGCACGGTCATCGGCAGCTGCCTGGTCGCCTTCGCCAGCCCGGCGAAGCCGCCGGCGTGGTCGAAGTGGCCGTGGCTCAGCACGACGCCCTGCACCGCCGACCAGTCGACGCCGAGCCGCTCGGCGTTGAGGGTCATGCCGTCGGGGCTGATGCCCGTGTCGAAGAGCAGGGTGCTCGTGCGGTCGCCCTTGCGCACCTCCACCAGAGCGGCGAAGCCGTGCTCGGCGATGAGCCCGACCGCCGTACCGCCGGACTCGAACAGCGGCGCCACGGCCAGCCCGGTCCCGAACGGAGCACGGGTGATGCCGTCCTGCGGCGTCAGCAGCGCGTCGTAGGTGTTGTCCACGAGCGTCGTGATCACCACTTCGTCGACGGGCTCGAGGGCGATCGGGTCGACGGCCTCGCCGTCCGCGGTCCGCGGCATCGCCGCGGCTGCTGAGCCGTCACTGGCGCACATGACCGGACCGTATCCGTTGTTGCCACGTGGCACAGATGCGCCCTAGGTTCCGCATCGTCCGCTTTGGCCGAGGGAGTCCGATGCGCGTCCGTCCCGTCCTTGCCCTGACCCTGCTGCTCGCGGCGGTGCTCGTGCCGCTCAGGGCGACCGCCGGGACGGCGAAGCTGCCGATCGTCCTCATCCACGGGTGGACCGGGTCCGCCTCCTCATGGTCCTCGATGATCCCGAAGCTCCAGGCGCAGGGCTTCACGGTGCTGGACTTCAACACCAGTGCCGCCGGGACGCAGGCGCTCAGCTACACGCCCACGAGCGGCCAGCACATCCCTGCCATCGCGAAGCAGGTGCAGGACAAGATCCAGAGCGCCCTGGTCGCCAACGGGTACGCGGCGACGCAGCCGGTCGACATCGTCGCCCACTCGATGGGTGGGCTGGTCGCGCGCTTCCTCATCGAGCACCCGGGTGCCGACGTCGACAGCTTCGACAGCACCGGCTGGCACGGCGACGGTGTCGCGGACATCCGCACCGACTGGGCCGCGCGGGTCGACGACCTGGTCATGCTCGGCACGCCCAACCACGGCACGTGGGAGGGCTGGGTGCCCGGCACGATCGGTGGCTTCGGCGCCTGGAACGCCAGCGGCGGCGACATGAAGCCCGGCTCGACGTTCCTCACGAAGACGGGGTACGCCGAGAAGACAGGCGAGTCCTACACCGCGATCGGTGGCGACCCGACGTACGGGCAGTTCCTCAAGTACGACTACACCGGCGACGGCGTGAAGCACGGCTTCGACGGTGTGGTCCCAGCCGAGTCGCCGTACGTGACCGGGGCGAACTTCGACCTGGTCAGCAGCAACCACGGTGAGCTGCTGACCCAGGACGCGCCGCTGGACCTCGTCATCAACGCGCTCGGCTACACGAGCACGCAGACGGGCGGCGGCACCAAGCGCCTGACCGGCACCGCGACGATCCGGCTGGAGTACGCGTCGATAGCCAGCGACCACGACCCGGGTACGACGGACGAGAACCGCTTCGAGGTCTGGGTCGACAAGGACGGCGGCAACAACAGCTATGCGCTGCTGTCGACGATCTCCTACGACCGCGACGCGCCCTTCACGCAGAGCTGGGGCAACAGCGGGCCCCTGTCGGCAGGAGTGGCGCTGCCGGGGACGAGCGCCGTCGTCGACGTCAAGCTCGTGACCTACGAGTCCGACCCGACCGGACGGGACTCGGTCGCGACGTCGTACTTCACCAACCTCACGCTGTCCGACGACAAGGACGGGCAGGACTACTACCAGGTGTCTTCGCCCGACGCGTCCGGCGGGACGGACACCTTCCGCATCTCGCTGAACGGCGTGACAGCGGACCCGGTCTAGAGCAGCGTCGTGATCCGTACGGCGGCGCGGTCGCCCTCGGCGAGGCCCTCGGCCCTGCGCACCTGAGCCTTCACCGGCAGGACGTACTCGCCGGTCTTGGACGGGAAGACCGAGGTCTGCCACGTCGTGCTCCCGATCGTGGCCTCGACCCGGACGCTGCCGAAGCCGCCGGTGCGGCCGGCCATCTCCTCGCGCAGGTCCTCGCTCTGGTCGAGGGGCACCGACACGAAGTGCCAGCTGCCGTTGTCGAACAGCCAGAGCTCGCCCTCGAAGTCCAGCCTCACGCCTTGCAGGCTACGAGCCGGCTACGACGAGCGGCAGACGCACAGCCGTGCGAGGCCGGGGGCCTTCTTGGCCCCGGCGATCGTGCTCGGCACGTCGGCGTCGGGTGCGACCTGGGCGATGACGTCGTAGGGGCCGGACGTCAGCACCGTCTCGGCGACGGACGGCAACGAGGCGAGGTGGCTGGCGACCTCTGCCGCGCGCCCGGGGTCGGCCTGCAGCAGCAACGTGGTCATGAGCACAGCGTGGCCGGGAGGTGTTCCCCCGCGAGGTCAGCCGTGTTGCGGACAGGTGACAGCATGGGACGCGTGTGCACAGTCGTCGTCCGCTGGGCACCGGACGAGCCGGTGCGGATCCTCGCGCTCCGCGACGAGCTGACGACCCGTCCGTTCGACGATCCGGGGGAGCACTGGGGGCCGGGCGTCATCGGCGGTCGGGACCAGACGGCGGGCGGGACCTGGTGCGCCAGCGACGTCGCGGCGGGTGCCACGGCGCTGGTCCTGAACCGCCCGCAGAAGAGGGTCGCCGAACCCGGTGCGCCCAGCCGCGGCGTACTGCCCCTCCTGGCCCTCGAGCGCGGCGCCGAGTGGCCCGCATCCCTTGCTCTGCAGGGGATGGCGAGCTTCGCGCTGGTGCTGGTGACGCCGTCAGCGCTGCGGCTCTGGGTGTTCGACGGCACCGCGCTGGACGTCACGGACCTCGGGCCCGGGACGCACATGGTGACCAGTGGCGGGGCCGAGGACGGCAAGGAGTCGCGCTACCTCGGTGCGTTCGGCGGCGAGGACTGGCGGGCCGTGGTGCAGGGCGAGCTGCCGCAGGACGACCCGGCTGCCCTCGTGGTCCGGCACGAGAAGGACGGCCTCGTCTTCGCGACCGTCTTCGGCCAGCTCATCGAGAGCAGCCCCGGGCACCTGCACCTCGAGCACAGCCGTGCCCCGTGGTCGTCCGAGGGCTGGAGCGCTCAGGACTGGCCTCAGGACTGGTAGGCCCAGTCCCGACCGGTGAGCAGGCGGCCCATCCGCAGGCCGGGGAAGTGCGCCGCGCCGATGAGGGTGTCGGTGCCCTCGAGCTCCTTGGCGAACGCCTCGCGCACCGCGGCCGCGGCCTTCGGGTCGACGTCGGCGTGCATCTCCCAGTCCTCGCTGAGCAGCTCGGCTGGGCAGTGCACGACGTCGCCCATCAGCATGGCCCGCTCGCCGTCACCGGACAGGACCACGACCGTGCTGCCGGGAGTGTGACCCGGGGCCGAGCGGAGGTCGACGCCGGGCGCGAGGTTGCCGTCGCCCTCGTAGAGCTCGAGCTGCTGGGTCACCGGTCCGAGGCGGTCCTTCGGCGCGAGGGCGCCGACCAGGTCGCGCATGTACTCGTCGTGCTCCTCGACCACGTAGTGCTGCCAGTCGCGGCTGTCGCAGCGGTAGGTCGCCCCCGGGAACGTCGGCTTCTCGCCGTCGCTCGTCCACCCGATGTGGTCGAAGTGCAGGTGGGTCAGCAGCACGTCGGTGATCTCGTGCGCCGGTGTGCCGAGCGCCTCGAGGTTCGTCAGCAGGTCGCCGTTGCCGAAGCCCGTGTCGACGAGGATGCGGCGGTCACCCACCCGGACGAGGTAGCCGCCCATCTGGACGGACATCAGCCCCTCAGGGGTGAGCCACCGATCGTGCGGCACCTTGTTGAGGATCACGTCGGCCGGCACGTCCAGCGCGCCGTCGAGCACCGGCAGGATCTCGAGGTCCCCGATCTTCACCCGCACGATCCTGCACGTCTGGGCACCGGACCGTCAGCACGGGGCCCGCGTGCTCGCCCGCGTGGTGCGAACGGGCCGGCCAGATGTGTGCGCCTGCTCCGCGTAGGAATCACGTTTGGGGGCGCACGCATCGTGCGCGGAAGTTCAGGTGCGGCGGCGGCGCAGGCCCGAGATCGCGCCCAGGATCAGGCCGGTGGCGAGGAACGGGACGCCGGCGGGGAGGCCGGTGGAGGCGAGGGGGCCGCCGGTGACGGGGCGGCCGTCGACCTGGCCGGGGACGGTGCCGGTGCCGGTGGGGCCGGTGCCGCCGCCGATGTGGGTCGCGGCGGCGCCGACGACGAAGGGGCAGCCGAGCGAGCCGGCGACGTCGGTGACTGGCGCGAGCCCGGTGCCGATGACGCGGCGGGACTGGGCCGACGAGGCGACGAACGAGGCGCCCTTCCCGACGACGTTCCCGAGCTTTGCCGTGGCGAAGGCGTCGCCGGGGATGTCGACCTGGATCTCGTTGGTCTTGGTGTCGAAGCGGCCCTTGACGCCCTTCAGCGCGACGCCGGTGGTGGAGCTGACGTCGTAGCTGTCGCCCGTACCGGTGTTGCGCACGACCGTCGTCGCGAACCCGACCTTGTCGTAGGTGAAGCCGAACTCGTACTCCTCGCCGGTGGAGCCGGTGGCGGGGAGCTGGGACAGGTCGAGGACCTTCGTGTGGAGGGTGACGACCTTCTTCGCCGCGTCGTAGGTGAGGTAGCCCTTGGTGATGTCGAGTCCGGGCGCGCTCGGGATCGGAGCCTGCGCGACGGCCACGGTGTTGGCGTCGCCGGACGGATCGGTGAAGGCGCCGCCGAGGGGGCAGACGACCTTCGGCAGCGTGATGGTCTGCGGGGTGAGGGGCTTGCCGGTCAGCAGGTTCACGCCCGTGGTCTGCCGGATGTAGCCGCTGATGAGCGAGCCGGGGGCGGCGGCGTTGTCGGCGAGGGCGATGTTGGCGCGGCCCTGTTTGTCGATGGCGACCTCGAAGAAGTCGAGCAGCGAGCGGTCGCCGGTGCTGAACGGCGCGCCAGGGACCGGGACGAGCGAGCAGAAGGTGCCGTTCTGGCAGATGTCGCCGGTGTGCACCGGCGGGGTGATGGCCTCGCTGTAGTTGAGGACGGTGGGGGTCGTCTTGCCGCCGGTGACCTTGTGCGCGTTGCCGAGCTGGCTGAACGCGACGGTCCACGACGTCTTGGCGTCACCGGGGTCGCGGTAGGCGAGGTTCGACGTCGGCGCGCCGCCCTGGCCGTGGTACCAGACGACGTCGAGGTAGCCGTCCGCCCCGGCGGCGAGCCACGGGAACAGGTCGCTCTTGCCTGCGTCGGGCTTCTCGGCCCCGGTCGGGAGCAGCCCCTTGTTGTCGCGGTTGACCTGGAACGGCTTCGAGAAGGTCTTGCCGCCGTCGGTGCTGGCGGCGTACTCGACCTTGTAGCCGTCGGACCAGACGACGTAGACGTTGCCGTGCTTGTCGACGTCGACGACCGGGAACAGCAGGTTCAGCTCGCGGCGGCTCGCCGGGTCGACGCCGTAGACCTTCGTGTCGGTCCAGGTGACACCGCCGTCGTCGGAGCGGGCGAGGTAGATCGTGTCGACGTGGTTGTAGGCGCCGGCGCCCTGGGCGTTGGTGTCGATCTGGGCCTGGGCGTTGTCGGCGGCGTCCTTCGGCGCACCGAAGACGGCGTACATCCGGTGGCTCGCCTCGCCCGACAGCAGGTTGCTGGACCCGGTCGCCTTGCTGTAGTCGACGACGATGTTGCCGACCTGGTTGGAGTTCGCCGCCGCCGGCAGGGTCGCCGCATCGATGATGCCGTGGGCGCCGTCCGGGGCGAGGGAGACGTAGGTCTGCCCGCCGTCGATCGACTCCGAGACGACGATCTGGCTGGTGTCGACCTTGTGGTAGATGAGGAAGTTGGTCTTGCTGCCGTCGAAGGCCTGCCACTGCCGGTCGGTCAGGGTGTTCTGCGTGGCGTAGGGGTTGGCGAGCTGGAAGTGCTCACCGCAGTCGGTCGAGATCGCGACGGTGAAGTTGTCGAGCAGGTCGATGTTGTGCAGGCCGCTGTAGGCGATGGTGTCGCACTTGCCCTCCGCGCCCGCGGGCTTGTCTCCGACGCTGATCTCGGAGTCGCCGCCGCCGGTGCCGAGGTCGGGCTGCTGCACGGGGGACTGGAGGAACGTGTGGGTGCCGTTGGCGTTGAGCCGGTCGGTGATCCGCCAGAAGTTGCTGCCGAGGCCCGACGGCGCGGAGACGTAGGCGGCGGACCGGCCGTCGTTGGGCACCCGGATGCTCGGCTCTGCGCCGCCGCCGGCGAGCAGCAGCGGCGGGCTGAACGTCGCAGCGCTGCCGGCGGCCTGGGCCGGCATGGCGCTGAGGGCCCCGCCGACGAGGACGAGGCTGACGGAGAGCAGTGCGGTGGCGCGGGTGCTTCGCATGAGGCAGGTGTTCGCCCTCGGGGACGCGTTTCCTCCTGCGCCGCGTTGACGGCGCGTCGACGGTGAGATGGTTGTCAGGTGCGCCGGCTGCTCGTCCTCCTGCTCGGCCTGGCAGTGCTCCCGGCTGCTCCGGCGCAGGCGGCAACGCCGCCGTACCACTGGTCCTCGAGGCCGATCGACAGCAAGCTGGCGGCGCGGATGCGGTACAGCTACCACTCCGGCTGCCCCGTTGCGCTGAAGGACCTGCGCTACCTGACGATGAGCTTCATCGGATGGGACGGCGCGAGTCACACCGGCGAGATGGTGGTGCACGCGAACTCGGTGACCGCGGTCGCGAACGCGTTCAACCGCATGTACGACCAGCGGTTCCCTCTCAGGCGGATGCGGCTCGTCGACGACTACCAGGGCAGCGACGACCGCTCGATGGCCGACGACAACACCAGCGGGTTCAACTGCCGGGCGGTGTCCGGCGGCACCGGTTGGAGCATGCACGCCTACGGGCAGGCCGTCGACGTGAACCCGGTCGAGAACCCGTACGTGCACGGCGGCCGGGTCGACCCGCCCAACGGCAAGGCGTACGCGACGCGCACCCCGGCGCGGAAGGGGATGGTGACGCGCGACGTCGTCGGCGACTTCCGTGTGCACCACTGGGGCTGGGGCGGCTACTTCACGAACACCAAGGACTGGCAGCACTTCTCGCGCAACGGAAGGTAGGTCTGGCGCCGGCCCGCCGTTCGGCCTAGGTTGCCCACGACCCAGCGACCCGCTCCGTGCTGGCTCCGGGCGATCCCCGGACCAGCCGTCCCCCCGAAGGGTGCCTGCATGTCCCTGTCCTCCTCGCGCGCCGCTGCCTGCACTGCCGTGACCGCGCTCGTGCTCGGGTCGGGAGCCGCCTTCGCGAGCCCCGCCACGGCGGCTGCCCTGCCGCACCAGAAGGCCACCAGCCTCAAGCAGCCGCTGAGCAAGCAGCTCGCCGCCGCCCGGGGCCCCGTCGACGTCCTGGTCGAGGTCGACGGCGCGACACCCGCGTCGGTCTTCTCGGCGCACCGCGGCAGCGGCCTGGCGGCTGCGAGCGCTGCGGAGCGCACCGCCCAGCGCGCGACCGCGGCCAAGGTCAGCGCCCTGCGCAGCCGCCTGGCCGGCAGGGGTCGCGTCCTCTACACGACGAGCCGCCTCGTGCCGGGCGTCGCGCTCCACACGGATGCCGCGAACCTGCGCGCCATCGCCGCGCTGCCCGGCGTCGCGCACGTGCTGCCCATGACGATGAAGCAGCGCAGCAACGCGCGGGCAGACGAGGTCACCCGCGCGATCAACACCTGGACCGCCCAGTCGGACACCGGCGACGGCGTGACGGTCGGCGTCATCGACACCGGCATCGACTACACGCACGCCGACTTCGGCGGTGGCGGCATCGACGACTTCAACGCCAACGACACCACGCACATCCCGGCGGACGGCCCCAGCTACGCGAGCGACGTGCCGTTCCCGACCGCCAAGGTCGTCGGCGGCTACGACTTCGCGGGTGACGCCTACGACGGCGAGAACGACCCGGCGCCGGACGACGACCCGCAGGACTGCGCGACGACCAAGGGCGGCGGTCACGGCACGCACGTCGCCGGCACGGTCGCGGGCTTCGGGGTCACCTCGGCCGGGACGACGTACACGGGCTCCTACTCCGGGCTGACCGCCGGTGACCTCGCCGGCATGAACATCGGCCCAGGCGCCGCACCGAACGCCAAGCTCGTCGGTCTCCGCGTCTTCGGCTGCGACGGCGGCACGCTGCTCACCGCCAAGGCCCTCGACTACGTCGCCGGACTCAACACCGACGACAACCCGGACAACGACGTCGACATCCTCAACCTGTCGCTCGGGTCCGACTTCACCCGCGGCGACGACCCGGACGCGCAGGCCATCGACCAGATCACGGCCCTCGGCGTGCTCCCGGTCATCGCGGCCGGCAACGCGGGCGACCTCTACGGTTCCGTCGGCTCGCCGGGCAGCGCGCGCAACGCCCTGACCGTCGCCGCGACGGACGACGGGGTCGACACCGTCGACGGCGTCAAGATCAGCGTCGACGGCGCGGACACCAGCTACCCCGCCACCAACTCGGCGGCGTACGACTACCGGGCCGACCCGAGCGACAAGGTCGGGCAGCTCGTGAAGCTGAGCCAGCCCTCGAACCTCGACGGCTGCGACGCGCTGAGCAGCGCCGACGCCGCTGCGGTCGCGGGCAAGTACGCGTTCCTCGAGTGGGACGACAACGACACGACCCGGCGCTGCGGCTCCGTGGGCCGCTCCGCCAAGGTGAAGGCCGCCGGCGCGCTCGGGGCCGTCTTCGGCAGCAACGCGCTCCGGTTCTCGGCGGGCATCACGGGTGACGCCGACATCCCGGTCACCCTCACCAACAAGACCGGTGCCGACGCCATCCGCTCGGCCCTCACCGCCGGCAAGACGGTCACGGCGACGTTCGGGTTCGCCTACCGCGCAGGCTCCGCCAACGGCGCGAAGGTCGTCGACCTGGCGAGCACCGACAAGATCGCTGACTTCACCTCGCGCGGCTACACGCCCTCCGACGGCTACCTGAAGCCGGACGTGGGGGCGCCCGGCCTGCACACGTTCTCGGCCAACTCGGGCACCGGCAACGAGGGGCTCGACGAGAGCGGGACCTCGATGGCGACGCCGCACACGGCCGGCATCGCCGCGCTGGTGAAGGCAGCCCACCCGGCCTGGTCCCCTGAGGAGATCAAGGCGGCCATCATGAACACCGCCTCCGGTGTCCTCACGAACGACGGGCACGGCGCCGGCACCGAGTACGGCGTCACGCGCGTCGGCACGGGCCGGGTCGACGCCCTCAACGCCGCCTCCGGCAGCGTGGTGGCCTTCGTGACCAGCGACCCGGGCGCCGTCGGCCTCGGCTTCGGGCCGGTCGCGGTCACGGGCGCGACGACCCGCACCAAGACGGTGAAGGTCGAGAACTACGGCAACAGCTCGAGGACCTACGACCTGAGCTACGCGTCTGCCGAGGACGTGCCTGGCGTGACCTTCGTGCCCTCGGCCTCCTCGGTCGCGGTGCCTGCCGCCACAGGTGACAGCCCAGGCACGGCGACGTTCACGGTCGCGATGACCGTGTCGTCGAAGGCGGCGCTCCGCAAGACGCCCGACCCGACGATCGAGCTGCAGCAGGGCGACCTCGACCGGGCCTTCCTCGCCGAGGAGAACGGGCGCATCCTGCTCACCCCGGTCGGTGGCGGCGTCACCCTCAAGCTGCCCGCGGCCGTCGCGCCGCGGCCGGCGTCGACCATGTCCGCGCCCTCCAGCCTGCACCTGCTGAAGGGGCCGCACGACCTGGCGACCGGCACCCTGCCCCTCACGGGATCGCCCGTCGACAACGGGACGCCGGGAGACGTGGACGCGGTGCAGAGCCTCGTCGGCGGCTTCCAGCTGCAGGCGAGCAGCCCGGCTCTCAGCAGCTGCCTGCCGGGCCAGCTCGACGGGTGCCTCAACTTCCCCAGCGAGAGGGCAGGTGACCTCCAGTACGTCGGGGCGGCCGTCTCGAACGGGATGGTGGGCATCGCCCTGACCACCCGGGGCAACGTCTACAACCCGGCCTACAACCCGACCTCGAGCGGGGTCGTCGGCGAGATCGGCTACATCGTCACGATCGACACCGACGGGAACGGCAGCCCCGACCGCGAGATCGACGTCACGCGCTACTCCCCGGACACCGACGTCTACGTCGCGGAGACCTATGACTACGCGACCGGGGACATCGTCGACGACGAGCCGCTGAACTCTGCCGACGCGGCGATCGACACCAACCTCATCGACACCAACGCGATGATCCTGCCCGTCTCGCTGGCGGCCCTCGGGCTCCCGGCGGACCGGACCCGGATCGACTACACCGTCACGACGCTCAGCCTCGACGACCTGAGGTCGACGATCGACACGGTCGGCCCGCTGACGTTCGACACCGCCCACCCGGCTGTGTCGGTGACGCCGCAGACCGAGGACACGCTGCTCAGCCCGGACGACCCGTCGACGGCGCTGGACGTCGTCGGCGACGCCGCCGGGGCCGACACCGACAACCTCGGGCTGCTCCTCCTGCACCTGCACAACACGGACGCGGCAAAGGCTCAGGTCGTCAACGTCTCGACCACCCTCGACTCGCGGCTGCAGAGCTACACGCCGGTCACGCCGGTCAAGCTGGGCGGAGCCGTCCTCGGTGCCGGTCGAGTCGCGGACGTCGTCGCTGCGGGAACGCACGGCATCCCGGCGGACGCCACCAGCGTCCTGGTCGGGGTGAGCGCCACGGGCCCGACGGCCGCGTCCGAGGTCAAGGCCTACGCGACGGGGGCGACGGTCCCGGGCAGCACGGTCCTCAACACCCGGGCCGGCAAGTCGGCGTCCAACCTCGCCGTCGTGCCGCTCGGCCAGGGCGGCAAGCTGCGGTTGCGCAACACCGCGGGCAGCGTCACGGTCGCCCTCGAGCTGCAGGGCTACTACCGGAAGGGCCTCGACGGCAGCACGTTCGTGCCCACGACCCCCCGGCGCGTGCTCGACACCCGCAAGACGGGCGGCCTCATCCCCGCCGGCGGCACGCGTGACCTGACCCCTGCGGGCGTCCCCGCGGACGCCACGGCCGTCGCCCTCCAGGTGACAGGGGTCGCGCCAGGCGCGACCGGGTCGCTGACGGGGTTCCCCCAGCCGCTCGCGGCGACGGCACCGGCGACGGTCAGCGTGGCTCTCAACAAGGCCACCGACTCGACCACCATGGTCGTGGCGAAGCTGAGCAGCAGCGGGGCCCTGCGCATCAAGAGCACGGGGGCCACGCACGTCGTCGTCGACCTGCTCGGCTGGTACGTGCCGTCCGGCGGCGCGGCGTTCGTGCCGGTGACGCCGGTGAAGGAGCTCGACACGCGCTTCGCCTACCGGATCACCAATGGGAAGGTGCCCGCGGGCGCCGTGCGGGACGTGCACGTCGCAGGCGTGGGTGTCGTGCCCGACGACGCCACCTCGGTGGTGCTCAACCTGACCGGGTTGAACGCCGCGCAGCGGACGTACTTCGCCGCCTACGCCACACCCCAGAGCGGCTCGGCCGTCCCGACGGTCACCGACCTCAACGTGACGCCGGGAGGCCCGACGCCCAACCTGGTGGTGGTCCCGATCGGGAAGAACGGCTCGATCCGGTTCCGCAACGCCGCGGCCCCGGCCGACCTCGTGGCCTACGTGACGGGCTACTGGACCGGCTGATCCGCGCCCGCTGACGAGCGGCCGCCGACCTCCCTGGGCGGCGGCCGCTCGCATCAGCGAGAATGATCGGACCCCGATGACCGTGAAGACCTGCACCACAGGAGATGAAGACGTGACCGACGTCAAGCTGGAGACCCCCAACGGCGTGATCGAGCTGCCGACCGTCAAGGGGACCGAGGAGCCGTCCGGTCTCGACATCAGCAAGCTCCTCGCCAGCACCGGCCAGGTCACGCTGGACGTCGGCTTCGTCAACACGGCCAGCTGCAAGAGCGCCATCACCTACATCGACGGCGACGCGGGGATCCTGCGCTACCGCGGCTACCCCATCGAGCAGCTGGCCGAGCACGCCAGCTTCCTCGAGGTCGCCTGGCTCCTCATCTACGGCGAGCTCCCCACCGAGGAGGAGCTCACCGGTTTCAAGGCGAAGATCCGCCGGCACACGATGCTGCACGAGGACATGCGCGAGTTCTTCAGCGGCTTCCCGACCGACGCCCACCCGATGGCCGTCCTCTCGAGCGCCGTCGCCGCCCTGTCGACCTTCTACCAGGACAGCCTCGACCCGTTCGACCCCGAGCACGTCGAGTCCTCGACGATCCGCCTCCTGGCGAAGATGCCGACCATCGCGGCCTACGCCCACAAGAAGTCGATCGGTCAGCCGTTCCTCTACCCGGACAACAACCTCGGGTACGTCGACAACTTCCTGCGCATGACGTTCGGCGTCCCCGCCGAGGACTACGTCGTCAACCCGGTCGCCTCCAAGGCGCTGAACCTGCTGTTCCTGCTGCACGCCGACCACGAGCAGAACTGCTCCACGTCCACCGTCCGCATGGTCGGCTCCTCGAACGCGAACCTGTTCGTCTCCATCAGCGCCGGCGTCTCCGCGCTGTTCGGCCCGCTGCACGGCGGCGCCAACCAGTCCGTCCTCGAGATGCTCGAGCAGATCCACGCCGACGGCGGCGACATCGCCGCGTTCGTGCAGCGGGTCAAGGACAAGGAGCCCGGCGTCAAGCTGATGGGCTTCGGGCACCGCGTCTACAAGAACTGGGACCCCCGCGCGGCCATCGTCAAGAAGGTCGCCCAGGACGTGCTCGACTCGCTCGAGGTGCAGGACCCCCTCCTCGACCTCGCGAAGCAGCTCGAGGAGGTCGCGCTCAACGACGAGTACTTCGTCTCACGCAAGCTCTACCCGAACGTCGACTTCTACACCGGCGTCATCTACAAGGCGCTCGGCTTCCCGACCGAGATGTTCACGGTGCTGTTCGCGCTCGGCCGGCTCCCCGGCTGGATCGCCCAGTGGCGCGAGATGATCGAGGACCCGGCCACGAAGATCGGGCGCCCGCGGCAGATCTACGTCGGCGAGCCGGCCCGCGACTACCGCGAGCTGTCCGCCCGCTGACCCCCCTTGATCGCGCGGGTCGGGCACACTTCAGGACGTGACCGGGACCGTGGTTCGCAGCGAGCTGCCTGACCTCAGGCACGGCGGAGCACTGCGTCGAGCCACCGTGGTCATCGGCTGCACCGCGGTGTGGGCGTCGGCCGTGCTGCTGCTGTCGGCGGGCTTCGTGCCCCAGCTCGACGGCAACGAGACCGAGCTGGGCATCCGGGTCACGTTCCTCGCCGGTGGACTGGTGGTTGCCGTGCTGCCGGTGCTCGCCCTGTGGCTGCCGAACCGCCGGCGGGTGGGGCAGCTGCTGGCCGCGGTGCTGCCGCCCGTCGGGGAGACGCCCGAGGTGCCTGCCGTCGTGAGGTGGGCGCGCCCCGACCGGGCGTTCCAGCGGCTGCGCTCGTCCTGCTACGTGCTGGCCCTCATCCCGCTGCTCACGCTGCTCATCATCGGGCTCGGCTGCACCCTCTGGCTCGACGAGGACGCGAGCGGGAGCGTGGCTCTCGGCTTCTGCCTCGTGCCCCTAGCGGGGCTGGTCGCCACGGCGACGCTCTCGACGCGCGTGGTCAGCGGGGTCCAGGCGGGACTCGACCGCGGCCAGGTGCTGCCTGTCCGGGTGCCGAGCCGCGTCGACCTGGGCTCCAGGTCGTGGCTGCAGGCCTTCCTCCCCGACGGGCGCGAGCTGCTGCTGCGGACGCCGTCGTCGTCCCGAGGGACGCCCCAGCCGAGGGGT